>JBFWIM010000017.1:0-24839 GCA_050255995.1 Intestinibacillus sp.
TCAAGGTTGAAGTCGGCGATGTAGTCGAAAAAGGACAAACCATCGCGCTGTCCGGCAATACCGGTAACTCCACCGGGCCCCACCTCCACTTTGAGGTTCTGGTGGACGACGTCAATGTCGACCCCATGAAGTATATCGATTAAACGCACACTCCGTCCGCTGCTCCAGCGGGCGGAGTTTTTTTCACGCAAATTCCATTCAACCTTCCCGATGCGTACACAAAATACACACAAATCCGCTCTATACTTGTAAGCATAGGGGACAAACCCACGCGGTTCCCTGTTTCTTACTTAGCGTCCCCAACTTTCCTATTATATCATCCCTATCCCTTTTACTCCCGGCGCTCCGGAAAGACGGCGCTGCGGCTCCGATTCTGCGGATGACTCTGTTTCTCCAAAGCGTGCCTCCCCTGTAACGCACGCTTCCGCATTTTTCAATCATCCTTCGTATGATTTGCCGCGCCGTCTCCGGATGCGCCAACAGAAAAGCGATCGTCCACATCGAAAAGGTACGGTCGCTTTTTTGTGCCAGAATTTAATTGCCAATTGTTATTTTATATGCCTATTTATCATTCCGTAATCAACTGCGCCATGCGCACACCCATAATCGACGCCATCATAAGCCCCCGCGTCCAGCCCGAAGAGTCTCCGAGGCAGTGGAGGTTGCGGACGCTCGTTTCGAGACGGTCATTCATGCGCACGCGGTTCGAGTAGAACTTCAGTTCGGGCGCGTAGAGCAGCGTCTCGTCCGCCGCGAACCCGGGCACGACCTGATCGACCGCGCGGATAAAATTGATAATATTCATCATGGTGCGATAGGGCATAGCGCTCGTGATGTCGCCGGCCACCGCGTCGGGCAACGTCGGGCGGACGTTGGAGCGGCTCAGCTCGTCCTGCCAGGTGCGCTTGCCCTCCAGGATATCGCCGTAGCGCTGCACCAGCAGATGTCCCGCGCCCAGCATGTTCGTCAGCTCGCCGATCTTCTTGGCGTAGGCAATCGGCTGGTCAAACGGGTGCTGGAAGTGGTGCGAGCACAGGATGGCAAGATTGGTGTTCTCACTTTTCAGATTCTTGTAGCTGTGCCCGTTGACCACGGCCAGGCCGTCGTCATAATTTTCCTGGCTGACGAATCCGCCCGGATTCTGGCAGAAGGTGCGTACTTTATTGCCGAAGGGCTGCGGATAGCCGATGAGCTTGGACTCATAGAGCAGGTTGTTGACCTCCTCCATGACCTCGTTGCGCACCTCGACTCGCACGCCGATGTCAACCGGCCCGGCCTCGTGTGCGATGCCGTGGGTGCGGCACAGCCCTTCAAGCCAGCCCGCGCCTTTGCGTCCGGTGGCGACGATGATGCGGTCGCCGCGTACGGTCTCCTGCGCACCGCCGCGCGCGCTTTCGAGCACCACGCCAACACAGGTTCCGTCCTCAATAACAGCGTCGCGGCAGATCGTCCCAAAGCGGATCTCCACATCGTGCGCGAGCAGCCACTGTTGGATATCTCCGTAGACCTGCTGCGCCATTTCGGTGCCGAGATGGCGGATGGGGCAGTCCACCAGTTTGAGCCCCGCCTGGATCGCGCGGCGGCGGATGCCCTTGATCTCCTCGTTCACGCCCTGCCCTTCGACGCTCCTGTCCGCGCCGAACTCCAGATAAATTTCATCCGTGCTGCCGATCAGCTCCTGCGCGAACTCAGCGCCGATCAGCTCCGGCAGATCACCGCCGACCTCGCAGGAAAGCGAGAGCTTGCCGTCTGAAAACGCGCCCGCGCCCGAAAAGCCGGATGTGATATGGCAAAACGGCTGACAATGGACGCATTCCTTTGTCCGGCTTTTGGGGCAGCCTCGCCTTTCAATCGGCGCGCCCTGCTCCACCATCAGAATGCTTCCCGCAAACTTTCGGCGGCGCAGCTCCAGCGCCGTGAAAATACCGGCGGGTCCTGCGCCGATGATTACAATATTGTACTTTTGCATGATCATTTCCTCCCTGATATGCGGCGGGCATAAAAAAAGCCACCTGAAACAACGTTTCGGCGTATGATACACCCGTCCCTTGTACGGGGTAACTCATAGCCTCGCTGTTCCGGCAGCGCCGTAGAAACGCCCGGACCAATCTCCGGGCATATATCAGTTACGAATCCTTGAAAAGGATATCGCATTTGCGGCGGAATGTCAAGACAAATCTCGCATTTCACGCACATTTGTTTTCCACAGACGGAACTGCCTTGTCTGCGTCGAATTGTTTCGGGGAGCTACGGTCTGGCCGCAGCTCCCTTTTCCGGTATTTTATAGACCCATATAGACCATCTTGCGCTGCGGCAGCATCTCCCATCCAAGCGACTGCATAATCTCCTCCGCCTGCCCGATGGATTCGCCGCTCCAGCCGTAGGAACCGAATGCCATGCCGGTGCGCTTTTTCGGCCACAGGCCCTTCATATAGGTGATGAACGCGGCAACCGTCGGCATCATATTGCGGTTGAGCGTGGACGCGCCGATAAAAATAGACTTCGCCTCGACCAGATCGCCCATCACCTCGGAATAATGCACGTCCCGCAAGCAATACACACGCACATCCTGACCCTGTTCGCGGTGTTCTTCGGCGATTTCGTTCGCCATCTTCTCGGTTCCGCCCCACATGGTGTCGTAAACGATGACGACACGGTTTTCGTCGGCCTGGTCGTGGCACCAGCGGTCATATGCGTACACAATGTCCGCTATATGGGCGCGCAGAATGACGCCGTGCGACGGGCAGATCATGTCGATCTTAAGCGGCTCGACCTGTCCCAGAATCTTCTGCACCTGCATACCGAAGGGCAGAATAATGTTGCCGTAATAGTTAACCGCGCGTTCCATCAAACGCTCCAGGCCGAGCTCGTCGTCATAGGTGCAGTCCAGGCAAACATGTTGGCCGAACGCATCGTTGGAAAACAGAATTTTCTCTTCCTCCAGATAGGTCAGCATGGAGTCCGGCCAGTGCACCATCGGCGCAGGGAAAAAGCGGAAGGTATAGTTTCCGGTGCACAGTGTTTCCCCCGGCTTGACCACGTGGCAGTTGAAGCCCGGACCATAGTAGGCCGCAATGCCCTTCTGCGCGCCGGCCGTGCAGTAAATCGGCGCATGCGGGATGCGCGCCGCAATGGCGGGCAGAGAGCCGGAATGGTCGGGCTCAATATGGTTCTGGATGATCAGATCGATTTTCTCAAGTGGTATGATTTCCTCGATATTGCGGATATATTCTTCGGTAAACGCAGCCTTGACGTTGTCGATCAGGATATTTTTGCCGCCATCCTGTACCAGATAGGTGTTGTAGGTCGTACCAAATGGCGTCTTGTAGCCGTGGAAGATGCGGACGTCGGGATCCTGTGCACCAACGGCGTAAATGTTATCACGGATTTTGATTACGGACATTTTTTTATTTCCTCCTTATTTTTTTGACGCGCAAACGCGCCTCTCCAATCGTATTTTTATGCGGCGCCGGCCGCTTACTGCCGGATGTATGAAAAAAGGCAAAGGGGGACGCACATACGTCCCCCTTGACTTATGGTTACTGTTTGAGGTAGCAGCACTTCTTGTACTTCTTGCCGCTGCCGCACGGGCAGGGATCGTTCATGCCCACTTTTTTGCCTGCACGCACCGGCTCCTTTTTAAGCGAGCCGTCGTCCGCACCCGCGGCCGTGGTCTCCTTGGCGACCTGCTCGCGCTTGGGCTCCTCCTGAGTGCGGATGCGCGCCAGGAAGATCATACGAACCGTATCCTCGCGGATGGCGTCGATCATGCCGTCGAACATGTCGAAGCCCTCGCGCTTATACTCGATAACCGGATCGTGCTGGCCATAAGCGCGCAGGCCGATGCCGTTGCGAAGCTCCTGCATCGCGTCGATGTGATCCATCCACTTTTCGTCGACGTTGCGCAGCAGTATGACACGCTCCAATTCACGCATAATCTGCGGCGTGATCTCGGTTTCCTTTTTCTCATAGATCTCATGCGCGCGGTCCTTCAGAATGTTCTTGATCGCATCCGCCGTCAGATCGTCGCACTCGTCCGCCGTGTACTGCAGATCGGTCGGCAGCAGGAAAATGCCGACAAAACGGCTGCGGATTTGATCCAGCATGTGCGGCTCAATATATTTCTGCTCGCCCACCGCGCCGTCTACCGCGCGGTCGATCGTGTCGTCGATCATGGACATGATGTTTTCCTTCACGTCCTCACCGGAGAGCACCTTGAGGCGCTGACCATAAATGATCTCACGCTGCTTGTTCATGACGTCGTCATACTCAAGGACGTTTTTACGCACCTGGAAGTTGCGGCTCTCGACCTTCTTCTGCGCCGACTCAATCGCGCCGGACAGAATCTTCTGATCGATCGGCTCATCCTCCTCGATACCAAGCGTCTCCATCATGCGCTGGATGCGCTCGGAGCCGAACAGGCGCATGAGGTCGTCTTCCAGCGAGATATAGAAGCTGGATTCGCCCGGGTCGCCCTGACGGCCGGCACGGCCGCGCAACTGGTTGTCGATGCGGCGGGATTCGTGCCTCTCGGTGCCAAGGATATACAGACCGCCGGCCGCGCGCACCTTTTCAGCGTCCGCATCGGTCTCGGTTTTATAATGATTATACAATTCATTGTATTTTTGACGCGCTTCCAGGATTTCCTCGTTATCGGTATCCGCATGGCCGGTTGCCTCGACGATGACCTCCTCGCTGTAGCCGGCCTTTCTCAAATCGTCCTTCGCCATGGTTTCCGCATTGCCGCCGAGCATGATGTCGGTGCCGCGGCCCGCCATGTTGGTCGCAATGGTCACCGCACCGAGCTTGCCGGCCTGCGCGACGATATCGGCTTCCTTCTCATGGTACTTCGCGTTCAGGACCGTGTGTTTGATGCCGCGCTTTTTCAGCTCATGGCTGAGCTCCTCGGATTTTTCGATGGACACCGTGCCGACCAGGATCGGCTGACCCTTCCCGTGGCACTCCTCGACCTTATGGATCACCGCATGCAGCTTGCCGCGCTCGTTCTTATAGACCGCGTCCGGATTGTCCTTTCGGGCAATCGGCCTGTTGGTCGGAATCTCGATCACGTCGAGATTGTAGATATGGCGGAACTCCTCCTCCTCAGTCAGTGCAGTACCGGTCATGCCGGACAGCTTACTGTACAGGCGGAAGAAATTCTGGAAGGTAATCGTGGCGAGCGTCTTGCTCTCATGCGCGACCTTGACGCCTTCCTTGGCCTCAATGGCCTGGTGCAAACCTTCGTTATAACGGCGGCCGAACATCAGGCGGCCGGTGAACTCGTCTACGATGATGACCTGACCATCCCGCACGACATAGTCGACGTCGCGCTGCATGACGCCGCGCGCCTTAATGGCCTGGTTGATATGGTGCTGCAGCGTGGTGTTCTCCGGATCACTCAGGTTCTCCACCTTAAAATACGCTTCGGCGCGGGCCTGCCCCTTGGGGGTCAGGGTGGCGGTACGGGCCTTTTCATCAACGACGTAGTCGGCGTCGATATCGTCCTGCTCTTCCTTGGCGTCAACCTCTTTGACGCGCAGCTGCCGCAGCCCCGCCGCAAATTTGTCGGCGATGTTGTACAGCTCCGTGGACTGCTCTCCCTGTCCGGAAATGATGAGCGGGGTACGCGCCTCGTCGACAAGAATGGAGTCCACCTCGTCCACGATGGCGAAATTATGGCCGCGCTGCACCATGGCTTCCCTATAGATCGCCATGTTGTCGCGCAGGTAATCAAAGCCGAACTCGTTATTGGTACCGTAGGTAATGTCGGCCTCATACATTTTTTTACGCTGATCGGCCGGGATCTCATGAATAATGAGGCCGACCTGCAGTCCGAGGAAACGGTACACCTTGCCCATCCACTCGGAGTCACGCTTTGCCAGATAGTCGTTGACCGTGACGATGTGCACGCCCTTTCCGCTCAGCGCGTTGAGGTAGGCGGGCAGCGTCGCCACAAGGGTTTTGCCTTCACCGGTCTTCATCTCGGCAATGCGCCCCTGATGCAGCACGATGCCGCCGATGACCTGCACGCGGTAATGCCGCAGGCCAAGCACGCGGTCGGCCGCTTCACGAACTGTCGCAAACGCCTCGGGCAGCAGATCGTCCAGGCTTTCGCCCTTTTGGATGCGCTCGCGAAACGCCTGTGTCTTCCCACGCAGCTGCGCGTCGGTCAGCTTGCGGTATTCGTCTTCGAATGCATCCACTTTATCGGCAATCGGTGCGATGCGCTTGAGTTCACGGCTGGAATATGTGCCGAAAATCTTATCAATAATTTTAGCCATAGGTCTCTGCCTTTCGAAATAATTCCTTATATAGTAAGGGCAGTCCCCGCCCTGCGGCGGTGCCGGCGCAGCGCGCCTTCCAAAAAAGCAGGACGACGGTGTGAAAAATCTGAAACACCGCATACGCCGGGCTGTTATACAGTCCTTTGCCTGCATCGTGCCTATTATAACACAACTATCGCTTTTGCGAAACAAAAAGTTTTAAATTTCAAATATCCTTTACATTTCGCCCGATTATGCTTTATACTATATCAAGTATGGAAATTTTCACGAAGGAGCTCTGCTATGCTGGAATTCGAAGAATACAAAGTGAAACTGAACAATATGGGACCCGCCCTTCATGAGCTGCGCGAAAACCTCAACCTTGAGGCCGCCGCGCGCGAGGTAGAAGAGCTGGAAATGAAGTCCTCCCAGCCCGGCTTCTGGGACGACCCGGAGTCCAGCCAGAAGGTCGTTTCGCGCATGGGCGCGCTCAAGGGTAAAATTGAGGCGTTCGACAAACTGGTCTCGCTGCGCGAGGATCTGCTCACGCTCTGTGAGATGGCCCTGGAGGAGGGCGATGCCTCCATGCTGGAGGAGCTGAAAGCCGGCTTTCAGGAACTGGATGAAGGCGTGGCGGCGCAGAAGCTGTCCACCCTGCTCACCGGCGAATACGACAAGAACAACGTCATCATGTCCTTCCATGCCGGTGCGGGCGGCACCGAGGCGCAGGACTGGTGCGAAATGCTGTATCGCATGTACACCCGCTGGGCGGAACGGCACGGCTTCACATATAAAATCATGGATTATCAGGACGGCGACGAGGCCGGCCTCAAGTCCGCCGAGATCATTATCGAGGGCGAAAACGCCTACGGCTTTCTCAAGGGCGAAAGCGGCGTGCACCGCCTGGTGCGCATCTCCCCGTTCGACGCCTCCGGCCGCCGCCACACCTCGTTCTCTGCGGTCGAGGTCATCCCCGAGATTCCCGACGACGTCGAGGTTGAGATCCGTCCGGACGATATCGAAATGCAGGTGTTCCGCTCCTCCGGCGCAGGCGGCCAGCATATCAACAAAACCTCTTCGGCCGTGCGCCTGATCCATAAGCCGACCGGCATTGTGGTTTCCTGCCAGACCGAGCGCAGCCAGTTCCAGAACAAAGACAACTGTATGAAAATGCTGCGTTCCAAGCTGGTTGAAATCAAGGAGCGCGAACATCTGGACAAGATCTCCGACATCAAGGGCGACCAGAAGAAGATCGAATGGGGCAGCCAGATCCGTTCCTATGTATTCATGCCCTACACACTCGCCAAGGACACCCGCACCGCTTTTGAAAACAGCAATATCAACGCGGTGATGGACGGCGATCTGGATGGCTTCATCAACGCCTATCTGACCGCCCTGGCCACCGGCAACTGGGCTACCAAATCTTAAAAAACAACACGTAATCTTCACGCGGCGGTCACATGACCGCCGTAATTTTTTCATATTTTGGCTGTATTCTGGAAAACGTCCGGAAGTAACCGGGCCAAGCTATGAATGACAGGAGTATGATTGACATGAAGAAGCATATGAAAAAGGCGATTTTTGCGGCCTTCCTTGCCGCGAGCCTTGCATTGTCCCTGACCGCGTGCGGCGGCACCGGCAGCACAACGAGCAGCGACGGCACAGGCACTGCCGCGACCACGCAGGACGACGCCGCAAAGGATGAGACCGGCACTCCCCCCGAAAGGCCCGCCGATGATGGCAAGGCGCCGCAGGGCGAGCCCGGTGAAAGGCCCGCTGACGGTTCCGCACCGTCCGGCAAGCCCGGGGAGGACGGTCAGTCTGCGGATGCGGCGCAGGGAGGGGTCTCCAGCGATGCTGGCAGCACCGGCACTGCCAGCAACTGACCTGTGCTGCGCTGTTCGGAAATTCCGCCTGCAGGAGGCGAAGATGTGAAAGTGCTTATATAAATTTCACAATTCTTCTCATGCGCGTTGGCCGGAAAATCGGCATCTTTTTCCCCGTTTCCCTTTGTATTCCACGGACGAGGGTGCTATACTGATGCCAGTGGTGCGAAATGTATTTTGTACCATAATATAGCATTCTGATATTTTGGAAAGGGACGACACTCATGAAAAAGAATCTTGTGAAAAGCCTCTGCGCGATGATGCTGCTTGGCTGCATGGCACTCTCCCTGGCGGCCTGCTCCGGCGGATCCGGTTCCGGTGATACCGGTTCGGCCGATACAGGTACGACGAATTCCACAGATGCCGGCACCCCCGACGCAGCCGGCTGATTTTTAGAAGCCTACCCCAAGATACCGCAGAAAGATTCTCCGCAGTATATCCCAATATCGAAAACAAAAGAGGCAGTGCC
The DNA here is from genome assembly GCA_050255995.1 of Intestinibacillus sp. Lineage (GTDB taxonomy): Bacteria > Bacillota > Clostridia > Oscillospirales > Butyricicoccaceae > Intestinibacillus. The sequence continues at coordinate 8,619 of JBFWIM010000017.1, forward strand.
GGTCGGCACCGCCTCTTTTGTTTTCCCGGCATAACCGGCGTCGCAGGACGCATGCGAACGGCTCTCCCTCCCCGGCTGCTCTTCGGGGGGCGGATTTGCATTCCGTTTGGATTTCATTTTTCAAAATTCTTTAACTATTTTTTTAATTTATAACCGTTTTGTGACAGTTGTATAAATTGTAACTTATATGACTCATATTTATATTGATATATGCCCAAGTCTGTATCTTTACTTTCCCTGCAGAATACCGTATAATTTTTAGCAACTGCAAATCCGTTGGAAAGTTGTGATATAGGATGAATAAATTGAAAAACAAAATAAAAACACCCTCTGCAGGTGAGAAAAAATGGAAGCCCCCGAGGATTAGTCTCCTCTATAAAATTCTTGCTTTTACAATTCTCCCCATGTGCATTGCCTTCTCCTGCATGTTGGTTTTGATGCTTCGAACCGCATCTTCCGCCCTGACCACGGCCGAGGACGATCTGATGGACAATCACGCGCAACTGGTTGCCACCGAAGTCGAAAGCTATTTCGGGAGCAACATGTCGCAAATCTCCATTATGCAGCACAATCCCGAGATTGAAAGCCTTTTTGAGGCATGGTCCAAAGGTAAGTTCGGCAAAGTGATGGCTGCCGCGCGGCCAAAGGGAACTTCCGGCGAAATATCCGTCTCCAAGTCCACGGAAACCGTTGAATCCGCTGTTTTGGGATACCTCACCAACGTGTTCGCAGGAAATGCCGATTCGCTTTCCGGCATATGGGTTGCGGAGCTGGCGACGCATACGCTGGCCAATATCAACAGCACGGAAAACGGCCTGGAGATTGTTCCGGATTATGATATGACAACCCGGCCCTGGTACCAAAAACTGATGGACGGGGGCGGGCACATCTCCATATCCGATCCGTATCAGGACATTGTAACCGGCGAATCCATGATCAGCATCGTCGGCGCCATTTATTCCAGAGAAGACAACAAAATGCTCGGCGTTGTCGGCATGGATGTCTCGATGGAGTTCCTCCAGAAAATCGGAGACGGCTATTCCGACGGCACACATTTTCTGATGGTGGCTTCCGAAGACGGCAATATCCTCTATCATCCGGACAGTTCCCTGCAAAACAAAACCATGCAGGGCGCCGGGCTTGATCCAGAACTGATTGCCGCTGTTGCACGCACAGGGCAGGATGACGACAAAACCACAGAGGATTCGGCCGTTTCGCCGCTCATCAGCAGGTTCTCCTTCCAAAACAGCGACGCGGTCGGCGCGGTGGTGACCGGGTCCAAAACCGGCTGGAGCGTGGTATATGGAACGGCCTACCAAAATTACATCGGCGCGGTTACCTCCATGCGTAACAGCATTTTCACTTTCTTTGCATTCATCCTCATTATTTTAACCGCGCTGGTTATCATTTTCGGCAGACGGATTATCAAACCGATTTCCGGCTTCGCGCATACCGCCAACCGCATGGCGGACGGAGAGGTGAACCTGCAAATCCTTTGTGAAACGCGCGACGAGGTGGGGATGCTTTCCACCGCTCTGGGGCGGATTGTAGACCGGCTGAAGGAATACATGCGCTATATCGACGAAATTTGCTACGCGCTCGATCAGATCGCGGAAGGGAACCTCACTTTTGAATTGAACTGCGAATATCTGGGCGAATTTTCGCGTATTAAAGTCGCGCTCCTTAACATCCAGCGCAACCTGCTCGGTACAATCACCAATATCACCGACAGCGCAAGCAAGGTTTCCAGTCACGCAGAAATGATTGCTTCGTCCTCACAGACGCTTGCAGAGGGCGCTACCGAGCAATCGGGCGCCATCACTGAACTGACGTCCACTATAGACGAAATTTCAGGCCAGGTATCCCGGACCGCGGAAAAGGCTATGAACGCCCGCGCGAAAACAAACAGCACCAACGAAAAGCTGCTGCAGTCTGATCAGCAGATGCACGAGCTGCGCTCGGCTATGGACGAAATCTCCTCCGCCTCCAACCAAATCAAAAATATTATCGGTACGATTGACGCAATCGCCTTCCAGACCAATATTCTGGCGCTCAACGCCGCAGTCGAAGCCGCGCGTGCGGGAACAGCGGGCAAGGGCTTCGCAGTCGTTGCCGACGAGGTGCGCAATCTGGCCACCCGCAGCGCGGAGGCCGCGCAGACCACCTCGGAGCTTATCCGGCGGGCGCTCTCTGCGGTGCGCCATGGCAGCGAAACCACCGGCATGATGGCTGCAACGCTGGAGGAAGTCGTGAAAAGCACGGACGAGGTTGTCGGCGTAGTGGACGATATCTCGAGCGCCACGCATCAGCAGGCGGAGGCCCTGTCTCAGGTAGTCGAGCAGATCGGCCAGATTTCAAGTGTCATAGACAGCAACTCCGCTACTGCGGAAGAATCGGCCGCCACGGGCGCAGAAATGGCAAGTCAGGCAGAGACGCTGAACCGGCTGGTCAGGCAGTTCCGGTTCTGACGCGCCGGACGCCCGGCATCCCTACATACCCCCATGCATAAACAAATCCCCTTCGGCACAAGATACCGCCGGAGGGGATTTTTGTGATTTTTATTGACCGCAAGACAAAATATTTAATCACCGGCGCGCTGGCAGGACTGGCGAACGGGTTTTTCGGCTCGGGTGGCGGTCTGTTCATCGTCCCGCTGCTGAATCGCTGGGTCAAGCTGGATCAGCGCCGTGCCTTTGCGACCTCAGTCGCCGTGATCCTGCCGCTTTCAGTCGTGTCGGTCGTCATCTATTTTATGAAGGGCGGGCTTGATCTAGGCTTTGCCTGGCCGTTTTTGCTGGGCGGCGCGGCCGGCGGCCTGATTTCCGGCCGGATTTTTCAAAAGATCCCTCTCACGCTGTTGCGGCGCGCGTTCGGCGCGCTGATCCTGTACGGCGGCGTGCGCGCCATACTGCTGCTCTAAGGGGGTCTGCGCCATGCTGCTGAATTTTATGGTCGGCCTCGCGACCGGCGTGCTCTCCGGCTTCGGCATCGGCGGCGGCACGCTGCTGATCCTGTGGCTCACCTGTATGGTCGGCATACCGCAGTTTTCCGCCGGAGGGCTGAATCTGCTGTATTTCATTTTCTGCGCCCCTGCCGCGCTCTGGTCACATATCAAAAATAAACTGATTGAAAAGCGCGCGGCGCTCTGGTGCACGGTCGCCGGGCTGCCCACCTCGATCGGCGCGGCCTTTCTGGCCGCTTGGGTGGATACCGACTGGCTTCGGCGCGGTTTCGGCGTGCTCTTGCTTTATATCGGCCTGCGCGAATTGTTCTGCAAGAGTCCGAAACCGGAAAACAAATAATAAATTACGTGCGGGAACCGGCTTGAACAGCCGGTTCTTTTTATTTTCAGAACCTCCTTCCCATTTTTGAATAGTTTGTAAACTCAGCCAATTTTTTTGCCGAAACCTTGTAAGTTTTACAAGGCAATGCTATAATTGATTAGTTTATCAAATAGTTATACTAACTATTTATTTTCACCGGCGCTTATCAGCTGTCTGAAAATTTCAACGTATGGTACGGAAAGCGAGGTGCCCTATGCAAAATTCCTCCCGCCGCATCACGATTGTGACCGGGCACTACGGCTGCGGCAAAACCAACCTTGCGGTCAATCTCGCATTGGACCGCCGGGCTGCCGGACACCGCGCGGCCCTTGTGGATCTGGATATCGTCAACCCATATTTCCGCAGCGCGGACTTTGCCGCCCTTCTGCAGAGGCAGGACGTGGAGCTGGTCGCTCCGGTCTACGCAAACACCAATCTGGATATTCCCGCCCTGAACGGCCGGCTAGAGGGTCTGCTGCGCGAAGACTGCGACCTGATCCTTGACGTCGGCGGGGATGCGGCGGGTGCGGCCGCGCTCGGACGCTACGCGGCGGCGATCGACGCAGCCGGCGGCTATGACCTGCTGTATGCCGTCAATTTTTACCGTTATCTGACGCGCACGCCTGAGGAATGCGCGGATATTCTTTCTGAAATCGAACGCGCTGCCCGTTTGAAGGCCACCGGCGTGGTCAACTGCTCCCACCTGATGGACGGCACCACGCCGCAGACCGTGGCGGACACCGATGCGCGCGCCCGCGCGGTCGCCGCAGCCTGCGGCCTGCCGCTGCGGTTTACCGCCGTGCTGCGCCCGCTCGCAGACCCGATACGGCAGCTGCTGCCGGACGACGAAATTTACCCGATCGACCTGTATGTAAAAAAGCCCTGGGAGTAAAGCTCCCTCGCGCGTACCATTTTGAGGAGGTGCTCTATGGCACAGGCAATTATTGATCCGGAAATTTGCAAGGGCTGCGGCCTTTGCGTGCCGGTCTGTCCCCGGCAGATCGTCGTGCTGGATGGCGCGGCGCTCAACCGTAAGGGCTACCACCCTGCGGCAGTCACCGATATGGCGCGCTGCATCGGCTGTGCCATGTGCGCCGAGATGTGCCCGGACTGCGCCATCAAAGTCCTGAAATAGAAAGGATGTGGACCGATTGACAGAGAAAGTTCTCATGAAGGGCAACGAAGCCATGGCGGAATCCGCCATACGCGCGGGCTGCCGCCATTTCTTCGGCTATCCGATCACGCCGCAGACCGAAGTCGCGGCCTACATGGCGAAGCGCATGCCCAAGCTTAGCGGCACCTACTTGCAGGCGGAAAGCGAGGTCGCCGCCATCAACATGGTCTATGGCGCGGCCGCTGCGGGCGCACGGGCAATGACCTCGTCCTCCTCGCCCGGCATTTCCCTCAAGAGCGAAGGCATTTCCTTCCTGGCGGCCTGCGACCTGCCCTGTCTGATTGTCAATGTGCAGCGCGGCTCACCCGGTCTTGGCGGCATCCAGCCCTCGCAGGCGGACTACTGGCAGGCCACCCGCGCGCCCGGGCACGGCGACCTGCATATTCTGGTGTTTGCGCCGTGCTCGGTGCAGGAGATGGTCGATATGGTGCGGGAAGCCTTTGATCTCGCGGACATTTACCGTATGCCCGCAATGATTCTGGCTGACGGCATGCTCGGCCAGATGATGGAGCCGGTCGTATTTCCGGAAACCGAATCGCAGCAGGCGGACAAGTTCTCCTGGGCGGCCTGCGGCCACCGGAACAAACGCCCGCACAACATCATCAATTCCCTGATTCTGCAGCCCGAGGATCTTGAAAAACTGGTGCGGGACCGGTTCGCGCGCTACGAGATTATAAAGGAAAAGCATACGAAATGCGAGCGCTACCGCACGGAGGACGCGGACTTTGTCGTCGTGGCCTTCGGCGCGACGGCGCGGATCGCGCGCAGCGCGGTCGATCAGGCGCGGGCCGCGGGTATCCGCGCGGGGCTTCTGCGTCCGCAGACCCTGTGGCCCTATCCGTCCGACGCCGTGCGCGATCTCGCCCAGACGGCGAAAGCCTTCCTGTGCGTCGAAATGAACATGGGACAGATGGTGGACGACGTGCGCCTTGCGGCAGACGGCGCAAGACCCGTCCATTTCTTCGGGCGCACGGGCGGCATGGTCCCCTCCCCGGAGGAAGTATTGAACCAGTTGCAAATCCTTGCGGGAGGTGAAAACGCATGACAACCGTTTATGACAGACCGCATGCGCTGACCTGCGCGCAGACCCACTACTGCCCAGGCTGCACGCACGGCATCGCGCACAAGCTGGTCGCCCAGACCATCGACAAGCTGGAGATCGAGGGGCGCACGGTCGGCATCTGCCCGGTCGGCTGCGCCGTTATGGCGTACGACTACTTCGCCTGCGACATGGTCGAGGCCGCGCATGGGCGCGCCCCCGCGGTCGCGACCGGCATTAAGCGCGTGCTGCCGGACAGTGTGGTTTTCACCTATCAGGGCGACGGCGACCTCGCAGCGATCGGCACGGCCGAAACCGTCCATGCCGCCACCCGCGGCGAAAACGTGACGGTCATCTTCATCAATAACGGCATCTACGGCATGACCGGCGGACAGATGGCGCCGACCACCCTGCCCGGCATGGTCACGCAGACCACGCCCTATGGGCGCGATGTTGCCGCCGCCGGCTTCCCAGTGCGCGTCTGCGAGCTGCTCAGCCAGCTCGACGGCGTGGCGTATGCCGAGCGCGTGTCGGTGGACAGCGTGCCGAATATCCGGAAGGCGCGCGCCGCAATTGAGAAAGCCTTTGCCTGCCAGATGGAAAAGAAGGGCTTCTCCATTGTGGAAGTTCTGTCCACCTGCCCGACCAACTGGGGCCTGACCCCGGTGGAGTCGCTCGGCTGGCTGCGCGAAAATATGATGGCCCACTATCCGCTCGGCGTTTATGTGGACCGCACGGAACAGGGGGTGTTCGCATGAATATCGTTCTCGCCGGTTTCGGCGGACAGGGCGTGCTGTTCGCCGGCAAGATCATCGCGCACGCAGGGCTTCTGGAAGACCGCGAGGTCTCCTGGCTGCCGTCCTATGGCCCGGAGATGCGCGGCGGCACCGCGAACTGCTCCGTCTGCCTCTCGGACGAACCGGTCGGCTGCCCGCTTGTGCTGCACCCCGACCTGCTCATCGCCATGAACCGCCCTTCCTTTGAAAAGTTCTCCGGCACCGTCGCGCCCGGGGGCGTGATTGTCTACGACAGCGCGCTGATAGAGGACCCCGCCCCGCGCGAAGACGTGCGCTGCGCCGCCGTGCCCGCCTCCCGCATGGCGGAGTCCGAGGAGGGGCTTGGCGGCCTTTCCAACATGATTCTGCTCGGGCGTGCGCTCGCCGAGACCGGTTTTGCCGCGCTGGATGCTGTCGTCCGCGCCGTGCAAAAGTGTGTGCCCGCAAAAAAGCAGTACCTTGCCGAACCGAACCTGCGCGCGCTACATCTTGGGATGTCTACCTGAGAAAACGGCTGCCTGTACGATCAGGCAGCCGTTTTTGTTTACAAGTCAGTTACAGTGTGCCTGGTATTGTCCCCTTTCTCTATTTTCTTTCGTCTACCTTAATGACAAGCGGATTGGAATTTGATACCATGAAAATAGAAATGAGGTGTTCGATTTGAAAAAGCGAATGTTCAGCCTGCTTCTCCTGCTCTGCGCTGCCATCAGCCTGCTGTCCGGCTGCGGCGCGTCCAACGGCGGCACAGCAAGTTCCGCTGATGCTGGCGCGGCCGCCCCATCCGAAGGCTGGAAAAGCACGGCGCAGAATGCCGGCGCGGAAGCGCAGGCCACGGACAGCGCCGCGGGTACCGTCGAAGCGCCGCAGTCCGCCGCCATCCGCGAAAACGCCAAACTGATCATGACGGCGGAGCTGTATGCCGAAACCCGTGATTTTGTCACAGCGGATACCGCTGTGCAAAACCTCACCATGCAGTACGGCGGTTACCTCGAATCGCACTCGACGGCAGGTTCGGAAGGAGAACGCTCCGCCAACTACACCGTCCGCGTACCGCAGGCAGATTTCGAAACCTTTTTAAAGGCCGTCGGCAACGCCTGCAACATTGTCCGGCAGTCCCAGAGCGCCGAGGACGTGGGGCAGGCGTATTATGACGCCGAGACGCACCTCAAAACCCTCAAGACCAAGCATGAGCGCCTGCTTGCCCTTCTGGCGAAATCCGAAAAGATGGAGGACATCATCCAGCTCGAAAACGCGCTGAGCGACACGGAATACCAGATCGAACAGTATTCCACCACGCTGCGCCGCTATGACGACCTGATTGATTTTTCGACCATCCGTATCCAGCTCAATGAAGTGCGCGATCTGACCTCTGTCAGTCAGGGCAATACGTTCTTATCGGATGTGCGCCATGCCGCAAGCTCGGGCGCGCGCGGCGCGTCGATTGTCATTAAAGGCTTTGTTCTGTTCATGATCGTTATATGGCCGCTGCTGCTCGTCGCTATTGCAGCGCTTGCCCTTCTGCTCGCGCTGCGCCGTCGCCGCCGCGCGAAAGCCGGAGCAAATTCTGTCTCCCCCGCCCTGCCGCCCGATTCGGAGGACGACACGCCTGAAAGCTGATCTTCCGTGCCGCTCCGCGGACTCCATTCCAAAAGCAGGCGCCCGGCCGTATGGCTGGGCGCCTGCTCCCTGTTTCCGTTATCCCCGCAGCCGTCTGGAATCCAGATAGCCCTGCAAAATCAGCGTGGCGGCGACGGCGTCCACCGTCTGCTTATGTTTTTTCTGCTTTTTGCCGGTTTCATGCAAAATCGCATGCGCGGCAACCGTTGTGCGCCGTTCATCCCACAGAAGGACCGGTACGCCGGTCTCATGCTCCAGTTCCGCCTTCAGCTCCTCGCATTTCTGCGCGCGCGGGCCGACCGAGCCGTCCATATTGCGCGGATAGCCCAGAACGATTTCCTCAATCCCGTTGTCCCGGATGAACCGGACGAGTTTCTCCACCAGCTTGTCCCGGTTCCACTCCGCAATGACCTGCGGACTGCCGGCGAGCAGGCCGGTCGCATCGGACACCGAAAGGCCGGTGCGCGCGTCGCCGTAGTCCAGACCCAAAACCTTCATTTTTTCTTCCTCCCAGCCCTATACTGCAACATATTATATCATAATTCTTCGTAAAATTGTAGAAAAAAACGAAAAAATAGCATTGACCATAATTTATACCCATGCTATAATGATTACACCTATGCAGGTTCTTTTTTTTGCCCGAATTTCGTCAAGCCGGAACAGAAGGCCGCGGAATGCTGCAAAGGGAGGCAATTGATTCCCGCGCACCAATGCGCGGCGAAGGAGTAATAAGGAGGTGCCGTTATGCGCGTTAAGGTAACGCTCGCCTGCACGGAGTGCAAGCAAAGAAACTACAACTCGATGAAGAACAAGAAGAACGATCCCGACCGCCTCGAGATGAACAAGTATTGCAAGTTCTGCAAGAAGCATACTTTGCATCGCGAGACCAAGTAATCCGGAGAAAGGAAGTCGCTTCATGGCAGATCAGGAAAAGGGCCACACGCCCGCTGAGAAGAAGCAGGCAGACAAGCCGGTAAAGGCGAAGAAGCCCTCGATCTTTTCCCGCATTGAAAAGTGGTTCCGCGAACTCAAGAGTGAAATCCGCAAGATCGTCTGGCCCACCCGCAAGCAGACCACGAACAACTCCATTGTCGTCATCTCGGCGATTCTGGTGATCGGCGTCTATATCTGGGTACTCGACGCAATCTGCAATCTTGGCATTCAGACGCTTTTGCAGCATTTTGCGTAAAGCGCGGAGAGGGGCGAACTTATGTCAGAGCAGGCAAAGTGGTATGTGGTTCACACATACTCGGGCTATGAAAATAAAGTAGCCTCATCTATCGAAAAAGCGGTTGAAAACCGCAAGCTGCACGATCTGATCACCGCGGTTAACATCCCGGTGGAACGGGTCACTGAGGTCAAGGACGGCAAAACCCGTGAGGTGGAACGCAAGCTCTTCCCGGGCTATGTCCTTGTCAAAATGGTTATGACGGACGAGAGCTGGTATCTCGTGCGCAACACCCGCGGCTGCACGGGCTTTGTCGGGCCGAACTCCAACAAACCCCTTCCCCTCACCGACGAGGAGGTCGCGGCCATGGGCGTTGAAAAACGCGAAATCGAGATCAGCTATGCCCTCGGCGACAGCGTCCGCGTCATTGATGGTCCGCTTACGGGCTTCATCGGCGTGGTCGACGAACTCGAGCCTGATAAGAACAAGGTGCGCGTTGTCGTATCCATGTTCGGGCGCGAGACCCCGGTCGAGCTGGAACTCGACCAGGTAGAGACGTTAGACGAATAACCGGCTGCGGCCGGCTCCTAACGCCGGGGACGGCGAAATTCCGCCCCCAGTAAGGCAAGTGGGAGAGTTTGCCGCGCGGCAAAACTCGCCAGCCACCACATTTTTTTAAGGAGGATACCTCAACCATGGCACAGAAAGTAGTAGGCTATATCAAGCTCCAGATTCCTGCCGGCAAGGCAACCCCTGCTCCCCCGGTCGGCCCCGCGCTGGGTCAGCACGGCGTGAACATCATGGCCTTCACCAAGGAATTCAACGAGCGCACCAAGAACGACGTCGGCCTGATCATCCCCGTCGTCATCACGGTTTATTCCGACCGCTCCTTCTCCTTCATCACCAAGACGCCTCCGGCGCCGGTGCTGATCAAGAAGGCCTGCAAGATCGAGAGCGGCTCCGCCGTCCCGAACAAGACCAAGGTCGCGCAGCTCTCCAAGGCCGACCTGCAGAAGATCGCGGAACTCAAGATGCCCGACCTGAACGCCGCTTCTCTCGAAGCCGCAATGAGCATGATCGCGGGCACCGCCCGTTCCATGGGTATTACCGTCGAGGAATAATTTTTGATCTTCGTCAAACCGCGCAGTACTGTGTCGCTGAGAAGCATTCGGATCCGGTTGCGTGCCTCTGTGCGCTCCCTCGTCCGCAGAATCTCGCTTCTTGTCCTGCACGATTTTACCTGACCAAAACACAATTACGCTTTTCCGGTAAATCCGAGTTTTAATCTAGTTTTTTCACGGCGGCATCGCCGCCGGGTGGGAGGGTAAGGTTTAGCCTGTCCCGCATTGACCACTAAAGGAGGATATTTATAGTGCGCAAGGGTAAAAAGTATGTAGACAGCGCCAAGCTGGTCGACCGCTCCAAGCTGTACGACCCCGCTGAAGCGCTCCAGACCGTTATTTCCACCGCCAAGGCCAAGTTTGACGAGACCGTTGAGCTCCACGTCAAGCTGGGTGTTGACTCCCGTCACGCCGACCAGCAGGTTCGCGGTGCGATCGTCCTGCCCCACGGCACCGGCAAGCAGGTTCGCGTCCTGGTGTTCGCCAAGGGCCCCAAGGCGGCCGAGGCTGAGGCTGCCGGCGCTGAGTTCGTCGGCGCTGAGGATATGGTCGAGCGTATCCAGAAGGAGAACTTCTTTGACTATGACGTCGTCATCGCGACGCCTGACATGATGGGTCTGGTCGGCCGTCTCGGTAAGGTTCTGGGTCCGAAGGGCCTGATGCCGAACCCCAAGGCCGGCACCGTCTCCATGGACGTCGGCAAGGCTGTTCAGGAGTCCAAGGCCGGTAAGATCGAGTACCGTCTCGACAAGACCAACATCATTCACTGCCCGATCGGCAAGGCTTCCTTCGGCGCAGAAAAGCTGCAGGACAACTTCAACGCGCTGATCGGCGCGATTATCAAGGCCAAGCCGTCCGCGGCAAAGGGTCAGTACGTCAAGTCCTGCGTGGTTGCTTCCACCATGGGCCCCGGCGTTAAGATCAACGCCGCAAAGCTTTCCGACTAATTAATTTAGTTTTCTGTGTTGACAAAACGCAGTCTCCCTGCTATAATTTAATAGCTTGGTCAAAGACAGCAGGCAACCGCAAGGTTTTAAAGGCGAATTTCGCCGCCCGCCGAGGTCAACACAAAATGGTTCTTGCTTTTTGTGCCCTCCTGTTTTTGATCAGGAGGGCATTTTTTAATGCGCTGAACGCATTGATATACAGGAGGTGAAAACGATGCCTAACGCAAAGGTTCTGGAAGAAAAGAAAGCACTGGTTGCTTCTCTGGTTGAAAAAATCAAGAACTCCCCTGCCGGCGTTCTGGTCGATTATAAGGGCATCAACGTAGAGGACGATACCAAGCTCCGCCGTGAGCTGCGTGCCGCCGGCGTTGAGTATGCCGTTATCAAGAACACCATGATCCGTCTGGCCGCCAAGGAGCTTGGCTTTGAAGGCCTTGACGAGCACCTGAACGGCACGAGCGCGATCGCCATCAGCATGAATGACGACGTCGTCGCTCCGGCGAAGATTCTGTGCGACTACGCCAAGACCCATGAGAACTTCACCATCAAGGCGGGCTTCCTCGAGGGCTCCGTCATCGACAGTGACAAGGTCAAGGCTCTGGCCGCCATGCCGAGCAAGGAAGTGCTCATCGCGCAGACCCTGTACTCCTTCAACTTCCCCATCATGCAGCTCGCAATTGCGCTTGACGCGATTGCCAAGAAGTCTGAGGATGGCGAAGCACTGGTCGGCACACTGGTTGCCGCGAAGGCAGCAGCTCCGTCCGAAGAAGCCGCTGCTGAATAAGCCTGCGGCATAAACCGCAAGTCCACATCTTTTCGTTTGTTCATAAACGGAATATAAAATTCAAAATTATTGGAGGTAAAATACCATGTCTAAGGTTACCGAGATTATGGAAGCCGTAAAAGAGCTCAAGGTTCTTGAGCTTTCCGAGCTTGTAAAGGCTCTTGAAGAAGAGTTTGGCGTTTCCGCTACCCCCGTCGCGATTGCCGGCGGCGCTGCCGGCGGCGATGCTGCTGCTGCTGTTGAGGAGCAGACCGAGTTCGACGTTGAGCTGACCGATGCCGGCTCTTCCAAGATCAACGTCATCAAGGTTGTCCGCGCGATCACCGGCCTGGGCCTGAAGGAGGCCAAGGAGAAGGTTGACGGCGCTCCGGCCATCATCAAGGAAGCTGCTTCCAAGGAAGACGCGGAGTCGATCAAGGCTCAGCTCGAGGAAGCTGGCGCAAAGGTTACTCTCAAGTAAATCATTTGTCCATGCAAAACCCCTGCTTCGGCAGGGGTTTTTTCCTTTCCCCGTCTGCCCTGAAAACCGCCTCCGGTTGCGCCTTACTTTGTGCGTTGTATACCCTCTGTTTCATTCGCCGTCATGGTATCCCCTAAATTTTTGTAAATATTGCTCGTTTTTTCTTGTTTTATGTTGTTTTTTGCATTTTTTGGTGGTAGAATATTTTGGTATCATTGTCTTTCTTTTTCATGTATTTACCACTATAAATGAAACGAGGATTCTCCTGATGAACAGAAGGCTGTTTTCCGCGCGTCTAAACTTACTGCTTCTGTGCGTCCCGCTGCTGTTGTTAGCCGGCTGCGGCAACAAATATGGTCTGAACGCCGACAAGCCTGTCACCATTACGGTCTGGCACTATTATAACGGCGCACAGCAGCAGGCCTTTGATAAACTGGTCTCTCAATTCAATGCAACCGTAGGGGCGAAGTCCGGCATCATCGTCGACGCTTCCAGCGAGGGTAATGTCGATAAACTCACTGCCAAAATGGCAGAGGCGCTCGACCAAAAGGTCGGTGCAGATCCGGTGCCGAACATCATAGCAGCCTACGCGGACACTGCCTATGCCATCGATGCACGCGGCATGGCCACCGATATCAGCGCTTATATGACCAAGGAGGAGCTTGCCCGGTATTTGCCCTCTTATCTTCAGGAAGGCTATTTTACCGAGGGCGGCGGACTCAAGCTTTTGCCCATCGCCAAATCAACCGAAGTCCTGATGCTCAACAAAACCGACTGGGAATCCTTTGCCGCGGCAACCGGCGCGAGCGAGGACAGCCTGCGTACCTGGGAAGGCCTGTTCGACGTTGCACACTGCTATTATCAATGGACCGACAGCCTGACGCCCGATGTGCCAAATGACGGCAGAGCGTTTTTCGGCCGTGATGCAATGGCCAACTATATGATCATCGGCTCCATGCAGCTCGGTCACGAGCTTTTCAACGTGCACGATGGCCAGGTGACCTTTGACATTGACGAGGATGCCATGTATCGTCTGTGGCAGTGTTTTTACGTGCCATATATTAACGGCTGGTATACCGAATCCGGCCGCTTCCGCAGCGATGATGTGAAAACCGGCGATATCCTCGCGCTGGTTGGCTCTATCAGCGGCGCAACCTATTTCCCATCGGAAGTCACCCGCCCGGACGGCAGCGCCTATCATATCGAAACCAGCGTCTATCCGGTTCCGAATTTCAAAGGCACCCGGCCATACGCCGTGCAGCAGGGCGCCGGAATGCTGGTTGTGCGGAGTGATGAAGCCCATGAATATGCCTCGACCGTCTTTTTAAAGTGGTTTACCCAACCCGAAAACAATCTCGCGTTTTCGGTTGGCTCCGGTTATTTGCCCATAACAAAAAAAGCAAGCGCGCAGGATGCGGTTTCCGCTGCGCTTGACGAAGCCGGCGTACCCTCCTCTGCAACAACAAGGCAGGTCCTCATGGCGGGTGTTGCAACCACACAGTCCTATACGCTTTATACGAGCGCTTTTTTCACCCAGGGCAGTGCCGCAAGGACAATTGCCGACCACGCCCTTCTTGACGCGGCGAAGGCGGACCGCGCGGCTGTAGAAGCCAGCATGGCGAAGGGATTGTCCCATGAAGCCGCCGTTGCGCCGTTTGTCACGCGGGCGCATTTTACCGAGTGGCTGGAAAGCTTCCGAAATCAGCTTGCTTCCCTGCTCTGACCGCCGTATCATTTTCCGTACGCCGTATGAAAGGAGATATGCTGCTTGTACACAGCTCTGTCCAGGACGCATACATTGCGCCGACGTCTGGTGCTGCCTATTTTAGCAATCCTGATTGTACAGGCTCTGCTATACTTTCTGGTGTTCATGCAGGGCAATGTTCTCTCCCGCATGGATCAGAATGCATATGAAATCCTGAACGAGCGCACGATCAACCGCAAACTGTACGTTGAGTCCGAAATGATTCACCGCTGGTCCAATGTGGAGGAAAGCGAAGCTGCGGTGCTGGACCAGATCGCGCAAACGCTTTCCCGGGAAGGACGCACTTACACCGATATTGCAGGCGACGCGGCGCTCAACCAGCGGATCGTGGCAGACGTCGCGCCGGATATCATTTACCTATTGCGGCGCAATCTTTCAACCGGCGCGTTTCTCATTCTGGACGGCCCTGGCCTCGCGAGCGATCCGACCGGAACCACCCGCGCGGGCTTTTATATCCGCGACCTTGACCCCACTAATTATGACAGCAATAACGGTGATCTGCTTTTGGAGCGCGGCATGCCTGACATCTCCAAATCCATGCAGCTCGTGCTGGACCGCTTTTGGACCAGCACATTTACCTTTTCCGGAAACGGAAGCCCGGATGAACGCTTCTTCTGCGAACCCCTGAACGCGGCCCGCGCAAGCGAAAACAAGGATTCCGCGAACTTCGGCTACTGGTGCGCGGGCTATCGCCTGAACGTTAACGATCTGCGCGCCATCTCCTACTCCATCCCGCTCATCGCGCCGGACGGCACGGTGTTCGGCGTGTTGGGCGTGGAGCTGAACCAATCTTATCTTCAGGATATCCTGACGTACAGCGAGCTGGGCGGCGCGCAGCGCAGTGCGTATCTGCTCGGCATTATGGACAGCAACACCAATACCATTACGCCAGTATTGTCCAGCGGACCGTATTACAATACCCAGTTCGGTGAAAACACGCTCCTGACGCTGGACAGCGCGGGGGATGATGCCTACACCGTGTCCTCCGATCAGCTTGCGGCGAAAAAACTGGTGATGTCGCTTGCGCAGTTCCATCTTTATAATGCGAACACGCCGTTTGCGCACCAGCAGTGGGTGCTTGCCGGTATCGTAGCCCGCGAGGATCTCCTCGCCTTCTCCCACCAGATTGAACGCAACGCCATACTATCGGTCCTGCTGTGTTTTCTGTTTGCCATCTGCTCGCTGCTGGTTGCCGGACGGGCAATCACCCAGCCGCTTATTTCCCTGGTGCACGATCTGGAACGGAGCGACCCCAACAGACCGATTGTTCTGCGTAAAATACATATCGGCGAAATTGACCATCTTTCCGGCGCGATTGAACGGCTTTCGGGCGCGGTGGCGGAATCGGCCTCCCGTTTCTCGGAGATTCTCCGCCTGACCGGCGTGCAGCTCGCCGTATTTGAATACACAGACGGGCAGCCTACGGTTTTCTGCAGCGACAATATTTACACGCTGCTCGGCTGGTCTCCGCCCGCCCCCGGCACGGCACTGTCCCGCGAGGAATTCCTCGCGCGCATGAAAGCGCTGGAACAGCACCGCTACGAGGATGAAACCTCCACCTATCTGCTGGAGCTGCCGACCAGTTTCCGCTGGATCAAAGTGACCTGGCTGCACGAAGGGGATCATCATCTCGGCGCGGTCTCCGATGTCACCTATGAGACGCTAGAAAAGCGAAAAGTGGAATATGAACGTGATTTTGATACGCTGACCGATCTCTATAACCGCCGTGCGTTTGACCGGCAGCTGGATCAGCTGTTCCGCACGCCGGAAACGCTTGGCGTGGCTGCACTTATGATGTGGGATCTGGATAACCTCAAGTTCATCAACGATACCTACGGCCATGACTACGGAGACCTCTACATCAAGTCCTTTGCGCAGGCCATCAATCTGCATGAACCGAAGCATATGATTGCGGCGCGCCGCTCCGGCGACGAATTTTATGTCTTCCTGTATGGCTACCGCACGCAGCAGGAAGCGCGCGCGCAGATTGATCACATCGCCCGCCGTGTGACCAACAGCTTCTTCCTTCTGCCGGGCGGCACACGCA
>JBFWIM010000018.1:0-24248 GCA_050255995.1 Intestinibacillus sp.
TCCCCGCACAATTTCGATGCTGAATGTGGACTGCGTCGGTTCATTGGAAATGGAAACCATACGTTTACGCAAAACCGTTGCGCGCTCAAGCGGGTATTTAGCGCCCCGAATGGTCACGCCCTCCAGCTTTTCATCCAGCGGAATAACCGAAAAGTACTGATAATATGGCGGCATTTTGAAATGCCGGCAGCCGCCATCATGCAAGAAGACCATGTTCTGACGGTCAAGCACTGTGCAGCGCCGTCCGCAGTCGCGCGCCTCCTCCAGCAGGGACAAATTGGCCAGCAGATGGTCGAGCCGCCCACCGGTCGCACAGACCAGCGTCACCTCGGTACAGCCGCGCGCAAATGCCTCCCGCATGCAGGATTGCGTGTCCGTATCATCCTTTTCCGGGCGCAGCCGCAGAACCTCCGCGGCGTTCTCCGGCACCTCCCCGGAGTCAAAATCGCCGATGACCAGATCAGGCCGCAGCCCCATCGCACGCGCATGGCGTTGCCCGCCGTCCGCGCAGATCACGGCCGCATCCGGATGTTCGTCCAGAAATGCGCGGATATAACCGTATTCAGTTTCGGGCGCTGCGGCAAAAATCAGCGCGTGCCGCCCTTGGAAAGCTCCCATTGCTTGATATCCTTTACGCTTTCATAGAGTTTTACATAGCTCTCATGCCGTGACGGCGCGATCTCATCCGCCTCGACCGCCGCAATCACTGCGCAGCCCTTCTCCTTGACATGAGCGCAGCCGGTGAAACGGCACTGTCCCAGATACGGTGCAAATTCCGGAAAAGCGTATTGCAGATCCTCCGCCAATACCAGATCCATCTGCTCGGTCTCGAATGAGGAAAAACCCGGCGTATCCGCGATGTAGCCGCCCGCAAGCGGCATGAGCTCCACATGGCGTGTGGTATGCCGCCCGCGCCCGATGCGGCCCGATATTTCGCCTACCTCTGCGCCGAACCGGCCATCCAGCCGGTTGAGCAGGCTGGACTTGCCTACGCCGGAGTTGCCCGCAAACGCGGCGATTTTGCCGCGTAGCCGCTCCCGCAGTGCGTCCACGCCCTCCCCGGTTTCGGCGCTGACCGGCAGTGTCTCAATGCCGGCCTTGCGGTAGATCTCCACAAGACCGGCGCCGTCGTCAAGGTCGGTCTTATTGATGACCAGCAGCACGCCGATCTCTTTGTGGGCGGCGATGGCGAAGACCTTGTCAATCAGAAAGGGATCGGTTTTGGGAGGCGCACACGACGCAACCACAACCACGAGATCAAGATTCGCCACCGCCGGGCGCACCAGTTGGTTGCGGCGCGGCGCAATATCGAGCAGATAGCCCGTGCCGTCCTCCGGCTGGATGTCCAGCGTGACGCGGTCGCCAACGATCGGTTTGCCGACCGTCTTGCGGAATTTGCCGCGCGCTCTGCATTCAATCAGCCCCTCCGGCGTATCCACATAGTAGAAGCCGCCGATGCCCTTTAAGATCATGCCTTCCGTCAAATGCTCGCTCCCTTTTCTGTCCTATTGAAACGTGACTTCCTGATTGGTGGTGTAGCCGCCGTTGATTGTAACGGTCAGCATCTGCGTGCCGCTGCCCTCGACCGTAACGATCTGGTATTCCCCTGCACCTGCTACGGTGTTGTCATAAAGCACCGTGCCGTCAGACTGCTTGACGACGATCCGCGCGCTCTCGCGTTCGGATGCCGGAACAGAAATCTGCAGCGTTGCGCTGCCCGCCTGCGGTGTGGATGATCCGCCCGAATCGCCCGTATTTCCTCCATCGCCGGTCTGGCTGCCATCGTCGCCGGTGTCCGGCGCGGCCACGCCGCTCGATACCTCCAGGATGACGGTCTTGCCGCTTTTCACAGTTTCACCTTCCGGTACCGACTGTGACACCACGATGTCCTTTTCCTTATCGCTTGCCACCATATGAATTTCGGGGACGATATCCAGCGCTTTCAACGCCGTTTTTGCCTCGTCTACGGGTGCGCCGACCACATTGATCATCACGCCCATCAAATTTTCCTTGCCGAGGCTTACAAAGACCTCCAGCGTACCGCCGCGCTTGAGCGTTTCACCGGCTGCGGGTTCGGTACGGATGACTTTGTCCTTATCAATCGTATCACTGGTCTCGTCGCTGCGGCGCAGCTGAATATCATAAGCGGCGACCCGCTCCTTCACCTCATCATAGGTGTAGTTTTCAAAGTTTTCAATTGTATATTCGTCGGTCTCCTCGTCGTTCTGGCTGATACACACAGTCAGGGTAATCGTCGTACCCTTTTCAACCCGTTCGCCTGCTGTAGGATCCTGTGCAAGGATCTCGCCGTCAACCCCATTTTCATCAAACTTGGTTTCGGTTTTAAACTTGAAGTCCTGATAGGCTTCATCGTTCAGATCCACATATTCGTCCAGACTGCTGTCGGAAATATTTTTGCCGACAAGGCTCGGCACCTCGGCCATTTTCCCTTTCCCGCCGCTGAAAATCAGCGCGCTGGCAATCACAACCGACAGCACCACAAAACAGACAACCGCAATTGTCGCGACTGCCATCGGAGAGTTCGCAATCCCCTTCTTACGTGCGGGGCGCGGTGCAAACGCCGCCTGCTCCTCCTCGTGAACCGGCTGATAGCGCGCGCCCTGATTCAAGGGCTGCCGCGGCGCGGCGGGTGCAGCTTTGCGGTATTCCGCATAGTTCGGCAGCGCCTGCGTCGCGTCGAGTGAGGGCGCTTCGTTGCGGATCGACTCTCCGTCATAGGAAAAGGCCATTTCAGGGTCGTTTTTCAGCCGCTGGAGGTCATTGTAAAGCTCCTCGGCGGAAGCGTACCGGCGGCCTACTGCCGGGCACATGGCATGCATGACGATGTCGTCCATGCCGCGCGGAATGCCGGTCACCACCTCGGACGGCAGCAGCGGCATGGCGCTTATATGCTGCATCACGATCGACAGCGCGGTTTCTCCTTCAAAAGGCAGCTTGCCGGTCAACATTTCATACATGACTACGCCGAGCGAGTAAAGATCGGTGCGGAAATCAATCGTCGAGCCCTTTGCCTGCTCGGGCGAAATATAGTGTACCGAGCCGATGGCCTCCTGCACGACGCGCGTTTCCTGGTCGGCTGCGGCAGCGAAGCTCGCAATGCCGAAATCGGTTACCTTGGCGGTGCCGTCACGCAGGATAATGATGTTCTGCGGCTTTATATCCTGATGGATAATGCCGCGGCTGTGCGCATGGCTGAGCGCCCGCGCAATCTGCTGCGCAAAAAACAGGGATTCCTGCCAGGACAGGTGCCCTTTTTTCTGCAGATACTCTTTGAGGGTGATGCCCTCCATCAGCTCCATGACGATGTATTCCAGTCCCTGGGTGTGGCTCACATCATAGACCGAAACAATATTATTATGCGACAGCTTGGCGACCGCCTGCGATTCCATGTAGAACCGGCGGCGGAATTCCTCATCCTGCGCGTATTCGTTCTTTAATATTTTAATTGCGACGAAGCGGTTGAGCACCCTGCATCGCGCCTTGTACACTACGGACATGCCGCCCATACCGATAACTTCGAGGATCTCGTATCGGTTGTCCAGCAGTTTCCCTATGTACTGGTCCATACGATTACTCCTTTCCCTCCGGTGTTTCCCGTTTCAGTAGCAGGGCGGTCACATTGTCCGCGCCGCCGTTATTCAGCGCGCGGTCGATCAGCGATTCCACTGCGCTTTGTAAATCCCTTGCCTGATGTACCAGATTTGCGATCTCCTCATCCCGCACCAGACCACTGAGGCCGTCGGAGCAGAGCAGAAGGATGTCATCCGCGGCCAGCTCCACCTCGTACAGGTCGCAATCGACCTCGGGCTCGATGCCGACCGCGCGGGTAATCAGATTCTTGTGTGGGTGCCTGCGGGCAGCCTCTTCGGTCAGCTTGCCGCGCCGCAGCATTTCTTCCACATAGGAGTGATCCTTAGTTAGGCGCTCCGCACCGTTTTTGCCAATGCGGTAGGCGCGGCTGTCTCCAACGTTGACCAGAATCAGGCTGTCCGCCGTCACCATGCCGCCGACCAGTGTTGTGCCCATCCCGCGGAACTCCGGCTGCGCGCTGGCAAGGTCAAAAACCGTGCGGTTGGCGCTTGCCACGCCCTCCGTCAGCACATCGCAAATGTAGCTGCGGTCCATTTGGGGTCGCAGGGATTGGCGCATCACGTCCATAAAACTCTCGATCGCGAATTTGCTGGCTACGTTGCCCGCGTTTGCACCGCCCATACCGTCGCAGACCGCTATCAAAGCTGCCTCAGGCTTCAGGTCAATCGCGAATGCGTCCTGGTTCGTGGGACGGACGCGTCCTTTGTCGCTTTTCCCGTAGGCTATCATGTCTCTTGTCCACCTTCTTCAATATTCCTGCGGCGCAGCTGGCCGCAGGCTGCATCGATGTCCGGGCCAAGGCGGCGGCGAACAGTCGCCGTTATCCCATGGCGCTCCAGTATCTCCTGGAACTTTCGTACACTTTCACGTGTGCTGGGCTGCAGCGCGCTTTCCCTGACCGGGTTGAGCGGAATCAGATTGACATGTGCCGGGCGGCCGTGCAGCAGCTTTGCCAACTGCTCGGCCTGCCAGGGGCGGTCGCTCACGCCACGCGCCATCGCATATTCATACGATACGCGTCGGCCGGTCACATCAAAGTAGTGGTTGGTGGCATCGATCAGCCGCCGGGTCGGAAAGCGCCTGTTGACCGGCATCATCTGGCTGCGGCTCTCATCGTCCGGCGCGTGCAGGGAAATGGACAGCGTGATTTGCAGCTTCTCCTTTGCCAGCGTTTCTATTTTATCAGCTAATCCGCTGGTTGACAAGGAAATATGGCGCTGTCCAATCTGAATTCCCTGCTCGCAGCTCACAATATGTAGGAATTTCAGCACATTTTCATAATTATCGAGCGGTTCTCCCGTCCCCATTAGTACAATATTATGGATGGGTTCGCCGCTGTCCTTCTGCATAAACAGAATCTGATCCAGAATTTCACCCGCTGACAGATTGCGCTTGAGTCCAAACAGGCCCGATGCGCAGAAGACGCAGCCCATACGGCAGCCCACCTGCGTGGACACGCAGGCCGTGTTGCCGTGCTTGTAGCGCATGAGGACGCTTTCGACGCAGTCGCCGTCCTGCATCTCCCAGAGATATTTCATCGTGCCGTCGAGCTTGGACGCCTGCCACTGGACAACTTTCGGTACGGTCAATACAAAATTCTCGCCGAGCTTTTGCCGCAGCGCTTTGGACAGGTCGGTCATCTCGTCGAAGGATTCCACGCCCTGATGGAGCCATTTAAAGATCTGTCCCGCGCGGAAAGGCTTTTCGCCGAGCGCGGCCAGTGCGTCCTTCAGCTCGGAAAACTCGAGCGCTTTGATTTCCGTCATGTGTTTCTCCTCAGTTTTGCTATAAAAAAGCCATCCGTGTTATGCAGATGCGGCAGCAGCGTCACCATCCCATCCGGGCGCTCGCCGCAGGCCGGGTGTGTAAACGGTTCGGCCGCAAACCCGGGATGCTCCGCAAGAAACGCATGCACCACATCTTCATTTTCACGCCGCAGAACTGTGCAGGTCGAGTAGACCAGCACGCCGCCGGCACAAACATACTGCGCGCAGTTTTCCAGAATCGCACGCTGGAGGGCGGGCAGTCCGGCAAGCTCCTCTTCCGGTTTATAGCGGATCTCCGGTTTTTTCCGGATAATACCCATTCCGGAACACGGCACGTCGCACAGCACGAAATTCGCGCGGCCGGAAAGATCTTCCTGCGGCCTGGTCGCGTCGGCAAGGCGGGTCTCAAGGTTCGTCAGCCCGAGCCGCGCCGCGCCCTCTCTTATTTTAACCAGTTTGTGCTCATAAATATCACACGATATTACTTTTCCTGTGTTTTGCATGCGCTCCGCGAGCGCGAAGCTCTTGCCGCCCGGCGCAGCGCAGCAATCGAGCGCCAACGCGCCGGGTTCGGGGGCGAGCACATCGGCGCACACCGCTCCCGCGCCGTCCTGCACCGTCACGCATCCCTGCTGAAAGAACGGCAGGGATGCGATATCCCCGCCCTCGCACAGAATAATGTCCGGGATGGTTTCATGCACCTGCGGTCGGAAGCCCGCCGCCTCGATCGCGTCCAGCGCCTCCTCCCGCGTGGTTTTCAGCCGGTTGACGCGCAGGGACAGCGGCGCGGTTTCGTTGTCTGCCGCGCAGATACGTCCGGCTTCCTTCTGCCCGAACTGCGCAGACAGCGTGCGTACCAGCCACTCGGGGTGACTGTACCGCAGCGCGTAATAGCTCTCCTTATCCGGGCAGTCGAGCACGGGCAGGCCGCTCTCCTCCGCTGCGCGCGCGATGGTGCGCAGCAAGCCGTTTGCGAAGCCGACCGTGCGCGGAGTCGCGTGCCCATATTTCTCAATCAGGGCAACCGTTTCGCCGACCGCGGCGTGCGCCGGAATGCGCTCCAGCATCGCGAGCTGATATACACCCAGCCGCAGGCAGTCCAGCACACGCGGCGCGATTTTTCGCAGGCGCACGCTTGAGAACTTTGCAAGGTAAAAATCGCACATCGCCCGGTTTTGCAGCACGCCATAGGCAAGCCGCGTCGCGAGCGCGGCATCCCGTCCGGAAAGTCCCGCGCGGTCCAGATAATGGTGCAGCGCGCCGTCCGACCACGCGCCCTCTTCCGCCATGGAAAACAGCGTGAAAGCGGCCACCTCGCGCGGCGTTCCCGGTCGCTTTTTAATCATCGTTTCTCCGTCCTCCGAAAATGAGCAGCAGACGCAGCAGCTGTGCGAGCGATACGGCAAGCGCCGCCACATAAGTCATAGCCGCCGCCCAGAGCGTCTTTTTTGCCAGCGGATATTCCTCGTCATCGAGCAGATAGCTGCCGTGGATTGCGGCGAGCGCGCGGCGCGAGGCGTCCAGCTCGACCGGCAGGGTCACCAACTGGAACAGCGTGGACAGCGCAAACAACAGGATACCGCCGAAAATCAGCAGATCGCTGTTAAAAATCAGGCCGATGATAAGCAGCGGCCACGAAAGTGTGGAGCCGAACTGCGTCAGCGGCACGATGGCGCTGCGAATCTTAATCGGTGCATAGCCGTTTGCATACTGCACCGCATGCCCCGCCTCGTGGCAGGCCACGCCGATCGCCGCGACTGAAGTCGAGTCATATACCGGAGAGGACAGCCGGATCACGTTATCCCGCGGGTCATAATGGTCGGTCAGGCTGCCTGCAATACGCTCAAAGCGCACGCCGGTCACGCCGTTCGCGCGGAGTACCGCCTCGGCCGCCTGCGCGCCGGTAACACCCCGTCGGTTGCGCACCCGCGAATATTTGTTAAAGGTGGATTTGACGCGTGTCTGCGCCCAGAGCGCCAAGATGATGCAGGGCAGAACCAGCACCAGATAGTACATGTCAAAGCTGTAATAATGTCCGAACATAGCTTTTTACCGCCAATCTTTTCAATTTATATCGCCGGTATCGTCTATTCCCCCAAAACAGTTCCGACCGGAACCGCATGCCCCCGCAGATAATCCCCCGCCGGCATCCGTTTGCCGCCGACCATCTGGATTTCCAGCAGCCGCAGCGCGCCTTCGCCGCAGGCAACCGTCAAGCCTTCCTTCGGGCCGGACGCGAGCACCGTTCCCGGCGCGCCGCCGCCGCCGGCATGCTCGGCTGCAAAGACTTTCATACGCTCCCCATGCAGCGTAGTCAGCGCGACCGGCCACGGATTGAGTCCCCGGATCAGGCAGTCAATCTCATGCGCCGGACGGCCCCAGTCGATCTGTGCCAGGTTTTTGTCCAGCATGGGCGCGTAGCACGAGGCCGCGCCGTCCTGTTTTTCCGGCATGAGATCGCCTTTCTCCAATCGACGCAGCGTTTCGCTCAAAAGTTCCGCACCCGCAGCGGATAACCTCTCGTACAGCTCCCCCGCGGTCTCCCGCGCGCCGATTTCGGTCTCATATTTGAGCAGCATGCCGCCGGTGTCAAGACCGGCGTCCATCTGCATCGTGGTCACGCCCGCCGTGCGGTCGCCCGCGATGACCGACCACTGGATCGGCGCAGCGCCCCGCCAGCGCGGCAGAAGCGAGCCGTGCACGTTGACGCAGCCGTATTTCGGCAGCTCCAGCACATAGCGCGGCAGCAGCTTGCCGTAGGCAACCACAACAATGATCTCAGGAGACAGCTCCTGCAGCAGCGGCAGAACGGCTTCGTTCCGGAAAGTCTCCGGCTGGTACACCGGCAAGCCTCTCTCAAGGGCAAGCTGCTTGACAGGCGGCGCGGTCAGCGCCATCTTGCGTCCCTGCGGTTTATCCGGCTGGGTAAACACGCCGGCGACCTCGTGACCGTCCTCAAGCAGCCGTGCAAGGCACGGCACGGCAAAATCCGGCGTGCCCATGAACACCACTCTCATTTAATCCTTCTCCACATCCACGTATTCTTCCACCTTTTCGGTGAAAAGATGCCCGTCCAGGTGCTCGGTCTCGTGGCAGAAGCACTGGGCGACGATGCCCTCGCCCTCGCGCTCGAACCATTTGCCGTTACGGTCCTGCGCGCGGATGACGGCGTGCGTCGGGCGGGTCACATAGCCATACACGCCGGGGACAGACAAGCAGCCTTCGACCATGCGCTCCGACCCGCTCTTCTCGATCACCTCGGGATTGACCAGCTCGATCAGCTCCTCCGGATCCTTGTTGACGTCCAGAATGACCACGGCACGGCGCAGGATACCGATCTGCGGCGCAGCCAGGCCGACCCCGCCGGAGTCGTGCAGCGTCTCCGCCATATCGTCGAGCAGGGTGTGAAGCCGCTCGTCAAACTGGGCAACCGGGCGGCAGCGCTTTAACAGCGTCTCATCGCCCTGCTTCAAAATAGTTCTCAATGCCATATTATAACGCTCCTTATAAAGAATCTGGATTTTGGTCGGCAAACAGCGCGACGCCGCGGTTCTGCTTCTCCTTTTGAAATTCGCGCAGCACGCCGGAGATCAGCGCGCGACGTTGTTTATTGTCCGGGCAGCGCAGGGACAGATGATAGCGGTAGCGCCCGCTGACCCGCAGTACGCCTGCCGCTGCCGGGCCCAGCACCGGACACCGGATATCCCGGAACTGCCCTTCCATCAGCCCTTCCAGCCGCGTTTTGAGCCGCAGCAGCGAGGCGAGCACCTGCTGCTCCACCTCGCCCGAGGCTGTGAGAACCAAAAGCTGTGCCACGGGAGGATATAGCAGTGCGCCGCGCTGTTCAATCTCGGTTTCATAAAAGCTTTCATAATCCTGCCGGGCGGCAGCCAGAATCACCGGATGCTCCGGACTGTACGTCTGAATAACGGCGCGTCCCTCGTTGAACCGGCGTCCCGCGCGCCCGACGACCTGCGTAATGAGTGAAAACGTACGCTCGCGCGCCTGGTAATCCTGCGCGTACAGGCTCTGATCGGCATCCAGCACGCCGACGAGCGTGACCTTTTCAAAATCCAGCCCCTTAGTGACCATCTGCGTGCCGAGCAGAATATCCGCCCTGCCCGCGCCGAACGCGCCGAGCAGCTTTTCATGCGCGCCGCGCGTCGCGGTCGTGTCCGCGTCCATACGCAGCACCCGTGCCGAAGGATACAGCGCGTGCAATTCCTCCTCCACCTTCTGTGTGCCGGGCGTTTCGGTGTGCAGGTGTCCGCTGCCGCAGTCCGGGCAAAAACCGGTGATTTTAACGGAGTAGCCGCAGTAATGGCACATTGCGCGCCCGCTGGCGGAGTGATAAGTCAGCGTGGCGGAGCAGGAGGGGCACTCCGGCACCCAGCCGCACATGGAACAGCCGATGACACGGCTGTTGCCGCGCCGGTTTAAAAACAGGATCGTCTGCTGCCCGTCGGCGAGGTTTTTTTCAATCTCCGCGCCGAGCACCGGGCCGACCACGCCGCCGAACCCCTGCCGCACCGCGCCGCGCATATCCGCAATGACCACACGCGGCAGAGACGCGCCCAAATAGCGCTCGGTCAGGCGAAACACCGGGTATTTGCCCTGCATGGCGCCCCAGTAGCTCTCGACCGATGGGGTCGCGGAGCCGAGCACGAGCAGCGCCCGGCTCTGCGCGGCGCGGAACTTGGCGACGTCCCGCGCGTGATAGCGCGGCGACTGTTCGGATTTATACGCGCCGTCCTGTTCCTCGTCAACGATCAGCACGCCGAGATTCCGTACGGGAGCAAACACCGCCGACCGCGTACCGATGACGACACGCGCCGCACCGGAGCGGATTTTTTTCCAGCTGTCGTACCGCTCCCCGGCAGACAATGCGGAGTGCAGCACCGCGACCCTGTCTCCAAAGTGGGCGACGAAAGTGCGGATGACCTGCGGCGTCAGCCCGATCTCAGGCACCAGCACAATCGCCGAGCGGTCGGCCATGAGCGCGTCCGCAATCAGTTTGATATAGATTTGCGTTTTGCCGCTGCCGGTCACGCCGAACAGCAAGGCCGCCGCGGCTTCATCCTTGTGGAACAGCACGCTCAATCCTTCATAAACCTGCTGCTGCGCGCGACTGAGGACAACCGGCGGCGCGGGCGGCACCTCGGAAAAATCCGGCGTACGCAGCCGTTCCTCTCGGA
This sequence comes from Intestinibacillus sp., assembly GCA_050255995.1. Classification (GTDB taxonomy): domain Bacteria; phylum Bacillota; class Clostridia; order Oscillospirales; family Butyricicoccaceae; genus Intestinibacillus. The sequence continues at coordinate 10,574 of JBFWIM010000018.1, forward strand.
ACATGCGGAGGATACCGCTTTTCACCATGGCGCGCAGCACCGCATCCGAAGCGCCGGTCATATAGCAGAGCTCTTTCCAGCTCATAGCGCCGCCGTCCGACAGGCACGCAACCACATCCATCCGCACCGGGCTGCGCCCATGCGATAAACGGCGGTGCGCCTCCTCCGGCTCCATATCGAGCATGAGCATGCGCTCAGTCTTATCCATTGTTTTTTGAGAAATGTTGCTTTGGTAAACAAGCACACCCTCAGCGCAGAGACTGTCCAGCCGCGAAACCACGCCCCTGCCGCGCAGCGCCTCAGAAAGCTCGGCCAGCGTGCGGGCGGCTGTTTCCTTTGTAAACAGCGACAGCAGCCGCCCTTCGTCGCCCGGCCGCGATTGCAGCTCTGCCAGCCGCGCGTCGTCCACCCCGGGCGCGAGCGCATAGGTCTCACGCCGCTTAAACCACAGGCCGGCCGGCAGCATCGCACGCACGCAGTCAAAAAATGTGCAGTACAGCCGCTCGCGCATGTGCGCGGCCAGGCGGATCATCTCCCCGTCCAACACCGGCTCGTCGTCCAACACCTCGGAGATGGGCTTCAGCCTGTCAGGCTGCCCAGCCTCTTCCCGCAGCGCGAGCAGGATCCCCTCGCTGCGCACATTCCCCTTGCCAAACGGCACAAGCACGCGGCAGCCGACTTTCGCCTGCGCCGCAAGCTCCCCGGGAATCAGATAGTCGTACAGCTTGTCGATTGCGTAGGTTGCAGCATCGACCGCAACCGCGCCGATGGACTCCCGCATCCTACTTGCCCTGCCGCAGAGCGAGCAAACGGTCGAGCACAATGTCGGCCAACTCGTCCTTTTGCATCAGGTCGATCGGCTCGCTGCGCCCGTCACGGTACAGAAGCGTTGCGACATTGGTGTCACAGGCGAAGCCCGCGCCGGCCTCCCGCAGATTGTTTGCCACCATGAGGTCGCAGTTTTTCTTCTCCAGCTTTGCGCGGGAGTTCTGGAGCAGATCGCGCGTCTCCATGGAGAACCCGCATACAATCTGTCCTTCGCGCCGGCGAAGCCCGATTTCAGCCAGAATATCCGGATTGCGCATGAGCGGGATGTTCAGCTCGCCGTCGCCCTTCTTTAGTTTATCCTCCGCCTGTTCCGCGGGACGATAGTCCCCCACGGCGGCGGCCTTGATGACGATATCCTGCCCGGCAAGGTTCTCCATAACCGCATCGCGCATTTGCAGCGCGCTGGTTACGGGAACCACCGTCACCCCGGCAGGCGCGTCCAGCGCGGTCGGCCCCGTGACCAGCGTCACCTTCGCTCCGCGCGCGCGCGCCCGGGCCGCGAGGGCGTAACCCATCTTACCCGTCGAGTGGTTGGACAAAAAGCGTACCGGGTCAAGCGCCTCGCGGGTCGGCCCTGCCGTCACAAGCACCGAAAGGCCGCCGCAGTCCCGTTCCGTGACGGCATCCGCGATGGCCTGTTCAATCAGCGCAACGTCGGCCAGCTTGCCGCGGCCCGTATCACCGCAGGCCAGCAGACCGTCCGCCGGATCGACAAAAACCGCTCCGCGCGCCTTCAATATTTCGATGTTCTGCTGCACGACAGGATTGTCATACATTGCGGTATTCATCGCGGGCGCGATCACCAGCGGGGCGCGCGTCGCGAGCAGCGTCGTCGTCGCCATATCGTCTGCGATACCGTGCGCCGCCTTACCGATGATATCCGCGCTTGCGGGCGCGATGACAAACACATCCGCACGCTTCGCGAGTGAAATGTGCTCGACCTCCCAGGTCACGGCGCGCGCGAACATATCGCTTACAACGGGATGCGCGCTCATGGTCTCCATGGTAAGGGGCGTAATGAATTCACAGGCCGACCGGGTCATGATGACATAGACCTCCGCCCCGCGCTTGCGCAGCCGGGAGGTGAGATCGGCCGCTTTATAGGCGGCGATGCTGCCGGTTACGCACAGCACCACCGATTTGCCCTGTAATTCCCTCATTTATTCCTCGTCCTCGCCCTGCTCCTCGTCAAAGTCATCGCTCTCCACCAGTTCATCCTCTTCCTCATCGGAAAAATCCAGATCAAGCGTGCCCCCAAGGTCGATCTTGGGCAGGGGCCTTACCACTGTTTCTTTCGCCGGGCCGGGCCGGTACACGACTCTGCCCGATGCTATCTCTTCGAGCGCGAGCTTTACCGCCTTGTCGTCCAGCGGATCGCCGCTCTCTTCAGCCTGCTCGGACAGGTCCCGCGCACGCTGCGCAACAAGGTTTACCAGCAGATAACGGTTTCCTACACGCTTCATCAGTTCGTTCATGGATGGTTTCAGCATTTTTATACCCTCTTTTTCAATCGTTTATTGTAAGTATCGTCGGACTGTCCGCTTACTCCTGTTTTCCCCGCGGGATGCGGCAGCGCTCCGCAATGAAAATGGAAGACAGATCGCGCGCCGCGGCGTTAAGATCATCGTTGACAACGAGATAATCGAATTCTCTCTGATGTGCCAGCTCCTGACGCGCGGTTTCAAGGCGGGCCTTTACCGCTTCTTCGCATTCCGTCCCGCGGCCATGCAGCCGCTCGGAAAGTGCCTCAAAGCTGGGCGGCGCGACAAAGATCATCACGGCGTCCGGCCGCTTGCGGTGTACCGCCATCGCCCCCTGCACCTCAATCTCAAGCACAACATCAAGGCCCTCGTCCAGTTTCTGCTGTACCGGCTCTTCCAGCGTGCCGTAGCTGTTACCCACGTAGTTCGCATGCTCCAGAAACTCTCCTGCGGCAACGCGGCGGTCGAACTCCTCATGCGTCAGAAAATAATAATTGACGCCGTTCCGCTCGCCCTCGCGCGGGGCGCGGGTGGTTGCCGAGACTGAAAGGAACAGCTTGTTGTCCTCCTTCATGACCTGGCCGAGGAGCGTGCCCTTGCCGGTGCCGGACGGGCCCGTAAAAATATACAGTTTTCCTTTACGCATCCTCAGACGCCTCGTCTTCCGGTTCAGTATGCCCGCCCAGGCGTCCCGCTATGGTCTCAGGCTGGATGGCGGACAGAATCACATGATCGCTGTCCATGATCAGTACGGCGCGGGTGCGCCGGCCGTAGGTCGCGTCGATCAGCACGCCGCGGTCACGCGCCTCCTGCACAATACGCTTGATCGGCGCGGATTCCGGGCTTACAATGGCTACCACGCGGCCAACCGAAACCATATTGCCAAAACCAATATTGATCAGCTTCATCGTACTCCCCCTTATTCGATGTTCTGAATCTGTTCCCGGATCTTTTCAATCTCGGCCTTGAGCGCGACGACAATGTTTGCAAGCTGCACGTCGTTGGCCTTGGAACCGATCGTGTTGGCCTCGCGGTTCATTTCCTGCACCAGAAAATCGAGCTTGCGCCCAACCGGCGCTTCCTCCTTCAGCATCAGACCAAGCTGGTGCACATGGCTGCGCAGACGCACGGTCTCCTCGTCCACCGCGGTCTTATCCGCGAACAGCGCGGCCTCCATTAAGATACGCTGCGGGTCGATCGATGTATCCGCGAGCACCTCGCTCATGCGCTTTTCAAGCTTCTCCCGGTATTCCTGCACGCACTGCGGAGAACGCGTCTCCACCTGCGCAACCAGATCGAGTATGGTCTCGATACGTCCGGCGACGTCCCCCGCGAGTTTTTTGCCTTCACGCACGCGCATCACATCAAATTCAGCCACTGCCTTTTCAAGCACGGACAGGACGTCTCTTTTGAGCGCCTCCATGTCCTCCTCTTCCTTTTCGGCCGTCAAAACATCCGGCAGCTTGGCGAGTGTCATCACACTGATGTCGTCCTGCAGATGAAAGTCGTCGCGCAGAGCCGCGAGCGCGTCCAGATAACGCTGCGCCACCTTTTCATTCAGGACAATACGGGTATCTCCGCCGCCCACCGCGTTCACCGATACAAAGATATCCACTTTGCCCCGTGAAATGTATTTGCCGGCAGCCTTTTTGACGGCGTCTTCCAGGAAACCGTATATCCGCGACGCTTTGACCGTGCAGTCAAAATAGCGGTGGTTTACCGCACGCAGCTCAACCAGGATCTCGCGATCCGAGAGCGTCTCGCGCGCCCTGCCGTAGCCTGTCATACTTTTCATTGTTTATTACATCCTCACTCTTTCATATATTGGCCCGCACGCGGCAGGCGGACATCCCTATCCAGAGGGAAAAATCCGCCGCAGGAGTGTAATGAGCCGGGAAAACGCGATATCATACATCGCGAAAATCACAAAATAAAGAATCACCGCTACAGCAACGGCCGCGCTTTGCCCCAAGGTATCCGGCAGCAGCCGGACGGCGGGAGCGACAAACGCCGGCACGGCCAGCGTCGCCAGCACGAGCGCTGCGCCCGCGCAGGCAAGCTTGCAGCCCCATTGCAATATCCGGGAATGCAGCTTTTCAGCGGCGTATTTCACCAGCGTATAGGCGCCGAAGACGGCGGTGTAGGCGAATGCAACCGATTTTTTCGGCAAAATCAGAAAGGATAGCAGCGCGCTGGCAGCATAGACGCTCGCGCCGAGCGCGACCCGCCGGTGTGACAGCGGCGCGGCCGGAATCACCCCCGCCGCGGCGCACAGCCCAACCTGCCCGGCCGGCACGATCGCGGCAAGGTAGAGCAGCGCGAGCGACAGCGCCGTCAGCAGGCCGCCGCGCGTGACAAACCGCGTTTTATCCAAGCCTCAGCACCCGCTTCCGCAGCAGTTGCAGCAGCAGTTGAGGCACAGAAGCTGCAGACAGCAGTCGCAACCGCTCATGGTCGACATCGGACGGTAACCGCCGTAGCCGCCGGACATGTTCAGCATATTGAGCGCGTTGCGGTATTCCGTGTTCGCGGGATCCATCTGACATGCCTGGGTGTAGGCGCGGTTCGCCTCGTCAAACCAGCCTTTTCTATAATATACGCTGCCCATCAGAAAATACCATTCGGCATCACGCTGCGGACTGCGCTGGAGCATCTCCTCCGCCATGGCAAGGTTGCCGGCGTTGATGGCGGCGCGAATCTGGCTGTAAATCGGGTTGGACGAGGCGCCGCCATAAGTCCCACCATAACTCTTCTGCTGTGCGCCGGCGCTTGTCCGGCCGGAACGCTGGCTCATGATCTGGTCGTAGGCCTCGTTGATTTCCTTCATCCGTGCTTCCGCAAGATCGGCCAGCGGGTTATTGACATAGTTGTCCGGATGGTATTTGCGCGCCAGTTCACGATAAGCGCGCTTGACGTCGTCGTCGCTCGTATCCGGGCTCACCCCGAGCACTTTATAAGGATCCATGCCTGCCTTGTCCTCCGTTCGATTGATAAGTGCCGTCCAGGACCTGCCTTGTTACAACCGGAAGTCCGAGACAGATAATGTTTTCGAGTATTTCACGGTCGCGCCGGATATCGAGCAGCTGAAACGCTGCATGGATCGACGCGAGTGACCGCTCCAGCGTACGCTCCAGCGGTTCCTTGACCGTTTCCAGCGACGGGGACGCGAGCTCGTAGCGCAGCGCGACCGGATTGTAGCTGCCGGTTTTCCAGTCGTCCGCAAGGTCGGCGCAGGCGTCGATCAGGTAGATCCACCGCCCGACATGGTACAAAAGCTCCTGCAGGATGCGGCGGACGCCTTCGTCCTCCCATGCGGGCGCGCAGGCGGCGAGCAGCCGTGCAAACGGGTCGGCCGCACGGTCGATGGAAGGCGTTTTCGCCTTTTCCACCAGCGAAAGCTCCTGCAGACAATCGGCCATGACGCGGTCGAGCTCCGGCTGCGCCGCGCGCGCCTTATGGTAGCCGCGTTCCGAAAACTGCCGCAGCCCGAGAGCCGCCAGGCGCTTTGCGCCCCTGTCGTCCGCAACGGTATCCTGCAGCTTATGATACGTCAGCAACACGCTGACGTCAGCCGCAAACCCGATCGCCTCATCCTCGCACAGTACGCATTTCGCACGCACGGGACTGGCGTCGCACCGCTGCCGCGCTTCTGCCGCGCCCTTCGGCAGAAGCCCCTCCAGCAACAGCGTCAGAAAGGTCATATCATAGCTCAGAGACAGCGTGTGCACCCGTCCGTACCGCCGCCGGATGGCGTGGCACAGGCCGCAGTAAACGCTCTGGAACCGCTCCATCTCACGCACACGCAGCTCGGATTTCACCGGTCTGATAAATCCAAACATGCACCCGTATCCTTCTTGCAGTGATTTTTGCCGTAAAGCAAAATCATAAAACCATATTCATTTTATTTTACTAAATCCAAACGCAAATGACAAGGCTCTGTAAAAGAATTAGGCTGCTTTTTACAGATTGTTCAGATTCTGCACCGTTCGCCCCGGCGCATCCCGGTATCCGGAGACGTAAAAGCAAGGCTGCCGCAATTTCGACAGCCCCGCTCATCAAAGTTTCTTCTCGTTTTTCAGCTCTATGGCATTCATTACCACAAAAGAGCTGGGCGGATACATAAAAGCCTTCCCGCTTTCATTTTTGATCAGGTACCAGCCACACTGTACCATGATTACCGGATAGACTTTACCCGTGATCAGCACCCTGGGGTCGTTCCTCCCAACATACTTGACCTGCATATTATCACCTCATAACTTTCCTGTCCTTGGTTCCAATCCCGAAAAAAAGGCCGCTGCTGCAGCTTCGCAACCACTCCGGAGGGACAAACACGCTGTATGAAATGTCGCGACCGGGATGATCGCCGCACCGACCGCCGGATCGCCGCCAAAGCATTGAATTGAAACATTGAGGAGCATACGGGGTAGGCTTTCGGTGCTTTCGCCGCGCGCAAAGCGGTTGGGAAACAATCATCCAAACCTGCCTGTCGCGGCGGATATTATATTTTCAGTTGTAATAGATTGAATACACAAACGCCGCAGGCCGCGCCGAAAACGATCGATTTCCGGCGCCGTGCCAGTGCACCCGGTCTGCCGCTGCCTTGCATCGCTTTTCTGCGTGGAGACCGGTACTAGTTTTCCTGCCTGCCGCCGGTTTTATCCTGCCAAATCAATAGACGCAGCGCTTCTGTTGCCGTGCGAATGCCGCGTTCCGCCGCTTCGGGAGGAATATTGGGGGCTTCGTCGTTGTCTGCATTCCACAAAACATTGAGCACTGCGCCGCAGCGGACGCCGAGCGTCGCACCGACTACAAAGAGCGCGGCGCACTCCATTTCGCTCGTCAGCACACCCGCAGCCTTCCAGGCCGCCCATTTCGCCGTAAGCTCAGGCGCGACCGGCTGCTTCCCCGGGCGAATTTCCCCATAAAAGCTGTCCTTGGACTGAATCACGCCGACGTGGTGCCGGTAGCCGAGCGTTGCCGCCGCGGCTCTCAGCGCCGCCGTCACCTCAAAGTCCGCCGCAGCCGGATATTCGATGGGCATGTATTCCCGGCTGGTGCCCTCCTGGCGCACCGAAGCCGTCGCAATGACGACGTCGCCGCCGCATACCTTGTCCACGATGCCGCCGGAGGTGCCGACACGGACAAAGGTATCCGCCCCGCACTCCACCAGCTCCTCCAGCGCAATGGCCGCCGACGGGCCGCCAATGCCCGTAGAGCACACGCTGACCGGTACACCGTCCAGACTGCCGGTGTAAACGTTGAACTCCCGGTTCTGCGTGACGTGGCGCGGATTCTCCAGATAGCGCGCAATGCTCTCACACCGGCCCGGGTCTCCTGGCAGGATTACATAACGGCCAACATCGCCCCTCACGCACTGAATATGCATTTGCTTTCCGTCAATCAGCATAACTTCTGTCCCTCCCGCTCGATGGACTTGATATTCTTTTCCGCCTTGCGGCGTTCCACCATAATCTCGTGCCCGCAGCCACGGCATTTAAGCCGGAAATCCATGCCGACACGCAGCACCTCCCACTCGTGGCTGCCACAGGGATGCGCTTTTTTCATGGTCAGTATATCATGCAATCGGATGTCCATAGGAATCTTCCTTTCAATATCATATCATACCACAAATCTCGCCGGAAACACAATTTTTTCGTGAAGCGGGTCAGTTTTTTATACGTCTTGCATATATTGGAAAAGCGTGCATCACAGCCGGGAATTTCGGCGCGGGCCGCCTGTCTGCACATGGAGCCTGCGTAACAGGTTCTTACAAGGAGGTTTGGATATGAAAAGAGACGACAAATACCTGCCCGAGGGCAAACGGTTTGCGGGCGTACCGGTCTCGGTCGCCGCAATCCGGCAAGCCATGCAGGAGGGAACAATTCTGGAGGCTGTCGCCTGCTCCTGCACCGCTACCCATGACCTGCACGTGCCGCTGGGGGATTGCACGGGCATCATTCCGCGAGACGAATGCGCACTGGGCATCCGCGAGGGCACGACGCGGGAGATTGCCATCCTGTCCCGTGTGGGAAAGACCGTCTGCTTCCGGGTGACCGGGCTGCAGGAAAACGTTACGCCACCGCGCGCCACCCTGTCCCGCCGCGCCGTGCAGCAGGAAGCGCAGGATTGGTTCCTTGCAAACCTGCGGTGCGGTGACGTAATTCCCGCCCGTGTGACCCACATTGAACCGTTCGGCGTGTTCGTCGATATCGGCTGCGGGGTGACCGCGCTCATCGGTATCGAAAGCCTGTCGGTTTCACGCATTTTCCATCCGTCGGAGCGGCTGAGCGTGGGGCAGGATATTTTCGCCGCCGTGCTCGGCATCGACCGCCGTCTGCGGCGCATCACCCTGAGCCATCGCGAACTCCTTGGCACCTGGGAGCAGAACGCCGCTCTATTTTCATCGGGCGAGACCGTGCAGGGCATTGTACGCAGTGTCGAAAGCTACGGTATTTTCATCGAGCTGACCCCGAACCTCTCCGGTCTTGCCGAGCGGCGGGAGGGCGTACACGAAGGGCAGCTGGTCTCGGTGTACATCAAATCCATTCTGCCGGAACGCATGAAGATCAAGCTCGCCATTATCGACACGCTGGAGGACGCGCCCCATCCGCCCGCGCCGCCGCGTTATTTCGTACAGAGCGGGCACCTGGATGCATGGATCTATACGCCGGAAAGCTGCAACTGCAAATTCATCATGACGGATTTCAGCGATTCGTCTCACCCTTGACACGGTCCCAGTAGGCTTTTGCCGCTTGTTCATTTTTGTTTTGCCCATAGGTATAGTAGGTTCGCCCGGCTAATGCGTCCGGCAGATACTGCTGCCGGACCCAATGGTCGGGATGCTCATGCGGGAATCGGTAGGCTGTCCCGCGCCCCAGCTTCGCTGCGCCGCCGTAATGCGCGTCCCGGATGTGCGCAGGGATCTCGCCCGCATGACCCGCCCGCACGTCTGCCAGCGCCGCGTCAATGCCACAGATTGCGCTGTTCGATTTCGGCGCGGTGGCGAGCAGAATAACGGCCTCAGCAAGCGGAATCCGCCCTTCCGGCAGGCCAAGCTGGAACGCGGCGTCCACACAGGACTTTACGATCATGGCGGCCTGCGGGTATGCCAGCCCGATGTCCTCGCCTGCGATGACCAGCAGCCGCCGCGCCGCCGAAATCAGGTCGCCCGCCTCAAGTAAACGCGCCAGATAATGCAGAGCGGCGTCCGGGTCGGAACCTCGGATGGATTTGTGCAGCGCCGACAGAATATCGTAATGACTGTCGCCGTCGCGGTCGTAGCGCATATTTGAGCGCTGCGCGACCTGTTCCGTGTCCGCGAGAGTGATACGCCCGCCGTCCGCCAGCCCGCCGGTCAGCAATTCCGCCGCGCCCACCGCCTTGCGCACATCTCCGCCGCAGGCGCAGGCAATATAGTCCACAACACCGTCCTCTATATCGGCGTGCCGCCCCGCAAGCGCGATGGCAAACGCGCGCTCCACCGCCCGTGTCAGATCCTCCGGCAGAACGGGCTTGAACTCAAACACGGTGCAGCGGCTCAAAATGGCGTTATAAACATAAAAATACGGGTTTTCCGTCGTGGATGCAATCAGTGTAATGCGCCCGTTTTCGATGAACTCCAGCAGGCTCTGCTGCTGCTTTTTATTGAAATACTGAATCTCGTCTAGATAGAGCAGCGCACCATTCGGCGCAAGAAAGGTATCGAGCTCGTCTATAATCGCCCTGATGTCGGCGATGGAAGCCGTCGTTGCGTTGAGCCGGTACAGCCTCCGGGCAGTCTGGTTCGCAATGATGCCTGCGACCGTGGTTTTGCCCACGCCGGATGGCCCGTAAAAAATCATATTCGGGATGTTTCCGCTCTCAATGATGCGGCGCAGCACCGCGCCCTGCCCGAGCAGCTCCCGCTGCCCGACCACATCGTCCAGCGTCTGCGGGCGAATGCGGTCCGCCAACGGCTGATACATATTCCGCCCTCCTTTGCAAGTGCCGTGATTTTGTTTCTTGTGAATTCCCAGTATACCGACATTATACCAGTGAATATACAAAAGGTCTACTGTACTTTTTTCTTGACTTTTCCGCTTTATCATGCTAAAATTCTCTCGTACTGAAAGTGAAAGCTGACGAGGTGAATCAAATGTCCCCATTATGGCAGGATAAGCTGCGAAAAATCGATCCATATGTACCCGGAGAGCAATCTTCCATTCCAAATCTGGTCAAATTGAACGCCAATGAGAATCCGTATCCGCCCTCCCCGCGCGTGCGGGAGGTGCTGCGCTCCTTTGACACCGACCGTTTCCGGCTCTATCCGGACGCAGGCGCGCACCGGCTGCGGAACGCCCTCGCCGCGCACTACGGCGTAAAACCGACGCAGGTCTTTATGGGCAACGGCTCGGACGATGTGCTCGCGCTCGCGTTCCAGTCCTTCTTCTGCTCCGAACAGCCCGTTCTGTTCCCGGATATCACCTATTCTTTCTACCCGGTTTGGTGTGCGCTGTTCCGCGTGCCGTATGAGACCGTGCCTCTGAACGAGCATTTCCGCGTATGCCCACGCGACTATGACCGTCCATCCGGCGGCGTGATCCTGCCGAATCCCAACGCGCCGACCGGCATTTCCGAAGGCCGCGCGTTCCTTGAGGATATCCTCGACCATAACCAGGACTGCGTCGTCATCATCGACGAGGCCTATGTCGATTTCGGCGGCTGGTCGTGCGTGCCGCTGCTCGACAAATACGAAAACCTACTCATTGTGCACACTTTCTCCAAGTCCCGTTCGCTGGCCGGCCTGCGCATCGGCGTCGCGCTCGGCAGCGAGAAGCTGATTGCCACGCTGGAGGCGGTCAAAAACTCCTATAACTCCTATACCATGGACGCACTCTCCATTGAGGCGGGCGCGGCGGCCGTCGAGGATGACGCCTATTTCCGCGCAACCTGCGCCAAAATTCAGGCGACCCGTGAACGCAGCGCAAAGGCGCTTGCCGCGCTGGGCTTCACCGTCTGCACAAGCGATTCCAATTTTCTGTTCGTCACCCACCCAACCATGCGCGCCCGCGCGCTGTTCGAGGCGCTGCGGGAGCAGAACATTTTCATCCGCTATTTCAGCCTGCCTCGCATTGACAATCACCTGCGCATCACCGTCGGCACCGACGCGGAAATGGACAGGCTGCTGGACGCAATCGGCCGCTTTTTACATGCCTGAACGTCCGGCTCTGTGTGGATAGACGCGAACGCCCTGTATTGCTCCACAATACAGGGCGTTCATTTTCATTTGTCGCACTTGTCGATCAAATCCAGGATTTCGTCGAGCTTTTTGGCGCGCTCCGCGCCGCTGCCGCTCTCGAACGCCTCCTGCACACAGCCGTCCAGGTGCGCCTTCATCACCTCGCGGCGCGCACGGTGCAGGATCGATTCGGCCGCCGCGAGCTGATTTGCGATATCCATGCAGTAGCGGTCTTCTCCTATCATACGCAGCACGCCGTCCAGCTGACCGCGCGCGGTCTTGGTCAGCCGCTCAATGTTTGCCCTGTCCGCTTTCATGTCCCGTTCTCCTTACCCAAGATTTTTCACGCAATGCCAAGCACCTTGTATCCGGCCTCTTCAACCGCCCTGGACAGGTCGCTGTCTGCCACGCCGTCTCCCATTGTGACAACGGCGGTGCCGGCCTCATGGCTGACTTCGGCCTGCTCAACGCCCGGAATCTTGACAAGCGCGTCATGCACATGGCCGGAACAATGGGTGCACATCATACCTTCGATTTTAATGGTTTTTATCATTTTGTTTGCTTCCTTTCTCGCTTCTGTTTGCTTTGTATGCGTCATCGGATCGTCGGGCGCGCCGGAGACGGAGGGCACTTTCCTCCCGATGGGCTGAAAGAACCGCAACCGTAACGCGTTGGCCACAACACAGACCGAACTCAGGCTCATCGCCGCAGCGCCGAACATAGGATTCAGTTTGAGCGCGAACGGCACAAAGAATACGCCTGCTGCCAGCGGAATGCCGATTGTATTGTAGAAAAACGCCCAGAACAGGTTCTGCTTGATATTGCGTATCGTCTGGCGGCTCAGGCGGATGGCATTCGCCGCGTCCATGAGGTCGCTCTTCATGAGCACCACATCGGCGGACTCGATCGCCACGTCCGTCCCCGCACCAATTGCGATGCCCACGTCGGCGCGCGCAAGCGCGGGCGCGTCGTTGATGCCGTCGCCGACCATGGCGACGCGCTTGCCCTGCTCCTGCAGAGCGCGTACCTCGCGCTCCTTGTCCTGTGGCAGCACCTCCGCAATGACGCGGCGGATGCCGAGCCTTGCGCGGATGGCTTCGGCGGTCTTCTGATTGTCGCCGGTCAGCATAACCACTTCAAGACCCATATCCTGCATGGTACGCACGGCCTGCGCGCTCGATTCCTTGACCACGTCGGCGATCGCGATCACGCCGACGGCTTTGCCGTCCCGCGCGAAATACAGCGGCGTCTTGCCATCCTGCGCGAACGCTCCACCGGCCTGTGCCAGCGCGCCAAGCGCCACACCGGATTCCTCCATCATGCGCGCGTTGCCGGCTCGGCACAGCGCGCCGGCTACCTTTGCTTCAATGCCGCGGCCGACCTTGGCGTCGAACCCTTCGACCGGCAGTGCGGTCAGCCCGGACTGCATGGCGCGGGTCACCACCGCTTCAGCGAGCGGATGCTCGGACGGCTGCTCAAGCGAAAGCGCCAGCGTGAGCAGCTCCGCTTCCGTCACGCCGTCTGCCGGGGCAACGTCGGTCACGCGGGGATGCCCTTCGGTCACCGTGCCGGTCTTATCCAGCACGACGGCCGAAACCGTGTGCAGATGCTCAAGCGCCTCTGCGGACTTGAACAGCACGCCGTTCTCCGCACCGACGCCTGTGCCGACCATAATCGCGACCGGGGTCGCAAGCCCGAGCGCACACGGGCACGAGATGACGAGCACCGCGATGCCTGTGGACAGCGCAAACGAGAACGACGCGCCGACCAGCAGCCAGACAATGGTCGAAATCAGCGCAATCACGAGCACGGCCGGCACAAACACGCCGCTGACTTTGTCTGCGAGTTTGGCGATCGGCGCTTTGGACGCACCCGCTTCCTCGACCAGACGGATAATCTGCGCCAGCGTGGTGTCGTCGCCGACTTTGGCCGCCCGGAAACGGAGAAAACCGGTTTTATTGATCGTCGCGGCATAGACCCTGTCGCCCGCCGTCTTTTCCACCGGCATGCTTTCACCGGTCAGCGCGCTCTCGTCGATAGCGGTCTGCCCCTCGGTGATTTCACCGTCCACCGGGATGCTCTGCCCCGGACGCACGACCACAATGTCGCCGACCACGACCTCCTCAATCGGGACAGTTACCTCCGCGCC
>JBFWIM010000019.1:0-23777 GCA_050255995.1 Intestinibacillus sp.
CCTGTACGCCGCCAGCCTGTCGCCCAGCTACCTGAACCGCCAGCCCTATGGCTTCATCCTGGATCACGGCAAGGTGATCCTGTTCGTCAAAAAAGACGAGTACACCGACGAAATCAACGAAAAGCTGAACATCGGCATTGTCATGCTGCATTTTTCCGCTGTGATTTCCCAGCGTCTGTTCGATGTGAAATGGCATTGGGAAGCGCCCGATCAGGATCTCGGACTGCCTGAAAACTGTAAGGTCGTCGCCTATTGCGTTATTTAACACTGTACAAATAAAGAGAACCCCCGGCTGACTTGGCCGGGGGTTCTCTCTATTTGTGCAATTTTCAATGCGTCATGATCCGTTCTTTTGAACACTCAAATTTCGCGTCTGCCCTCCAGAGCGCGCGTCAGCGTTACTTCGTCAATGTACTCCAGATGACCGCCGACCGGAATGCCGTAGGCCAGCCGGGTTACGCGTACGCCGAAGGGCTTGAGGAGCCGTGAAATGTACATCGCCGTCGCTTCGCCTTCGGTGTCCGGGTTCGTCGCAATGATGACCTCCTGAACGTCCTCGTCTGCTACTCGCTGCAGCAGTTCACGGATGCGGATATCATCCGGTCCAACATGGCCGAGTGGTGAAATCACACCGTGCAGCACATGATACAGGCCGTTAAACTCCCGGGTGCGCTCAAAGGCAACGACGTCCTTGGGATCTGCGACCACACAAATCTGGCTATGGTCACGGGCGGGATTCGCGCAAATCGGGCAGATTTCGCCGTCCGTCAGATTCTGACAGACCCTGCAGGTAAAGACCGTCTGTTTAGCCTCCCGGATGGCGTCCGCAAAGCGCTCCGCTTCCCCTTGCGGCAGGTTCAGGATATGGAAGGCCAGACGCTGCGCCGTTTTCTGCCCGATGCCCGGCAGCTTGGCGAACTCCTCGATCAGGCGCTCGACCGGGGGCGCAAAAAACTTCATAATTTAGAACAGGCCGGGCATGTTCGCGCCGCCTGTGATCTTCTTCATTTCCTCCTGCGAGGCCTCGCTCGCCGCGCGCAGCGCCTCATTGACCGCCGCGAGCACGGTATCCTGCAGCATCTCGATGTCGTCCGGATCCACAATGTCCGGCTTAATTTCGATTGCCTTGAGCGTGCTCGTACCCTGTACGGTAACCGTAATCATGCCGCCGCCCGCAGTGATGGTGGTTTCCTTGTTCGCAATTTCTTCCTGTGCGCGCAGCATATCCTGCTGCATCTTCTGTGCCTGCTTAATCATGGCGCCCATATTCATGCCGCCCATGCCGCCAAATTTGCCCTTTGCCATTTTGTGTTCCTCCCTATAATTCCGTAATTTCAATGCCCTGCTTGCGCGCATTCTTTAAAATTTCATCAAAACCGCCGTGATCCTCATCGGACTGCTCCTGCGCCGCTTCGCGGATTTTCACCACGCACTGCTGACCGACCAGCGCGGAAGCCTCCCGCGCAATTGCGTCTCTGGTCGGCACGGCGGCAGCCAGCATCGCGGTCACGCTGTCGTCCGCATAGATCCAAAGAACATTGTCCTGCAGCGCGCCACGCGCCGACAGCTTCAGGTTCACATGTGCGGCGTTGCTGATTTTTCCGGTCAGGCTGGTCAGCAGCTTTGGCCAGAGCGGCCATTCCGCCGAAGCTGCGTCGGTCTTTTTCTCTTTCGGCACCAGTTTTTGCTTCGGCGCAGCCTGCGGTGCAGCCTCGTCCCAGGGAGGCGCGTCCGTCTCACCCGGAGGGGGTGGCCGGTCGTTATCCGGTACGGTACGCACAGGCGCGGCAGCCGGAATGCCGTTTTTCACCTTTTCTTCCAGCGCATCCACGCGCCCGCTCAGACTGTCATAGTCGTCTGCGCCGAGCGAGCAAAGGCGAATGATACACAGCTCTGCTTCGACCCGGCGATTGGCTGCGTTTTTCATGCGCATCAGACTTTCCTGTATCATGCGCGTGTAGGCAATGAGCGTGGACGCCGCACAGCCCTCACACAGCCGCCGCACGGTCTGCTCGGAATAGGCGGGCGACAACATGGCGCCGACGTCCCCCCCGGCCGTTTTGACCAGCAGCATATCGCGGATCAGCCCGAGCAGTTGATCGAGCACCGCCGACAGGTCGCGGCCGTCCACATAGCACTCGCCGATGAGCGAAATCGCCCGTTCCAGCGCTCCGGTGCGGATGCAGTCCATAAGCTCTGCGGCACGTTCGCCGCCGAGAATGCCAACCGAACGGGAAACCGTATTTTCATCGACGGTCTCGCCACCCGCCGCCGTGCGGTCGAGCATGGAGAGCGCGTCGCGCATCGCGCCGTCAGACAGGCGGGCGATGAGCTTTGCGCCGCCCTCGGTCAGCAGGATCTGTTCTTCCTGCGCCACCGCAAGCAGCCGCGCCGCAATATCCTCCGACGTGATCCGCCGGAAATCAAACCGCTGGCAGCGGGACAGAATGGTCGCCGGAACCTTGTGGATTTCGGTTGTCGCGAGGATGAACAATACATGCGGGGGCGGCTCTTCCAGCGTTTTGAGCAGCGCATTGAACGCGCCCTGAGACAACATATGCACCTCATCGATGATGTAAACGCGCTTCTTCACCGAAGCGGGCGTGTACTGTGACTCGTCGCGGATGTCGCGGATATTATCCACACCGTTATTGGAAGCCGCGTCAATTTCAAGCACATCCAGCACGCTGCCGTCCAGAATGCCGCGACAGGAGGGGCATTCGTTGCAAGGGTCGCCGTCGATGGGACGCTCGCAGTTGACCGCGCGCGCCAGAATCTTAGCACAGGTGGTCTTGCCGGTGCCGCGCGTGCCGGTGAACAGGTAGGCATGCGACAGCCGCCCGGATTTCAGCTGGCTGCGCAGTGTATCCGTAATATGCTTTTGGCCGATGACGTCCGCAAAGCGCAGCGGGCGCCATTTGCGGTACAGCGCCTGATACATGCACACACCTCCTTGATTGAAAGAAAAAAGGCGGGCAGATGATCCATCTGCCCACCTGCATGGTACAAATCGTTTTGGTTGCCAGTAAAGCAGCGCCCCACAAGACCGCACACCGGCGGGTCGAATCAAGCGTCACGGCCGTAACACGGCGCATCCAGCTCGAAATCGGCAGTTCTGCGGCACACGATGGTTTCTGCTTAATGCTGCTCGGTTCCCCGCCTGACATGGTTCACAGTCCTCCGTTGCGCAGTACCGATCTCTCATCGCCGCATGCACAGCTACCGACACCACAACGCCAACCCTCACCGCCGGGATTCACCCCTGCTATAGCGGGTTGCAGGTACAAGGCGCCGCTGCCGCCCCGGCTAGTGCGGCCTTGTGCAGCGCTGCTTTACAGACTTTTATTATGATATCATAGTTTACCCGCGATGTAAAGACTTATCCTTCCGGGTCGGTCTCCGGATCCCGCGAACCGGGCATCTGTGAGCCGTGGTCATTGTCACCGGGTTTTTCCGTGGTGTCGTTTTCATTCGGCTTGCCGGTTTGCCCGTTTTCATTCGGTCTGGTCGTGCCGCCGCCCTCGGACGTGCCATTGCCTGCTCCTGTATTGGCGCCATCTCCGGATGTGCCCGAACCCTGCGTGGCGTCGCCGCCGGTGCCCTGACCCGGCGTTGTGCCCGGGATGGACGGGAGAGTGCCGTCGCCACTGAGATGATCCTGAATTTTTGTGCCGTCGGGCAACAGACCGGTTTCCGGATCAATCTGACCGATCAGCTCCTGATAAATCTCGGCGTCCGTCTTTTGCACGACATGTCCCGGGCAACGCTCCGTCGGCTCATCGCCTTTATAGAAATAGCCTGTCGCCGTCTCGCAGGTGTCGGTTGGCAGCAGCCCGGTCTTTGTGCAGTATGTCACCGCGGTAAAGCCCTTGTCCCGCGCAGGCTTGTCGAACGATGCATCCGGCAAATCCTCATGCACGCGCGTCATAACCGCCTTCCACAGCTTGGTCGCGGGGTTTCCGCTGACGCCGGAAAGCGTATAGGTTTTGTCATAGCCGAACCAGCATGCGCCGACATAATACGGCGTATAGCCGCAGAACCAGCGGTCGCGCTGGGACGTCGTCGTACCGGTCTTGCCGGCGGTATCCATGCCGGAGATTTTAGCCGAAGTCGCAGTGCCGTAGCTTGTAACGCCCTGAAGCGTCAGGTTCATGTAGTAGCTGGTTTTTACATTTTCAAACGCAATGATCGGATCCATATCCTCGTTGCTTAGCAGCACCTTGCCCTCAGAGTCCAAGACCTTCGTATAGGTGTGCGGCGGGATGAATTTACCGTCGTTGATGAAGATGGTATACCCGCCCGCCATTTCACGCACGGTGGCGCCGTTTGTCAGGCCGCCGAGCGCCAGCGGCGCCAGCGCGATATCGGTCTGCACCTTGCCGTTCGGCGCGGTCTGTGACCCGACGAGGTGTTTGAAACCGAGCTTGTTCGTCAGGAATTCATAGGACGCTTCCGGCGTGAGCTCGGCCAGCGTTTTAACCGCAATGGTATTGATCGACTTGGCGACGGCGTCCTTTACCACGACCGGGCCGCGATACACGCGATCGTCGTTGCGCGGCCAGTCGCTTCCGTTGATCTGCTGATACGGGCTGTCCTCCATGCCGGTATAGGGCGTGACGATGCCCGCGTCCATCGCCGGGCCATAGACCGCGAGCGGTTTAATGGACGAACCCGGCTGACGCGGTGTTTCCGCACGGTTGAGCAGCAGGCTGCCGGTCTTCTGCCCGCGCCCGCCCACAATGCCAAGAATCTCGCCGTCCTTATTGACGATGACCATGGCGCTCTCCGGCTTTATACCGTTCTTGCTGATATTCGGGAAGTTGGAGTCGTCTGCGTAGACCTCCTCCATAATGCCCTGTATACGGGTATCAACCGTCGTATAAATCTTGAGACCGCCGGAAGTCACCAGGTTGCTTGCCAGCGTCTTGGAGTAACCCTTGCGCTCCACGAGGTCGTTGATGACATCCGTAACAACTGTATCGGTGAAGTAGGAATACGGCTCGGCATTTGCGCCTTCATCTGCCGGACGCTGATAGGTCAGCGTTGTGGCAAGCGCCGTGCTCTTCTCGCTCTCGGTAATCATACCCTGACGGTACATTTCGTTCAGGATGGTTTCCTGCCGTTTCTTTACGTTTTCCGGGAAACGGAACGGATCGTACAGGGAAGGATTGTTCGTAACGCCGGCAAGCGCCGCGCATTCCGCAAGATTCAGGTCGCTGAGATCCTTATCAAAATAGGTGCGCGCAGCGGTTTTCACGCCATTGGAGCCGTACCCCATATAGATCATGTTGAGATACATTTCCAGAATCTTGTCTTTGCTTCCCACCTTTTTTTCCAGCGCGAGCGCACGCAGGATCTCGGTCAGCTTGCGCTTGACGGAATAATCGTCATCCTTGGTCAGATTTTTAATCAGCTGCTGCGTAATCGTCGAGCCGCCGTAGCTGCCCTTGCCGCCCACCCAGCCGAGCGCCGCGCCAAAGGTGCGTTTCCAGTCCACGCCCTTGTGCTCATAAAACCGTTGATCCTCAATTGCGACAAAAGCGTTTTCGAGATCATCCGGAATTTCGCTCATATCTGCCCAGATGCGGTTCTCACCGCCGTGCAGGCGTTCGTACTCCACGTATTGCGTGTCGGCTTCGCCGTTTTCATCGCGCTGCGGCGCGTAGACGATGCTCGTAAAATTCATGCCCAGCCCGTTCAGATCCAAATCCTCAATGCTCGGATTGACATAACTGTGGATGTACCAGGCGAACGCCAAGCCGCAAATTGTCGTGGTAAGGATGCACACCAGCAGCAGGGATGCAAAAAAGGTGCGCACGCCATGATGCGTCTTGTGAGTCTTTCGCTTCGCCAAATCAAAGCCTCCTTTTTCCGCCGCTTCGGCAGGCGAAACTGCGGTTTTGCCTTTTTCCCAAAGGAAGGCCCGGACACAGCCATCCGGTGCCATCTTCATATTATAACAATGATCTACAAAGAAATCTACAAAAAAATTCAAACCACAGGTATATTTAAGAATTCTATGGCAAGAATAGGGTATCAAAAACTCTGCAAAAGAGATGAGGAACTGAAAAATGATACAATATCCCGCACGAGAGAGGCCGGAGTCGCGTCTGTTCCGTTATCTGCTGCTGATCGCTCTGACCGTGCTTGTCATTGCCGGTATGGCGCTTTTCCGCACGCAATCGCTCCCCGCGGCAGCATCCCCCGCCGGAGCATCCGTCACCGCGACGGGTTATACTGCCGGTGTGCTGGACAACCATATTGTCATCTACACCAACGGACAGGCGGAACCCTCGCTCGTTACCGAAATTGACATCCGTTCCCTGCCGCTCGCTGACCAGGAGGCGCTGCGCAGGGGAATTTCCCTTCCGGACGACGAGGCGCTCGCCCGTCTTCTGGAGGATTACGGCAGCTAGCGCTTGTCCTTCTTATTTTATGTGTCTCCCTCCACACCTATACCTGTCAAAAAGGGCTGCTTCCGTTTGAAAGCAGCCCTTTTTGTGCGCTTTTTCGCTGACCGTCATAATTTCACCGGCTGTCCGCATACAGTTATGAGAAAGAATTTTTGACCGGGAGGAGTGTTTTAGCTTGTTTTTAACCATCAGACGGCGCTGGATGATCATGGCGGCCGCCGCGCTCTGCATCCTCGGCGCAGGCTGTTTCGCGCTGTCTCGCCCCGCAACGCGCACTGCCTCGGCGGAAGCAGCGGTACAGACGTTCTCGGCGAACTGGGGACTATCTTTTCAGACAGAGGGGAAACCGCCCATCGGGAATGCCACGGTGGATCAGCTTGCAGAATACGGCGCATATTATCTTGGCGATACTTCCAAAAAAACCATTTATCTCACGTTCGACGCGGGCTATGAAAACGGCAATACAGCCGCTATTCTGGACGCACTCAAAAAACACCACGCGCCAGCCGCTTTTTTTGTAGTGGGAAACTATATCGAAACCGCGCCCGATCTGGTCAAACGCATGGTGAACGAAGGGCACATTGTAGGCAATCATACCTATCACCACCCCGACATGTCGAAGATCGCGGACGCCACCGCGTTCCAGAAAGAGCTTGACGATTTGGCGAACCTGTTTCAGCAAACTACCGGGCAGGAGCTGCCCAGGTTTTACCGCCCGCCGCAGGGAAAATTCAGCGAGGAAAATCTGAAGCAGGCACAGGCACTCGGCTACCACACCATATTCTGGAGCCTGGCCTATGTCGATTGGTACACCGACAACCAGCCGACCGCCGAGCAGGCCTTTAAAAAGCTGCTGCCCCGCATCCATGACGGCGCAATTGTGCTGCTTCACTCCACTTCCAGCACAAATGCGCAGATTTTAGATGAACTGCTGACCAAATGGGAACAAATGGGCTACACCTTCGGCTCGCTGAACGACCTGGTGGCAAGCCAGGGAAACCCGCAGCAATAAGTACATAAAAAACGGGCTGTGGAGATCGTCCACAGCCCGTTTTTTCACTCTGTTTTATACTTCCGGCACCATGGCGCGCCCCTCGAACGCCGCGCGGCGCTTGATGTCCTCCATGATCTCGTCAAACTGCGGCAGATCCAGCGACTGCGCGCCATCACACAGAGCACAGCGCGGATTGTTGTGCGCCTCAATGATCAGTCCATCCGCACCGGCGGCGATGGCCGCGCGGGACAGCGGCGCAATCATGTCGCGGCGGCCGGCCGCGTGGCTCGGGTCGATGATGACCGGCAGATGCGACAGCATTTTTACCAGCGGCACAAGAGAAATGTCCAGATTGTTGCGGATCATGGGTTCAAAAGTACGGATCCCGCGTTCGCAGAGCATGACATTTTCATTGCCGCCCGCACAGATGTACTCGGCCGACATCAGGAACTCCTCCACCGTCGCGGACAGACCGCGTTTCAGCAGGATGGGCTTCTGCGAATGTCCCAGCTCCTTGAGCAGCATAAAGTTCTGCATATTGCGCGCGCCGACCTGAATGATATCGACGTCCGCAAACAAATCAAGGTGCTTTTCACTCATGATTTCCGTGACGATCGGCATACCGGTCTGGCGTTTGGCCTCGAGCAGAAGCTTGAGTCCTTCCGCCTCGAGTCCCTGAAAGGAATACGGCGAGGTACGCGGCTTGAACGCGCCGCCACGCAGGAAGGACGCGCCGGCTTTCCTGACCGACTCGGCCACCATAAGAATCTGCTCTTTGCTCTCGACCGAGCAGGGGCCGGCAAAAACGTTGAAATAGCCCGCGCCGATTTTGCGGCCCGCAACTTCCAGCACGGAATCCTTCGGATGGAATTTGCGGTTGACCTTTTTGAATGGTTCAGACACACGCTGCACGCGCTCCACGATATCGTATGCTGCGACGTCGCTCTCGTCGATGCGGGACGTGTCGCCGATAAGTCCGATGATTGTGGTGTTTGCACCCTCGGAGTAATTGATGGCAAGTCCCATCTCCTTGAAATGTGAAAGCAGATTATCCACACGTTCTCTGGGGGCGCCCTGTTTTAAAATCACTACCATGTTCTTTTTCTCTCCTGTTCCTCAAAAAAAGGGACGGCGCAAAGCCCGTCCCCTTTTGTCTTTTAATTTTCGCTGCTTTTCATGTTCTCAAAGCGGCCCAGAACATTCTTGTGGAAGTTCTCGACCTTATGCGTATACTCCTCGTCCATGAATGCAGAGGTCAGCAGAAAATCTGCCGACGAGCGGTTAAACGCGCAGGGGATGTCGTACACCGCCGCAATGCGCATAATCGCTTTGACGTCGGGATCGTGCGGCTGCGCCGCGAGCGGATCCCAGAAGAAAATCATACAATCGATCTGGTTTTCCACAATCCGTGCGCCGATCTGCAGGTCGCCGCCCAGCGGGCCGCTGTTATACGCGCGTACCGGCAGACTGGTGGCATCCGCAATCAGACGGGCGGTTGTGCCTGTGCCGCACAGAAAATGCTTCTTCAGCGTTTCCGCGTGCTGCTGGCACCACTCGATCATGTCTTTCTTCCTATTGTCATGCGCGATCAGCGCAATATTCTTTTGCTTGGGAAAAGTCAGGTCCAAATAGTCGCTTTGCATCGTATCGCTCCCTTTTTATGAATTCCATACGCATTCCATTATAACATACCATGAAAAAAAGGGAACTCTTTTTTGCAAAAAATTTACGGTGTACCCTGCTCCTGCGCGTTTTTCTCCTGCTCGCTGAGCATCGTGTAATCCTTGCGCACCTGATCCAGGAATTCATCCCATCGGTTTTCGCCAATCAGACGCGCCGGACAGATCTTTCCTGAAAAATCCTGATGCTTTTTTACATCCTCGACCGACAGGCCGTATGCCTTGAGCAGCGCCGCCGTCAGCAGCTCCGCGTTACGGAGAGTCTGCTCATAATCCCCGTCCTCGTTGACACACAGCTCCACGCCGATGCCGTTCCGGTTTCCGCCGTTTTGCTTTAAATGATCACTCGCGTGGTAGGCCACCTCATCATCCGGCAGGTTGTGGTAAATCTCATGATCGTCCACCGTGTAATGCCAGGACAATTCCTGCGTGTAGGCATTGTTCAACAAATACGCGTTGTGCGCCGCGGCATCCGCTCCCGCACGAAAGTTATCGGTCTCATGGATCACCACATATTTGATCTCCCGCCTAGTGCCCGGCCGCGAAGCGGAATTTTCGGGCAAAAACTGCGAAATCACCGGAATATCTCCGATGTATGTAATGTTGGCGTCCTGCTCCGGCTCCTGTCCGAACAGCAGCCAGGCAAGCACGCCGAAAGCGGCCACCGCAAAGGCGATGGCCGCAATGCGGCGCTTTGGTGTTTTTCTCTTTTTCTTACGTCTGCACCCGTTTTGAGGGCGCACCCTGACGATGCTGATCTGCAAACCGTTCTCATCCTCCCAGAAAAGCTGTACTTTTTTATTTTACTCCAGAGTACATGGAAAATGCAAATGGTGATGCATTATTTTTTTGCATAATCCTCATGATACTCCGGTATGGAGAGCGACGCCTTGAACAGATCACCATCAATTTCAATTTGAAAAACGCCGTGTTGAAGCTGTGCCAGACTGGTCGCAATCGACAGCCCCAGCCCGCTGCCGTCGCTTGAACGGGATTCGTCCCCGCGTTTGAAGCGTTCCATCAGCTCTTCAGCCGGAATGTTCAGCTCGTACGCTGAGATATTCTTCATAGTCAGCGTGACCATGCCGTGACCGCGCCTGACGTCCACATAGACACGGCTGCCGGGCAACGCATACTTGACTACATTGGACAGCATATTCTCAAAAATGCGCCATACCAGGCGGCCATCGGCATGCATATAGGCCGACTGCTCGGGCATATGCACCCGGACGTCGAGTTCCGCCGCCTGAAGCTTGTCGTCAAATTCTCCCAGCCCCTGCCGTATCAGTGCGGAAACGTCCACCTGCTCAAGCGCAACGGTCATCGCGCCGCTCGTAGCTTTTGCCGCCTCGAACAGGTCATTCGTCAGTACACGCAGGCGATGCGCCTTCTGGTCAATTACACCGATATATTCCCGCGATTTTTCACGGTCGGGATTGTCCCCCGCAAGTTCGTTTTTGAGTAGGTCAACATAGGTTACGATGGAGGTGAGCGGCGTCTTGATATCATGGCCGACGTTTGAAATCAGCTCCGTCTTGAGACGCTCCGCTTTGATCTCAGACGAAATCGCAGTCTCCAAACCTTCGGACAGCGTGTTGATATCCTGCGCGAGCGCGCCCAGGTCGCCGCCCACAACGTCAATCTTATACTCCAGGTTGCCGCCGCGCACCTGCTGTACGCCCTCCTGGATGCGCTGAAATTTGGAGATCGTACGGTAGGTGAAGTAAATCCCTCCCGCAATCACAAACGGAACCGTGAACCAGGGCATGCACAGAAGCGGAACCAACACGGCGAGCAGCATGCCGCGCGCCATGAGTCCGCCGCCGTTCCAGACGGCGCGTACGGAGCGCACTCCCCAGTGCACCAGCCGAATGCATAGCCGCCCGATGGCAAAGCTGCGGATGAAACGATGCGCTTTGAGCGAACGGATCAGGCTGAGTATGAGCGGCATGCCGACTGCCAGCACGCCGCAAATCGCAGGCACAACGATCGGCGCGAGGTCAGTGACCGGCACACGTGCCGTTGCCTCGAACAGGAACGGGAAAATCACAATAAGCCCAATTATCAGCGCAACATGTACCTCGGAATACATACGGTCGATCAGGAACAGGCGTACGTTTGTCTCCCCTGGCAACCGGCCGGTGACGATGCAAAGATATACAAAGAGTGCGACCGCAAGTATGATTGACAGTATCATGACCACCATGCAGTCGGTCGCGATACGGTGATCCTGTACCCATTGCTGCTCGCGCTGCGCGAGGTAATCGGGCTGGATGCCGACAATCAACGTATCGTCCGGCTGAATCCGATCCTGTGAAAGATAGCTTGAATAGTCCGTCTCCATCCACCGCTTGGCTTCGCCATTTCTGTAAACAATAATATTGTTCTCGAGCAACTCATATTTCGCATACAAAGGCATCTGAATGATCGTGTTGTCCACAGCATTTTTCAGTGTGGTGTCAGTCGCCGCGCGATAAGAGCTGTAAGCGAACTGGCCGCTGACGGAATCCAGAAACGTCTGCACCCGTTGCAAATTGCGAAGCTGATCTTCTATAATTGACCTTTTCGCGTTTTCCACTACCTCGGGATGCTCGCTCAGGTAACGGACAAAAACACCGTCCTCAAACATCTCCCAGTCCGGATGCTGCTGCATGACCGCGATGCTGACGTTCAGGTCTGCCGGCGTAGGCGTATAGGGTCCCGTATCCGCGGTTTCCGTATTACTGTTTTTACGGTTCTGCTCATTTTCATAGCTTTGGCGGTAGTCGAGGTAATAGGGCCCGCTGTAAATGCTTTGGTACATAGCGTATTCATCGACCGCGCCGCCCTTTCGCACGTTTTCCTCGCTGACATATTCGTACTGCATGACTATGATGTTGCTAATCACGCGCGCAAACTCATCTGAACAGACGCTGCTGTCTGCATAGGTTTTGCTTTCAAATGCGGACGGGTTGCTGACCTTGCTCCCAATCGTCAAAAAAGAAATCACAAAGGTTCCCGCCAGTCCGAGAATGAGCAGATAGGCGATAAATTTGCAGTACCAGTTGCGGCTAAATCTTTTCAATCTTGTAACCAACGCCCCACACCACCTTCAGATATTTCGGTTCCTTCGGATTGATCTCGATCTTCTCCCGGATGCGCCGGACATGGACGGCCACCGTATTTTCCGGACTGTATGCCGGTTCATTCCACACATTTTCGTATATCTGTTCAATGGAAAAAACGCGGCCTGCATTTTTTGTGAGAAAACACAGGATACCGTATTCCACAGGCGTCAACCGCACTGGTTCCCCGTCCACCGTCACCTGCTTGGCCTCGTCATCCACAATCAGTCCGCCCGTCGCATAGACATCGCACCGCGTTTCCATGCTGCCGAGCGTCGTATATCGCCGTAATTGCGATTTTACGCGAGCGACCAGCTCCATCGGGTTAAACGGCTTTGTAATATAATCATCCGCGCCCGCGGTCAGACCACCGATCTTGTCGTAGTCCTCTCCCTTGGCCGACAGCATGATGATAGGGATGTTGCGCTTCTCACGCAGCTTCACGGTGGCGTTCATACCGTCCATCCGCGGCATCATGATGTCCATAATGGCCAGATGGATGTCATGCCTGTCGACCAGCTCAAGCGCCTCGATTCCGTCAGCAGCTTTATAAATGCAGTATCCCTCCGCCTGTAGATATATTTCAATCGCATCCGCAATGGAGCGGTCGTCGTCACACACCAGAATGCTGTACATCTTTCATTCCCCTTTCCCCGACCAGTATACCATACCCCGTCGTTACCTGTATAATAAATGATAAAATTTAAAAACTCTCGGACCTTATCCTTACATTTTTCTTAACTTTCCCTGTACAACCGCCGTCTGCGGCGGGTATAATAGGCATAGCTTATCGAAGGAGGGGTTTTATGCTATCCACATCCGCAAGGCGGCAATATCTGGACGTATTGCGTGTGCTGTCTATGCTGGCCGTTGTTTATCTCCATACCGCCGCCCCCTCTCTGCGGCAGTTTGAACATATGGCGCTCTGGCATGTTTCCAACGCACTGACCTCAATCTGTACCATTGCCGTACCGATTTTCTTTATGATTTCCGGCGCGCTGTTGCTGTCAAGTGACAAGACTGCCGACCCGCACTATTTGCTGCGCCACCGCCTGCCCCGCGTGCTGATACCGTTTTTGCTCTGGTCTGCCCTTGCAGTTGTCTTTGCCTACCGGGAATCCGGCCCGGAAACGGCTAAAAACATGCTGAAGAGCTTCGCCGGTGCGCCTGTGATTACGCCCTATTGGTTCATATACGCGATCATTCCGATCTATCTGCTGTCTCCGCTGCTCAAAAAACTGACGGGCTCCCTGTCTCCCACCCTGTGGCGCTATGCCCTCGTACTCTGGTTCCTGTTTTCCAGTGTGATCAAAACCGTGCGCGAGCTGCTGCCTGCGCGGTACGCGCCGCTCCTCTCCGGCAATCCCGTCTACAACCTGACCATGGTCGGCGGTTTCCTGGGGTATTTCCTGCTGGGTTATGCACTGTCCACGCTGCGTCGGCCTGTCGGAAAACGGACGCTGTGGATGGTCGTTATTGCAGACCTTGCGGTGATTATTCTGGGGACTTGGCGGCGCAGCGTGGGCGCGCAGACATACTCTGAGCAATTCAAAAGCTATCTGTCGGCTTATGTTGTGATCCTGTCCGCGGCGGTTTTTCTGCTTGCGCGGGAATATTGGGAGGGGCGGCCAAGCCGCGGCAGGTCATTGACACTGCTTTCCGGCGCGTCATTCTGCGTCTATCTTGCACACCCGCGTATCATTACGCTTCTGCATATCCATGTGATGAGCCAGCACTTTACGGCTGTGTGGCAGCAAGCCGTATTCTACGGTCTGACCCTCCTGTTTTCGCTTTTTATTACCTTTGTTTTTGCAAGCGTCCGGCCCCTTTGCTGGCCCTTTACCGGTCAGAGCTACCGGGGTGCCGCCAACCTGCAGGCGCTGTTCCGGCACGGAGACGGCTCCCCTGCCGCGTCACGGCATGAAAAAGCGCCTCCTCTTTGACGGGGAGGCGCTTTTCTTTTAAAATATCCCGGAAACGCGCGCAATACCCTGCGACGCGACCGTCATGATGATGCCCGCCGCGACAACGCCGAGCGCGATTGCAACAAAGGCGCGGCGCACCGGCATTTTCAGCAATGCTGCAATTGCCGCGCCCGACCATGCCCCGGTTCCCGGCAGAGGGATTGCCACAAACAGAAACAGCCCGATGTTCGCATAGCGCGTAACCCGATCGGTTTTTTTAAGCAGGTTATTTTTATACCAGTTCGCAAAGCCTGCGAACGGACGCAGAGAAGACAGCCAGTCGAGCAGCTTTTCCGCAAACAAAATGATGAACGGAATCGGCAGAATGTTGCCGGCGAGCGCGATCAGCAGCACCTGCATCCAGGGCATCCCAATCGCCGTGCCGAGCGGCACCGCGCCACGCAGCTCTACCAGTGGTATCATTGAAATAATGAACACAGCCGCCTCGCGCCCCGCGCCCAGCAGCCAGTCGAAAAAAGCCTGCATCCCTCGTACTCCAATCTTAAATCCTTTATGCTTGATGCTACCGTAAAGCGCCTGCAAAGTCAAGAACCTTTTTGTAAAGTTTGCTGCCGCTTGCCTTTCCTGTATACAAAACACGTAAAATGCGGTAAAATAAAGGCAGCATCTGCACAAAGGAGCTTGTTATGAATCCTGTCACTCTGGTCGCCACCGATCTTGATGGCACCCTGTTTTACGACCGCCAACATATTTCTGAACGAGACCGCGCCTGCATTGCGCGGCTGAAGCGCACAGGGATCATGTTGGTCTTCGCCACCGGCCGCGAAATGGACGGCATTTGCCCGGCGCTGAATCGTCTCTCCCTTTGGGACGGCCCGCAGTACATCATCCACTCCGGCGGCGGCGGAATTTATGATGTTGCCCGGCGGAAGGATTACGCTCTGGGCATGTTGGAAGCGGGCACCCTCCGGGACATCTACCACCGCTACCGCGGTTACGGCATTCCCATTATGATTTCGCAGGACGGGCAGCTTTACACCTCCTGCCTGACCGACATTCTGCGCCGGGAGGCTCTGCTGCTCGGTTACGAAATCACCGAAGTGCCGGACTTTGAAACCGTATTGACCAAGCCCAACGGCAAAATTGTAATGAACGGCACGGTAGAGCAGCTCGCGCGTATGCTCCCTATTGTAACCGCAGACCCCGACCCGCGCTACCGCTGGCACCGCAGCCACGATAATTATATCGACTGCTACTGTGCTGGTATTGACAAGGGCACCGCGCTGCGGGAGCTCTGCCGCCGGCTTGACATGCCGATCGCACAGACGCTTGCCATCGGTGACAATCTCAACGACTTGCAGCTGCTTCAGGCTGCCGGATATTCGGCCTGCCCGGGAGACGGGCACCCCGCTGTGCTCCCCATGGTCGATTTTATCTCCTGTCCGGCGCAGGAAGGGGCATTTGCCTGTGCCTGCGAACATTTTATCTTTCAGTCATAAGATTGCAGAAATAGTATTAAACTAACCACATAAAAGCACTTTGCGACACCGCGATGCAGCAAGGCCGCGTTGACACCCGCCGGCTGCCGGAGTATACTGAAAATACCTAGAATTTCGAGGTATGCCAAAAGGAGGGCTGGCTTTGAAACAAAAACAGGAAAAGCAGTTTCCGGTCAGCATGACCCTGCTCGTGCTCGCCCTGCTGGAGGGCGGAGACAAATACGGTTATCAGATGATCCGTGAGCTGGAAAGCCGTTCGGACCACACCTTTTCCCTGAACGAGGGCACGCTCTACCCCATCCTGCACGGGTTGGAGCGGCAGGGCGAAATTCGCTCCTACGAGACGGCATCTGAAACCGGACGCCGCCGCAAATACTATCAATTGACCCGGCAGGGAATCCACTCTCTGTCTCGAAAGCGGCGGGAATGGCAGCTCTTGTGCACCAAAATGGGGAAAGTCATCGGGGGTGAGGCCTATGCCTCCGTCTAAAACAGACGCTTTTCTTGCTGCCGTATGCGCGCAGATCCGCTGGCCCCGCGTGCGCCGCAAAATTCGCGCCGAACTGTCCGGACACATTGAGGACCGCATCCTTTATCTTATGGAAAAGCGCGGTTTCTCCTTTGATGAGGCCGAGGAAACGGCTGTGCGCAACATGGGCGATCCTGTTGCGCTTGGCATCGCGCTGAACGACCAGCACCGTGCCGGCCCCTTTGTGCTCTGTCTTGCCATCACTGCAGCGTTTTGGGTCGCAATTTTCTACGTCGCTTATCTGCTGCTGCACGACCTTGGACTGATTTGAAAAAACGAAGAGCCGTCCGAAGTTTCCGGACGGCTCCTGCCGTTTAGCGCACGTATTCGAATTCAATATCGCCGATGACGACAAAGTCGCCCTCATCCACGCCCAGCTCCTCCAGCCGGTCATAGACGCCGGCGTTCTTCAGCATGCGATCCATATACATGCGGGATTCGTAATCGTCTGTGTTGACGCTGCTCATCAGTTTATCGACCCACGCGCCGCTGATGACATAATAGTCCTCAACCTTTTCCACCAGAATGTCCCGTTCCGTGACCTCAGCCACGGTTTCGACGAACTCCGGCTCATAGATAAAGACCGGCGGCAGTTCCTGCAGCGTGTCCCAGGTCTTCCGGATCAGCTCCTGTACGCCGGTGTTGGTGGCGGCGGACAGCTCCAGAAAATCAAACCCGTTCTCCGCCGCATAAGCGCGCAGATGCTCGACCGGCTCGCGGTTGTCACCGAGCAGGTCGGTCTTGTTCGCGACCAGTATCTGCGGCCGTCCGGACAGAAACTCGCTGTATCCCGCGAGTTCAGCATTGATCGTCCTGACGTCCTCAATCGGGTCGCGGCCCTCGCTGCCGGAAACATCCACCAGATGCAGCAGCAGGCGGCAGCGGTCGATGTGGCGCAGGAAATCATGCCCCAGACCCGCGCCCTCCGACGCACCCTCAATGATGCCGGGAATGTCCGCCATGACGAAAGACTGCTCCTCTCCCACGCGCACCACGCCAAGATTCGGGATCAGCGTTGTGAAGTGGTAATTGGCAATTTTAGGGCGCGCGGCCGACACCATGGACAACAGCGTGGACTTGCCGACGTTCGGAAAGCCTACGAGGCCGACGTCCGCAAGCAGTTTGAGCTCCAGTATGATCTCGCGCTCCACCCCCGGCTGGCCGGGCTTTGCAAAGCGCGGGGTCTGGCGCGTCGGCGTGGCGAAATGCGAGTTGCCCCAACCGCCATTACCGCCCTTTGCCGCGACAAACGGCTCGTCATCCGACAGGTCCTTAATGACCTGTCCAGTGGCCTGATCGCGCAGAATTGTGCCGCGCGGCACGCGAATGACCAGATCGGCGCCGTCCTTGCCCTTGCAGCGCTTGCCACCGCCGGGCTCGCCGGGCAGCGCCACATACTTCTTCTTATAGCGGAAGTCCAGCAGCGTGGACAGGTTATCGTCCACTTTAAAAATAACGCTGCCGCCGCGCCCGCCGTCGCCGCCATCCGGCCCACCCGCCGCGACATACTTTTCGCGGTGAAAATTAACCTTACCGTCGCCGCCCTTGCCGGACGCGATGCGGATTTTAACTACATCAATAAACATGTGGTTTCCTCCTTTCCAAAGGGGATTTGGCAAGCCGCCGCATGGCGATTGCCTCAAAAGAAAATCTCAGACCGTTCGGCCTGAGATTTTGTCCGTTTTTGCCGCCGTGCAGATGCACGGCCATATCCGGGTCGTGGCAAACCGTCCGCGGCGCAAAGCCGGGGCTGGCAGCCGGTCAGAGATTACTGCGGATAGACAGAAACCTTCTTGCGGTCCTTGCCGACGCGCTCGTAGCGAACCACGCCGGAAGCCTTAGCGAACAGGGTATCGTCAGAACCGATACCGACGTTCGTGCCCGGATGGATCTTCGTGCCGCGCTGGCGAACCAGAATGTTGCCGGCCGGAACGACCTGGCCATCGGAACGCTTTACACCCAGGCGCTTCGCCTCGGAATCACGGCCGTTCTTGGTAGAGCCTACGCCCTTTTTATGAGCAAAAAACTGTAAGCTGATCTTAAGCATCGTGTTGCACCTCCGTTACATGAATAAATTGCGCGTACTCCTTCTCCAGCTCGCCATAATGCACCCGCAGCGCGCGCAGGGCGTGCTGGGCTTCCCGGTCTTCCTCCGCGGTCATATTGTCCGGCAGAGTGACGCGGATAAACGTCGCTTCCTGATCGACTTCGGTATCGATATCGATCAAAAGCACATCGTCGAGCAGGATATGGAGGAGCTGCATCGCGCTGGTAATTGCCGCGCAGACAATGTCCTCTCCCTCTTCGGCATACCCGGCGTGGCCGGTGATACCGACGGATTTGAACCCTCCGCGCTGCTTGGTAAATACGACTCTGGTCATGCCATTAGGCGTTGATTGCGCCGATGGTCACCTTGGTATAAGGCTGTCTGTGGCCCTGACGTTTTCTGTAACCCTTCTTGGGCTTCATCTTGAAGATGTTGATCTTCTTCTGCTTGCCGGTTTTGTCGGCCGTGCCGGAAACCGTCGCGCCTTCTACGTACGGAGCGCCGACCTTAAGCTCAGCGCCGTCGCCAACTGCCAGAACCTTGTCAAAGGTTACATTCGTGCCGTCGGGGGCGTTCAGCTTTTCAACGTAAATTACGTCGCCTTCGGATACTTTGTACTGCTTGCCACCGGTCTCTAAGATTGCATACATTTCGGTAGCACCTCTCTTTCTTTTTAGAGTCACGCTCGTGCAGGCGGCCCCACATTTTGGGCACACTTCTAGAACCCGCTTGATGCGGCTTTTAATAGCATAGCACGGGGACCCGATCCTGTCAACCTCCCTTTTGCATTTTTCACGTTTTTTGCTCTTTTTTCCGCCATACAAGACCGTGTGTCGCGCCCGACTCATGTTTTTTGTACTGTGTGGCACACTAAGAACATTTATCAAAGGAGAGGATGATCCTCTATGAAGCGTATTTCGACTGCGCGCATCGCGCTGGACGGCGTTTTTCTCGTGCTCGGCAGCCTGCTGATCGCCGTTGCGATCAATATGTTTACCGCCCCGAACAACATCGCCCCCGGCGGCGCGACCGGCGCGGCGACTCTGCTGCAAGCATTGTTCGGCGTGCCCATCGGCATGACCAATCTGGCCATCAACATTCCGCTGTTTCTATGGGGCATCCGTGCAACCGGCGCGCGTTCCATGGGCAAATCCGCCGTCGCGGTGGTGCTCTCTTCCTTTGCCATCGACCTGACGGCGGGCATCCTGCCGCCCTATCGCGGGGACGGCATGCTGGCTGCGGTATTTGGCGGCGTGCTCGTGGGCGCAGGTCTGGCGCTCATTTTCAGCCGGGGTGGCACAACCGGCGGCACCGATCTCGCGGCCTACCTGCTCGGCCGGCATCTGCGGCATGTGTCCATCGGCAAACTCATCCTGCTGATTGATCTGCCCATTGTCCTGTGCTCTATCCTTGTCTACGGCAGCATCGAAAGCCCGATGTACGCCATGATCGTCATTTTCCTGACTTCCAAGGTAGTGGATGCCATTCTTTACGGCACAGGCGCGGGTACCGGCAAGCTTGTTTTCATTTTTTCACAGCAGAATCATAAAATAAAGCAGGACATCCTGTTTGGCCTTTCCCGCGGCGTGACAGAGCTGCGGGCGCGGGGCAGCTATTCCGGCCGGGAAAACGAAGTGCTGCTTGTCGCAGTACGGCGTCCGGAGGTTTCCCGCATTTATGACCTCGTCCGCGCGGCCGACCCGGATGCATTTATCATTGTAACCGAGGCGAATGAGATCACTGGCGAAGGCTTTCTTTCCCCCGAGCAAAAATAAAGAGCCGGCGCCGGAGCGCCAACCCTTTGTATCCTTGTGAGAATTTTGATCGGGAGGCTTACGCCTTGCCCGTTTCCTTCACGAGGCGCTCGGTATCCTGCGCGATGACAAGCTCCTCATTGGTCGGGATGACCAGAACGCGCACGCGCGCCCAGTCGACGGAAATGTCCATCTGCTTGCCGCGGTACTTGTTCTTCTCCGGATCGACCTTGATGCCGAGGTATTCCATATGCTCGCAGACGTCCCAGCGGACCGAGCGGTCATTCTCGCCGACGCCCGCAGTAAATACGATCGCGTCTACGCCGCCCATCTCGGCGATGTACGAACCGATGATTTTCTTTACGGAGAGGTTGAACATGGTCTTGGCAAGCGCCGCACGCTGGTTGCCCTCATTGATTGCATTGTCCAGATCACGGAAGTCGGAGGATACGCCGGAAACGCCCAGCATACCGGACTTCTTGTTCAGAATTTCGATGACTTCCTTGGCGGACAGATCCTCATGCTCGGCCAGGAACTCAATGATCGCGGGGTCGATATTGCCCGCGCGCGTGCCCATCGGCAGACCGTCCAGTGGGGTGAAGCCCATAGAGGTATCGACGGACTTACCGTGGTCGATCGCGGTGATGGAGGAGCCGTTGCCCAGATGGCAGGTGATAATCTTGAGTTCCTCAATCGGGCGGCCCATCATATCGGCTGCCTGCCGCGAGACATACTTATGAGAGGTGCCGTGGAAACCGTAACGGCGGATCTTGTACTTTTCGTAGTACTCGTACGGCAGCGCGTACATATAATGCGCCTGCGGCATGGACTGATGGAACGCGGTGTCGAAAACCGCAACCTGCGGCACGTCCTTGCCCATGACGTCCTCGCACGCCCGGATGCCGATCAGGTTCGGCGGGTTGTGCAAAGGAGCCAGCGGAATGCAGGCCTCAATGGCCTTGATAACCTTTTCGGTGATCAGCACAGAATCGGCAAAATATTCGCCGCCATGTACAACACGGTGACCGACCGCATTGATTTCTCTCATGCTGTCGATCACGCCCCACGTCTTATCCGTCAGGATATCAATGACAGCCTTGATCGCTTCGGCATGGGTCTGCATCGGAACGTTTGCCTTGTACTTCTCCTCTGTCTTGCCCTCATGGGTCAGCTTGCCGTCGATACCGATGCGCTCGCAGAGGCCCTTTGCCAGCACAGCCTTCGCATCCATATCAATCAGCTGATACTTCAAGGAAGAGCTGCCCGCATTGATTACCAGTACTTTCATGTTCCAAATACTCCTTTTCTTCTTACGTCTACAAAATACATTGCAAAAAACAGCAACAAAGTGTACAATATTCATAAGAAAGAAATTGTACCCTCCAGCTGGAGACGCATATGACATTTTAGTTATATTTTACACCATCCCGCCCGAATGTACAACCTGCATTTTGGTTTTTTCGGAGGCTTTTATGAAAATCTGCGGCATCATTGCCGAATACAACCCTTTTCACAATGGCCACGCACTGCATCTGGCTGAATCCAGGCGCATTCTGGGCGCCGATACGGCGCTTGTCTGCATAATGAGCGGGAATTTTGTACAGAGGGGCGATCTTGCCATTCTGGACAAATATGCGCGGGCGGAGGCTGCGGTGCGCGGCGGGGCCGATCTGGTGCTGGAGCTGCCGCTTGGCGCGGCGCTTTCTTCGGCGGATGGCTTCGCCCTCGGCGGTGTGCGCGCACTGGATGCGCTTGGCACGGTCGGTTACTTATCCTTCGGCAGTGAATGCGGCTCGGCGCGCGCGCTGGACGCCGCCGCCTGCGCGCTGGATGAGGAGACCGTCCAGTCCGCGCTGCGCAGCGAGCTGCAGAAGGGATTGTCCTATGCCGCCGCGAGCCAGGCTGCGCTGGCGCGGACCTGCCCGAAAACAGCGGCGCTGCTTTCCTCTCCAAACAACACGCTTGGCGTCTCCTATTGCCGCGCGATCCGGCGCGCCCGCAGCCTGCTTTCTCCCCTGTCCATAGCGCGCCGCGGCGTCTCACATGACAGCGCCGCACCGCTCGGCGCTCTGGCCTCGGCCTCCTACCTGCGCGAACGCATTGCCTGCGGGGATATGGACAGCTGCCGTAATTTCATGCCGCCATCTTCCCGCCGGCTGCTGGAGCAGGCTACCATGCAGGGCCGTGTGCCTGTCCTGCTCCCGTCGCTGGACCAGGCGCTGCTCGCCTGTCTGCGCCGTCTGACGCCGGAGGACTTTGCGCGTTATGAACGCCCTGATGAAGGGCTGTGTAATCGTCTGGCGCAGGCCATCCACCAAAACGGCACGTTCGCCGCGGCCTGCACCGAAGCACAGACGCGGCGCTATCCGCTTGCGCGGGTGCGGCGGGCATACCTGCGCGCTTTCCTTGACCTTCCGCTTTCGGCAACAGAAGCGGCGCCCGGCTATTTGCGTGTGCTGGCGATTGGCGCGCGTGGCCGCACCTTGCTTCGCCTGTTCGCGGAAACCGCTGCCGTACCGCTCATTGTCAAGCCGCTGCACGAAAAACAGCTGCCCGACGCGCTGCAGCCTGCCCTGCTGCGGGATGTGCTTGCCGACGACCTCCATGCTCTCGCCCTCCCGGATCCCCGCCACCGCGCGGGAGGCTCCCATTTTCGTAAAACGCCATGCTGCCTGCCGGACTGTGAAGTCTGATATTGCGGCGCGTTTTTTGCCCGGCCACACCTATTATTTATCAGGAGGTGCACATGATGAACTGTCCTTATTGCGGAAAAATCATGCTGGAAGGCAAGCTGATCGGCGATCAGCATCAGCTGCGCTGGCTCCCCAAAGACAAGAAACTGCTGTTTGGCCTGTGGTCTGCGGGAGGACTGCGCATCGGCTCTCATGTGCCGTTGCAAAAGGCTGAAGCCATCACCCATTACTGCTCCTACTGCAAAAAAATGATCATTGACGTGGACGACTGCTGAAGGGCTGCATCGCTTCGGGGCGTCGGGTGGGCTGCCTCATATGATGCGTTTTGAAGATTGCAAGCCACATAATACGTACCTAACCAAAACCTTGTTTATGTTTATATTGTAACGCATGCAAAACATTTCCCCCGCCTGACATCGCGAGCAATTCTCTTGATATGACATACTCGAAAAAACACATCCTGCGCCGCTTTTAAAAGCGGCGCAGGATGTGTTTTTATTTACGTGCGTTCAATCATCATTCTTCCGGCATCTTGCGGGAGCTTTCGAAAATTCAGGAATCCGGATATCTTCCCCGCGTTACGCCTTACTGCTGTCTTCCCAGAACCCAATCCTCCGATACGTTTCAAAGGGTAAGAGATTCCCCTGATCCAGCGCGAAGCCCTGTCCATCCAGCAGGAGGAAGCTCTGCTCCCCTTCCGTCCGGCTGCCAATACCGGCAAATTTACCGTGACGGATTTGCACCACGGCGCCGCCTGCCAGCACGTCAAAATCATCGGGATACCGGCAGCATTCACTTCTGAGCGGGAGAGGCTCGCCCACCCGATACACGACTTTGGGGGCACTGTGGCGAACAATCGTCTGTAGGTCCTTATGATAGTAGAACCCGTCAAAGAGCGGCAGCGAGATACTCTGCGTGCCATCTTCAAAAACCGCCCCCTGTTCCCCTTCGGTATCCACGGATTCCACCACGCCGCAAGCCGCGGTAGCATGGCTTATACGGTCAATTAATATTAGTTCCCCGAGCGTTTTGTGCGCCGCAAAGCGATCCAGCACAGTCTCCTGCAGAAGCTTAACTCTGCAGCGGGTAAGCTCGTTTTTGGAAACCGCTTGAACCGGCAATTGCTCCCCGCTGTTGACG
>JBFWIM010000020.1:0-21327 GCA_050255995.1 Intestinibacillus sp.
CTGGCAGGGCAAAATCCTGACCGAACGGCAGTGTTTCTCGCGAATCGGCATGGCGTATTTTATCCTGACCGTGCTGACCAGCGCGTTGCAGGCGCTCGGCGGGCTGGCTGTCTTTCTGGCTGCGCCGAAGGCTGGCACCGGCAGCTGGCAGATGTGGGTGGCGTCGTTTTTGCCGATGTACGGCATCGCGGTACCGGTCTGCGCCGCGATGATGAGAAGAGTGCCCAGCCGCGCGCCGGAGACGCATTCTTTGGGCGCGGGGCGGTTTGGAAAATATTTTTTGATGAGCATCGGCATTCTGTATGCGGGCAACTTGATCGGCGTCCACGTGATGAACTGGATCGGGCTTCTGCGGGGGGCGCCCGTCGATAACAGCGTGGAGACGCTGCTGGAGAATTCCAGTTTGCTTATGAATTTTCTTGTGACAGCGCTGATCGCGCCGATTATTGAAGAATTTCTGTTCCGCAAACTGCTGATTGACCGTACCCGGCAATTCGGCGAAGGGCTGGCGGTGGTGCTGTCCGGCCTGCTGTTCGGATTGTTCCACGCCAATCTGTATCAGTTTTTTTATGCCTTTGGCCTAGGCATGCTGTTTGCTTACTTGTATATTCGTACCGGCCGTCTGCGGTATCCGATCGCGCTGCACATGCTGATTAATTTTATGGGCGCAGTGCTGGCGCCGCTTGTGGAGCGGCTCGCCGGACAGAGCGATATCACAGACCCGTTCACCGCGCTGCAATTGCGGCCGCAGCTGTTTTTGGTCACGGTTTATGGGATGGCGCTGTTCGGATGTGCCATCGCAGGCGCGCTTCTTCTTCTGCTGCATTTTCGACGGCGGATTCTGCTGCCGGGTGAATGCCCGCTGCCGCGAGGTACACGGCTGAAGACGATCTTTGTCAACACCGGCATGATTTTGTTTCTGCTGTCTATTTTTGGGCTGTTCGTCTACTATTTGTGGTAAAAAACGGCCTGCGTATCCTTGGATACGCAGGCCGTTTTTCAGTTTGCCGCCATGGTCAGGACAAAATCCGCCAACCGCTCCGTCGCATTTGGATGGCCGATTGCGCGCATGGTTTCGCGCACGGTTTGCAGACGCGCCGGATTGGTGAACAGGTGATAGACCGCCTCGTCGATGGGAAAGGTCTTGGTCACGAGCGAGGCAATGCCGTTGTTGAGCAGGAATTCCACGTTGCGTTCCTCATGTCCGGGGATCGGATCAACGAGGATCATGGGCAGGTTTTTGGCGAGCGCTTCGGATACGGTAAGTCCGCCGGGCTTGGTGACAATGCAGTCCGCCGCGCTCATCATAATCTCGACATTGTCCACAAAGCCGTAAGGGTACAGCGTGCACGGCCCTTCAAAGGAATTCAGCATTTCCGTCAGCTGCTGATACTGTTTTTTGTTCCTGCCGCAGACGGCGAGCAGCTGGAACGGCAGCCCGACCGATTGCAGCTGAGTAATCAGCTTTTTATTGTTGGAATATCCCATGCTGCCGCCCATCATCAGGATCGTCGGAAGCGTCGGCTCAATGCCGAGCTGTGCGCAGGCGTCCCGGCGGCTGATCTCATGGTTGAACTTTGGGTGAATCGGGATGCCATAGGGGAGCAGCCGGTCGGCGGCGATACCGCGCTTGACGGCAAGATGGCTGATGAGTTCGCTTGCCGTGACGATGTGCTCAATTTGCGGTACGTCTTCCCAGTAGGGGTGCATGGTGTAGTCGGTCACGATGCCGACCGCAGGGGCGGTCACCATTTGGTGCTTTTTCATCTCGTTGACGAGCTGTGCCGCAAAAACATGCGTGCACACAATGGCGTCCGGCGCAAAATCGGAAATGACCCGCTCAAACTTGGTTGTGCCCAGCGCATTGACGATGTTGATGATGTTCAGTTTGGGGATGCTGAAATAGCTCTGCCCATGGTTTTCCGCCAGAGCGTAACACAGCCTGTACAGCTCCGGCGTGTGCTTGGATGAAAACAGGTAGCCCTTGTCAATCGTGTGCTGCACTGCGCGGTTAATGTATTTATAGATGTCCAGCGTGAGCGGTTCTGCGCCCTTGGCAGCCAGCATATCGCTCACTGCGCGTGCGGTCGCATGGTGGCCGAAACCGGCCGTCACGGACAGGATTAGAACTTTCATAGGAACCTCCCTCTCTACAAATGAATATTGTACCGTATTTGCATAAAAAAAGCAAGCGTCCGGCCCGCCGAACGCTTGAAAGGAGGAGAAGTGGTTTATTGTTTTATCGTATTGCGGTATTCGGTAATCACGCGGTCTTCCAGTTTGTCGCGCAGCTCGTTGCCGATGGGATGCACGATGTCCCGGTATTTGCCGTCCGGCATGCGCCGGGAAGGCATGGCAAGGAACAGCCGGTCCTGCCCGTCAATCAGCTTGATGTCGTGAACGGCAAAAGTGCCGTCAAACGTGATCGACACCAGTGCTTTCAATCTTCCTTCGTTCTCAAAATGGCGGAATTTGATGTCTGTGATTTCCATGATTCAGGTCTCCTTTAAAAAATGTCGGTTTGGTGCGATTGACTATTTATATTTTGGTCAAAGTATCATATAATAATACACAGCGCAGATTTTTTTCTTATTTTGGGGGTTTCTTCATGAATCAGGCTATATCCATTAAACCATATATAGAGAATCACGATATCATTCATCTGGTCGGCATCGGAGGGGTTTCCATGAACTCCCTGGCCGAACTGCTGCTGTCTCTCGGCGCCAGGGTCACCGGCTCCGACCGCACGGAAACCGCGGTCACTGACCGTCTGGAGCGTCTTGGCGCACGCATCACATATGAACACCGGCCCGAAAACGTGGACGGTGCGGCTCTCGTCATCCGCACGGCGGCTGTCCACGATGAAAATCCGGAAATTGTCCGCGCGCGCGAGCGGCAAATTCCGGTTGTTGAACGGGCGCAGGCCTGGGGCTGCCTGATGGAGGACTACGAGCATGTGATCTGCCTGTCCGGCACGCACGGCAAAACAACGACCACTTCCATGATGACGATGATCACGATGCAGGCGGGGCTGGACCCGACCGTTATGGTCGGCAGTCATCTGCCCGCAATCGGCGGAACGCTCCGCATTGGCGGGAAGGACTGCTTTGTCGC
Organism: Intestinibacillus sp.; assembly: GCA_050255995.1. Classification (GTDB taxonomy): domain Bacteria; phylum Bacillota; class Clostridia; order Oscillospirales; family Butyricicoccaceae; genus Intestinibacillus. Next base: position 3,115 of record JBFWIM010000020.1, read on the forward strand.
GGAGGCCTGCGAATACTGCAATTCCTTCCTCAATTTCCGTCCGACCGTGGCGGCGGTGCTCAATGTGGAGGCAGATCACCTCGACTTCTTTAAGGATATTGACGATATCATCCGCTCGTTCCGTTCGTTCTGCCTGCTCACGCCCGAAAATGGTGCGGTCGTCGTCAATGCGGACGACCCAAACGCTGTGCGCGCCGTACAGGACATCCCGCGCACAGTCATCACTTTTGGCGCGGATGCGGGCGCGCATGTGCATCCGGATAACATTCGTATCCGCAACGGTTACTACAGCTTTGACGTATTGGTCGGCGGCGAACGGTTCACTTCGGTGGAGCTCTCGGTGCCCGGTTTTCATAATATGATGAACGCGCTGGCTTGCTGTGCCATCTCATCGTTTCTGGGAATTGATCCGGAGCAGGTGAGCCTGGGATTGTCAGCCTTTACGGGTTCCTCGCGCCGTTTCCAGCTGACCGGGCGCCTGCCGTCGGGCGCGGTGGTTGTGGATGATTATGCGCACCACCCAAGCGAGATGCGCGCCACCCTGTCCGCTGCGCGCCAGATGGATTTTTCGCGCATTATCTGCGCGTTTCAGCCCCATACCTATACGCGCACCAAAGCGCTTTTTAACGAGTTTGTAAAAGAACTGGAGCAGTGCGACCAGGTGGTGCTTGCACCGATTTATGCAGCGCGTGAGAAAAACACCGTCGGGATATCCTCAGATGACCTCGCCGCGAAGATTCAGGGAGCGGTTTGCCTTCATACATTGGAGGAAATTGCAGACTATTTGCGGACGATTGCGCACGACGGCGACCTGATTTTGACCATGGGTGCGGGCGATATTGACCGTGTAGGGCGGCTTTTGGTTGATCAGCCAAAAAAATGATAATTCCCTCCGAAACATCTTGACAATTCTGATAAACCGAAGTATCATAATGATACAAAGATTTATGCACTTTGTACATGATGTGTCGAAACGGAGGGAACGCTATGAAAGAGAATATGATTATTACGATCAGCCGTCAATATGGCACCGGCGGCCGCGAAATTGGCAAAAAACTATCGGAGCGGCTTGGCATTGCCTATTACGACCGTGAAATTCTCGCGCGTGCATCAAAAGAAACCGGATTTTCAGAGGAAATGTTCGACCGTTTGGACAAGCGTGCAACCAACAGCTTTCTTTATTCCCTGACAATGTTCGGTTCCACCGGCACAAACGGCATGACACTGACGGATCAGCTGTATATCGCGCAAAGCAAGGTTTTGCGTGAGTTTGCCAATAGCGGCCCGTGCGTAATCGTCGGACGTTGCGCCGATCATGTTCTGAGAGAGTACCCAAACCGATATGATTTCTTTATCCATGGTTCTCTGGAGGCGCGCATTCGCCGGATCCAGTCCCACGGCGACTATGTGTTGAACGGCAAGAGCCCGGAAGCCGCACTGGAGAAGATGGATAAACAACGCTCTACATATTATAATTACTACACCGGCAAGGTCTGGGGCAAATGCGATCATTATGACCTTTGCATCAACGCCGGACGCATTGGCGTTGACAATTCTGTGGACGTGATACTGCACTATATCAATGCAGTGCAGAACACATAACCCCTGCGGGAGAGAGAAGAGAGAAGAACGGCGGCGCGTTCCGGTAAGGGAACACGCCGCCGTTCTTCTGTCAACAGGTACAGCCCCGCCGGATTACACCGGCGGGGCTGTTGCGCGTTATTTAAAATACTGGACGCCGCTTTCAAAGAGCGGCTGATATTTTTGGCCGTAAATGTTGCGGCCTACATAGGGGCTGAAGCGTTCGGTGTGACCCATCTTGCCAAGAACGCGGCCGTCGGGCGAGGTGATGCCCTCAATCGCGCACAGGGAACCGTTGGGGTTTGCGGCGATATCCATGGAGGGATTGCCCTCACGGTCGGTATACTGGAAGGCCACCTGGCCGCCTGCAATCAGGCCGTCAATCACATGCTGCGGGGCGACGAAGCGGCCTTCGCCATGGGAGATCGCGATGCTGTGCAGATCGCCGACCGCGCAGCCGGACAGCCACGGGCTTTTCACGGATGCGACGCGGGTCGTGACATAACGGGACTGGTGGCGGCCGATCAGATTAAAGGTCAGGGTTGGATCATCAGCGGACATCTCGTCGCGGATCTCGCCATAAGGTACGAGACCCAGCTTGATGAGCGCCTGAAAGCCGTTGCAGATGCCGAGCATCAGGCCGTCGCGTTTTTGCAGAAGTGCATGCACGGCGTCCTTGATCGCCGGATTGCGCAGGAAGGACGCGATGAACTTGCCGGAGCCGTCCGGCTCGTCGCCGCCGGAAAAGCCGCCCGGCAGGATGACCATCTGGCTGCGGCGGATGGCGGATTCAAGCGCTTCGGCAGATTGGGCAAGCGCATCGTGCGTCAGGTTGCGCACAACGATAATTTCCGCCGCGCCGCCTGCCTTTTCAACCGCCCTGGCCGTATCGTACTCGCAGTTTGTGCCTGGGAAGACCGGGATGACGGCAAGAGGCTTCGCGGTCTTGACCGCCGGCCGGGACAGGCTCCGCTCCGTAAAGGAGACGGTTTGCAGCTTGTCGTCGGATGCCGCGGCGCGGGTCGGGAAGACGTTCTCCAGCGTACCCTCAAGCGCGGCTTTGACCTCGGAAAGCGAAACAGAAGCGCCTTCAACGGTGATTTCGGGAGCGGCGGTGGTGTGGCCGACCAACCAGTAGCCGGGCAGCGGCTCGGAAGCCTCCAGCAGGATGCCGCCGAAGTTTTTGCCGAACAGCGCCTCGACAGGGAACATGTCGTCAAATACAAAGCCGATATCGTTGCCAACCGCCATTTTCATAATGCCTTCGGCGATGCCGCCGACCGACAGCGCCCAGGCCGAAACGGCCCTGCCCTCCGCGATCAGATCCTGCACCAGCTCCCACATCTCCATAATGGAGGCATAGTCCGGCACGCCGTCGGTATCGAACTGCGCGTCGAAGCAGTAAACCGGATGATCCGCGCCCTTGAATTCGGGAGAGATCAGCTTGTCCGCCGCCCGCGGGGCGATGGCGAAGGAAACCAGTGTCGGCGGCACGTCCATCTCGTTGTAGGAGCCGGACATCGAGTCCTTGCCGCCGATCGCGCCGAGGTGCAGTTCTTCCTGCGCCCTGTATGCGCCGAGCAAAGCGGCAAGCGGCTTGCCGAAGCGGCGGGGATCGCGGTTCAGGCGCTCAAAATACTCCTGAAAGGTGAGGTAGGCGGTTTTGTAGTCGCAGCCCGCGGCGACCAGCTTGGCGACCGATTCGAGCACCGCGCACGACGCGCCAAGGAAGGGGTTTTCCTCGGTGAAATAGGGGTCGAAACCATAGGCCATGACCGAGGCGGTCGAGCACTGGCCGTGCAGAGCGGGCAGGGTAGCCGCCATGACCTGTGTCGGCGTGAGCTGGTTTTTGCCGCCGAACGGCATGAAGACCGAGGATGCACCGATAGAGCCGTCAAACCGCTCAACCAGGCCGCGCTCCAGGCAAATACCGAGCGTGGAGGCGTGGTTTAAAAGCTGCTCGTTCAGGCTGTCGCCCGCCGGCTCACAAAAGAAGGAGGGCGCGTCCATCTTGGGAACGACGGCGTCTGCGTGCTTGGCGCAGCCGTTCGTGTTCAGGAAGTCGCGGGAAACGTCCACGATGCGCTGGCCGTTCCAGGTCATGCGCAGCCGGCCCGTATCCGTAACGGTGGCGACGACGACAGCTTCCAGATTTTCCTGACGTGCGGCCTCGATAAATTTTTCGGAGTTTTCAGGCGCAACGACAACCGCCATGCGCTCCTGGGATTCGGAGATGGCAAGCTCGGTGCCGTCCAGACCGTCGTACTTTTTGGGAACGGCGTCGAGGTTGATGTCGAGGCCGTCGGCAAGTTCGCCGATGGCAACCGACACGCCGCCCGCGCCGAAGTCGTTGCAGCGGCGGATCATGCAGGTGACCTCCGGGTTGCGGAACAGGCGCTGGATCTTGCGCTCCTCGGGTGGGTTGCCCTTCTGCACCTCCGCGCCGCAGGCCTCAAGGGATTCCGCGGTGTGGCTTTTGGAGGAGCCGGTCGCGCCGCCGCAGCCATCGCGGCCGGTGCGGCCGCCGAGCAGGATGACGATATCGCCCGGATCGGGTACCTCACGGATCACGTTGCAGGCCGGAGCCGCGCCGACGACCGCGCCGATCTCCATGCGCTTGGCGACATAACCCGGGTGATAGATTTCATGAACCAGGCCGGTGGCGAGGCCGATCTGGTTGCCGTAGGAGGAGTAGCCCGCCGCCGCCGTGGTGACCAGCTTGCGCTGCGGCAGCTTGTGCGGTAGCGTCTCGGAGAGGGGAACGGTCGGATCTCCCGCGCCGGTCACGCGCATGGCCTGATACACATAGGAGCGGCCAGACAGCGGGTCGCGGATGGCGCCGCCGAGGCAGGTCGCCGCGCCACCGAAGGGCTCGATCTCGGTCGGGTGGTTATGCGTTTCATTTTTGAACATCAGCAGCCAGGGCTCTTTTTTGCCGTCGATCTCGGCCTCGACGCGAATGGAGCAGGCGTTGATTTCCTCGGATTCGTCGATGTTCTGCAGATAACCGCGCTTTTTGAGCACCTTGGCAGCGGCCGTCGCAATATCCATCAGCGTGACAGGGCGCGCTGCGGCCTTCTCTTCACCGTAGACCTCGACGCGCGCGGCGAGATAGCGGTCAAACGCTTCCTGCACCTGCGGATCGTCCAGCGTGACGTTGTCGATCTCCGTCAGGAAGGTGGTGTGGCGGCAATGATCCGACCAGTAGGTGTCGACCATGCGCACCTCAGTAATCGTCGGATCCCGCTTTTCGTCCCCGGCGAAATAGGCCTGAAGGAACTTGAGGTCGTCCAGATCCATTGCAAGGCCGAACGTATCGCGCAGGCCGGACAGGGCGGCTTCGTCCATGGAGACAAAGCCTTCGACAATATTAACCTTCGTCGGGATTTCATAGACCGCCTGCAGGGTCGCGGGTTTGGCAAGAGACGCTTCGCGGGTGTCGACGGGGTTGATGAGGTAGTTTCGGATCTTCGCAAGGTCATTCTGCGTCAGGTCGCCCTCGAGCACATATACTCTGGCTGCGGCGACCGTCGGGCGCTCGCCCTGCGTCATGAGCTGGATGCACTGGGCGCAGGAATCGGCGCGCTGGTCATACTGGCCGGGCAGCGGCTCAACCGCGAGCACGGTGTGTGCGCCCGCCGGACGCGGGAAGTCCTCGTCGCAGCAAACGTCAGTCATCGGCTCGGAAAAGACGATTTTCTTCGCTTTTTCGTAAGTTGCGGTATCGATTCCCTCCACATCGTAGCGGCACAGGTACCGCACGCCGGTGAGCGACCGGATATCCAGCTGGTCGCGCAGGCTTGCAAGCAGACTGCGCGCCTCCACATCAAAACCGGGGCGTTTTTCTGCGAAGCATCTTAAAACTGCCATTATTGTGACTCCTTTTCAGCGGAAATTTCTTAATTATTTCACACATATTATATGATACCGTCTTTTCTTGTAAAAATCAAGGAAGCGAATGACGAAACCACTTTAAAATCCGGGCATATTGGTGTATACTATGCTCAGATGAATAGCAGAAGGGGGCCGCACCGGTTGGCGCAGCCCCCATATTCAAAAAGCGGCGGGGCAGGCTAGCGGTGCAACGCCATACGGCGGCAGCTCGCCCCTGCATCTTACCGCTCCTGCGGCTCCCCGCCGCTGTATTATCAGCCTATGCCGCGCCGGGCGCGCGGGTTCATTTGGGCAACCTAGGAGGAAAGAACATATGATCAAGCTGTCCCCATCCATTCTGTCCGCAGATTTTGCGAATCTCGCGCGCGATGTGAAGATCGCGGTCGACGCGGGCGCTAACTATGTCCACGTTGACGTGATGGACGGCCATTTTGTGCCGAACATCACCATCGGCGCACCGGTCGTCAAAGCGCTGCGGGGGGCAACAGATTCCGTGCTCGACGTGCATCTTATGATCACCGATCCGGACAAGTATCTCGACGACTTCATCGCGGCGGGCTCCGACATCATCACGGTGCACTATGAATCAAACGGAGACACGCTGGAGCAGCTCAAGAAGATCCGCGCGGCGGGCGTCAAGGCAAGCTGCACCATTAAGCCGGGCACGCCGGCGGAGGCGCTGCTGCCGCTGCTGCCGTACTGTGACATGGTGCTCATCATGACGGTTGAGCCCGGTTTCGGCGGCCAGGGCTTTATCCCGGAAAGCATGGACAAGATCCGGACCATTCGCAGGGCGATTCAGGAGAATGGCTACAACTGTGAGCTGGAGATCGATGGCGGCGCCAAGCTGGCCAACGTTGCGGACATCGTCGCGGCGGGCGCGGACGTCATCGTGGCCGGCTCCGCTGTGTTTGGTGGCGATATCGCGGGCAACGTCAAAGCGTTCCACGAGAAGTTTCAGGAAGGCGCCGCAAAGGCTGACTGGACAAAGTAAAAGCGAAATCCTCCGTTTCCCTGCACAGCAAGGGAAACGGAGGATTTCTCATTACAAAAGAAAATGCAGGATAAGGCGGGGGGTCATACAAACTTGACCGCCGTGCCGTAGGCCATCCTCATTGGTTGTCGGAAGCATGAGGATTCTCCTTTGCCAGTTCACCGGCATCGGGGGCCGCCTCTCCCGCGCCGAGCTGGCGCTCCAGCCAACGGGAGATATCCCCGAACACCTCGCGGCTGTTGGTTTCGTTCAGCAGTTCATGCCGACCATCCTTGTAGAAAATCATGTCAAGGTCGCGGATGCCTGCGGCACGGTAATATCCCGCAACCTGACGCACACCCTCGCCGTATCCTCCAACCGGATCCATGTCGCCGGAAAGCAACAGGATCGGCAGGTTCTTCGGCGTCAAGCGGAAGGAACGGACGTTGTTGGCCTGCACCATGAGGGAAAACAGGTCGCGGAAGCCGGTGGCGGTAAAAATAAAATTGCACTTTTCGTCAGACTGGTATAGTTCCACAACTTGCCGGTCACGGGAAATCCAATCAAAGGGCGACAGGTTATTCTTGATTTTCCGGTTGAAGTTATTAAATGCCATCCTGGACAGGAACACGCTGCGGTAGGTCGTGCCGCGCGAGTGGGCGACCGAGTCGGCCATTCGTGTGGCAGCTTTGGCAAACGGGTTCGGGCCGACTGTGCCACACAGGATGCAGCCGCGCAGGCTGTCGCCGTACTCTGTGATATACAGGCGCGTGATCAGCGAGCCCATGGAATGCCCCAGCACAAAATAGGGAAGATCGGGATAACGCTCGCGCATAATATCGGTCAGCTTCTCCATATCCTGCACGAGATAGCGCCAGCCGTCCCGGGCGGCAAAAAATCCAAGATCTGCAGTTTTTGAGACCGAGCTGCCGTGTCCAAGGTGATCGTTGCCGCACACGATGAAACCCAGGCCGCACAGATATTTTGCAAAGACCGTATAGCGGGAAAAATACTCGCACATGCCGTGGGAAAGCTGCACAATTCCGCGCAGTTCCACCCCCTCGGGCTGCAAGATATAATAGGTGATGCCAGCAGTGCCGTTGGCGCTTTTGAACATATTTTGTGTGCATTTAATATTCATAAATTCAGATCCTTAGCAATAGGGGATAAAAGCGGATAGGCATAGAAATCTGCAATTATCATAACACAAAAATACGATAAACGGCGAGGGGTTTCGTTAAAGTTTACAGATGGTTAAAAAATTGGACGGGCATGCCTTGTTTTTGGATGTGCGACAGGATATAATAAAAAGACAGCAAAGATGAAACATAGTTGAGGTGAAACAAAATGCCATTTATCAGTGTCAATGTAACAAAGCCGCTTTCCGATGCGCAGAAGGATGCGATTATGAAGGGTCTGGGCGAGAAAATCACCCTGATTCCCGGCAAGAGCGAGGCCGCTCTGATGATCGACGTTGCCGACGGGCATGCGATGTATCTTGCGGGCACGCGCCGCGATGCGCTTGCCTATCTGGACGTTAAAATTTATGGCTCGACTGAGTTTGAGTATAAAAAGGCGTTCACCGAGGCGGCGTTTCAGGTAGTTGCCGAGGCGACCGGCATTCCGGCCGACCAGATGTATCTGACCTTCAGCCAGTTTGAAAACTGGGGTACCAAGGGCACAATGAAATAAATAAAGCAAAAAGCGGACAGTTCCTGAGGGAACCGTCCGCTTCTGTGTTTCCAGCTACAGCACATCCGACGTGTCGCACAGATCCCAATTGACCGGTTCAATTCCGTGGTTGTACAGGAAGTCGTTTGCCTGCGAAAAGTGCCGGCATCCGAAAAAGCCATTGTATGCCGAAAGCGGGGAAGGATGGACAGTCTCCAGAATCAGATGGTTCGGATTCGTGATGAGCGCTTTTTTGCCGCGCGCATTACCGCCCCAAAGCAGGAACACCATGGGGCTTTCGCGCTCGTTCAGCCTGCGGATGACCGCATCGGTGAAGGCTGTCCAGCCGATGGTTTTGTGGCTGTTCGGCTGTCCCTCGCGCACGGTCAATACCGTGTTGAGCAGCAGCACGCCGCGTTTTGCCCAGGCGGTCAGCTCGCCGGAGGGCGGCGTATCAATGTAGATGTCGCTCTGCAGCTCCTTGAAAATGTTTCGGAGGCTTGGAGGCGGTTCTACGCCAGCCCGCACAGAAAAGCACAGGCCGTGCGCCTGTCCGCGGCCATGATAAGGGTCCTGACCCAACAGGACGACCTTTACATCAGAATAAGAGGTGTAGCGCAGGGCGTTAAAAATATCCTCCATCGGCGGATATACGTTATATTTTGCGTATTCTTCTTTGAGAAATGCGCGGATTTGCTGATAGTATTCGCTCTCGAATTCTTCCTGCAAAAGCGCGTCCCATTCGTTGCCAAGCTGTACCATACCGTTACTCCTTTGTTTTGCGTTACGCTTATTGTAACATATTATTTTGGAAATGACTATTGACAGCAGGGGACTCTTTGATATAATCTATCTGTACTAGGACACACAGTACAGATAGCATACTGTACGGAAAGGAGGCACGCAATGCTGCACATTGACTACCGCGACAGCCGGCCGATTTATGAGCAGGTGGCAAACAGCTTTGAACGCATGGCCATCTGCGGCGCCCTTGCGCCGGACAGCCAGATGCCCTCGGTACGGCAGCTGGCGATGGAGCTTTCCATCAACCCCAATACCATTCAGCGGGCTTACGGCGAGCTGGAGAAGCGCGGTATCATCTATTCGGTCAAAGGAAAAGGCAATTTCATCTCCAGCAACAGCGGGACGCTGCGGGAGCGGCGGCTGCAGGAGCTTGGGCAGGAGGTCGCCGAGCGGGCGAGGGAGGCGCGCGAGCTGGGGGCGGATGACGCGCGGCTCATCGGCTGGGTCGTCCCGGCAGACATAAAAGAGGAGGGGAAGACATGATACAGGCGACAGGCGCAACAAAGCGCTTCGGCGATATCCTGGCGATTCATGAAGTGAGCGCCGAGATCCGCGACGGCTCGGTGTTTGGGCTGATCGGCTCGAACGGCGCGGGCAAGTCCACGTTCCTGCGCATGCTTGCGGGAATCCTGCGGCCGGATACGGGCCGCATCACCATCGATGGGCAGGACATCTATGAAAACATCCCGCTGAAGGAGCGGTGTTTTTATATTTCTGACGAGCAGTATTTCTTTTCCAACTGCACGCCGGATGAAATGCGGAATTTCTATAAGAAAGTATACCCCAAATTTGACGATACACGCTACCATCACCTGATGCAGGGCTTCAGATTGGACGGTAACCGCAAGATCCGTACCTTTTCCAAGGGCATGAAAAAACAGGTATCGGTAATTTGCGGCGTGTGCGCGGGCGTTGACTACCTGTTCTGCGACGAAACCTTTGACGGTCTCGACCCGGTGGTGCGTCAGGCGGTCAAGGGCTTGTTCGCGGCCGACGTCGCCGAGCGCGGCATGACGCCGATCATCGCGTCTCACAACCTGCGCGAGCTGGAGGACATCTGCGACCACGTCGGCCTGCTGCACAAGGGCGGCATCCTGTTCTCGCGCGATCTGGACGATATGAAGTTGGGCATTCACAAGCTGCAGTGCATTTTCGACCGCCCGTTCGACCCTGCCGTGCTCGACGGCGTGGAGGTCTTGAAGGTGGAGCAGCGCGGTTCGCTCTACACCATTACAGCGCGCGGCTCACGTGAGGAGCTTCAAAACCGCATTGCGGCGCTGCAGCCGGTCTTCTTTGAGCTGCTGCCGCTGTCTCTTGAGGAGATTTTTATCAGTGAAACGGAGGTGGTCGGCTATGACATCAAAAAACTCATTCTTTAACGCAAGCCTGCTGCGGGAAACACTGCGCCGGAACCTCTGGGCAGTGACGCTTTCAGTCCTCGGTTTCTTTTTCACGCTGCCGCTTCCTGTAGCAATGACGATTCAGAGCACCGCCAGCCGTCAGTTTGATACACCCCTGCAAAAGCAGGAAGAGATGTCGCGGCTGGTACGGGAAATGCTTGGGCTTTCCAACCCGCTGGTGAAGTTTGTAATTGTGGTTATGGCTGCGGTTTGCGCGATATCGATCTTCTCGTATCTGCATTCGCGGCAGAAAACCGACTTCTATCACAGCCTGCCGGTTCGCCGAGGTACGCTGTTCACCGTGAACTATGCGGCGGGCGCGGCCATCGTGCTGCCATGCTATTTTGTGATGATGCTCGTCGCCTGCCTGATTGCGGTGGCAAGCGGCGTGCCGGATGCGATCGCGGCGGCGCATCTGCCCGTGACCATTGCAACGCACCTGGTCTTTTTCTTCGCGGTTTACGCGCTGGCGGCCGTTTGCACCGTGCTTTGCGGCAATACCATTGTGTCGCTGCTGCTGATGGGGTGGGCGACGTTCTCGTTCTCCGGCGCGGCGGCGCTGTGGAGCGTGCTGCAAATGGCGTTTTACCGCACCTACGGGGGTATGGGCCGTGCAACCGAAATCCTGATCGAACGGCTTTCTCCGGTGGTTCAGTTCTTCATACTGCGGCCGGCGGAGTATAACGGAAAAACGCTGTGGTACTATAACGGGCTGGAAAATAGCGGCGGAATCGCGGGCATATTGGCGCTCTATCTGTTCGCCGCCGCCGCGCTGACCGTGCTGGCCTATTTTCTGTTTAAGCATCGCCAAAGCGAGCGCGCGGGCGGCGCCATCGCCTTTGCCGGACTGAAGGCACCGCTCAAGTTCTGGTGCTGCACGGTTATGGCAGTCGGCGTTGGCTGGATGCTGTACAACATGGTGGGAGAAAGTAAGTCCTGGATGTTCTTCGGTTTTGTGCTTGGCGGTGTGCTGACGCATTTCCTGATGGAGATCATTTACAACTTTGACTTTAAGGCGATCTTCCGCCACAAAAAGCAGCTGCTGGTTTATGCGGGCGTGTTCGCAGTGCTGATCGCCTGCATGCACTTTGATATTACCGGCTATGACCGCTATCTGCCGGACGCGGGTGAGATCGCAGCGGTTGACGTGCAGTACAGCGGCTACAAGGGCGACGGCAGCCAGGGCGCGTGGCGGCCGGCGAACGGCAGTACGTTTGCCGATCTGACCGACCCGGAAAGCATTGCGGCTGCGGTCCAAATGGCGCAGAGCGGCGTTGCCGCGCTTGACGGGGAACAGGATCAACTGTCGCAGACACGGCTGGAAGTGCATTACCATAAAAAGAGCGGCGGCGAGATCAGCCGCAGCTATAGCATCCCGTATAGCGAGGACAATGACCGCCTGTTTGATAAAATCCGTTTCTCAGAGGAATATCGCCAAAAGCGCGCTCCCGCCTTCACCTTCGAGCTCACCGGGAACGACCGCGTCGATATCTACACCAGCGCGCAGCCGTATACCTCCTGGCAGGGCGGTGTGGGAACGATGGACATGAATCAGGACGAGGTCAAGGCAATACTCGAGGCGCTCCGCAGCGATACACTGCGGTTCACGCCGGAGCAGGCGAAAACCGAAGCGCCCGTACTTCGTCTGACGTTCCTGAATCTGATGACCGAGGAGCAGAAAAGCAGGGTATATGCGTATAACGCGGGTTACGACGACGGTTCCGGCGGCGTACTGCGAAGCACAGAGGAAATTGCGGTATATCCGAGCTACACGGAAACGCTCCGTGCGATTGAGCGTTACACCGGTGTAACGCCGGTGCGGCTGACTCCGGATGACGTTTCTTCCGTTGCGCTGCATCTCTACAGTCATCAGGATGACGAGGCTTACAGCGAAAAAATGCAGGCGATGGGTAAAACGGTGGGAGAGGAAACCGTTTCGGTAACCGACCGGCTCGACATCGCCGTGCTGCTTGAAAATGCCATCACAGATGCGGAACGCACTTCGGCGGATCTCCTGCTGCGGCTGGAGCCCTATGTGCTCGGGGAAAAGGGTTTTAACGTGACCGTACAGCTTAAAAATGGCGCGACGACCCAGCTGTATTATCCTGTCGGTCAGGCGCCGGATCAGATTTTTGCAGAGTATTTCCCGCAATAAATGAATGGCGGAAGGGGGAAGCTATAATGAAAAAGCAGGGTCTGATGCGTGAATTCGCCGCGGTGCTGCTGCTTATGGCGACTGTGACCGGGATGTTCCGGCTCTATTCGGCCTTGCAAGAGCAGCGGGACGCAGTTATCTGGAATGTCAACGAATGCTGCCCGGATGTACGGCGCATTGGCCGTCAGCTTCCTTCCTGGCCTGCCGACAGGGCCTATGCGGACGGTGAGCGACAGGAAAGCTTCACGGACAGACAACGTGGCAGCACCAGCGTCCGCATACGCATTCCCGTCTATGAGAGCCTGTTCGCCGCAGTGCTGTCCCTGCCCGGAAAGGCGGGCCGCGCATGACTGCCGGCCGGACGCATACACAGCAAAAGACCGCTTCCCGTTATTCGGGAGTCGGTCTTTTTGCATGCGCGGTCACATATCCTATAGTAGCCGGAAGTGAAAAAGGGATTTTTTGTACAGCGTACGGATGCATTTGACTTGACAAGATGTTAGCCAAAGCATACAATATTGTTAACTCAGGTTAACAAAACGCCCCGGCAGGAACCGGATGCTGTCCTGAAGCGGCGGTGTCGGGTGATTGCCGGATTTCTGGCGTTTAGAGGGGATAAAGACGAATTATGAAGACCTTGAACACGCTGAAACCGGGCGAGTCCGGAATTGTGGAGAGCATCACGGCGGAGGGGGCCATGAAGCGGCATTTTCTGGACATGGGTATCACTAAGGGTGTGACGATTACCATGGAACGCATCGCGCCGTTTGGGGATCCGGTGGCGGTTCGCCTGCGGGGATATAGCCTGTCCCTGCGGCGCGAGGAAGCGCGCAAAATCTGCTTGAGGTAATTGGAAATGAAAAAGAATAAGACGCTTGCCATCATCGGCAATCCGAACAGCGGCAAGACAACGCTGTTTAACCGGTTGACCGGTTCGAACCAGCACGTCGGTAACTGGCCGGGAGTGACGGTGGATCGGAAAACCGGACAAATCCGGTATGACGGCGAAACTGCGGATCTCGTAGACCTGCCCGGCATTTATTCGCTTTCGCCTTACACGCAGGAGGAGATCATTGCGCGTTCCTTTGTGCTGTCGGACGAGCTGGACGGTATTCTGAACATTGTGGATGCGGCAAATCTGGAGCGGAATCTGTATTTGACGCTGCAGCTCATTGCACTGGGTATGCCGATGGTTGTTGCGCTGAATTTCATTGACGACTGCCGCGCGCAGGGCATTGAGATCGATTGCGCGCGCCTGTCCGAGCTGCTGGGAGTCAAAGTTGTGCCCATCTCCGCAAAACGGGGCGAAAACATGGACGAGCTGCAACGGCTGCTTGTCGGAGAGATGGCGCCGCCCGCACGGCAGCCTGCTTATCTGCACGGTGTCGGCGCGGCGATTTCTCGCGCGGCGCGGGTGATTGAGCCGCTGCCGGTTCGCCGCGCCAGTCTGCCGTTTTACAGCGCAAAGCTGCTGGAGGGCGACGCTGCCATGAAGGCGCAGATCATACTGCCGCCGCAGCTCGCCGCACAGGTTGAGGAGATCGCCTCCGGGCTTTCCAGTCATATGAACAGCCAGGATCGCGAGATGATTTTTGCGGACGCGATCTATGACTTTGTGGAGGACGCGGTGCAGCAGAGCGTGACGCGCCCGGAAAATCCGCCGCTGACCACAACCGAGAAGCTGGATCGCATCATCATCCACAAGTGGCTGGCGCTGCCTATCTTCGCCTTTTTGATGTTCCTGATGTTCGCCACCACCTTCGGCCCCATAGGCGGCGTGCTGAAGGATCTGATGGAGTCGCTGATTACCGGCGGGCTTTCTCCGGCGGTCAGGACGGCGCTGGCCGCGGTGGACGCGGCGCCATGGCTGATCGGGCTGGTCTGCGATGGCGTGATCGCGGGCGTGGGCGGCGTTGTCAGCTTTCTGCCGCAGATTGCCATTCTTTTTTTCTTTCTCTCTGTTTTGGAGGATACCGGCTATCTGGCACGCATAGCATTTATTATGGATACGCTGCTGCGTGGGATCGGCCTGTCCGGCAAGTCGTTTGTGCCGATGTTGATGGGCTTCGGCTGTACAACCCCGGCGGTAATGGCCGCGCGCACGATGGAGAACGAAAAAGACCGCCGCATGACGATTATGCTGACGCCCTTTATGTCCTGCGGGGCCAAGCTGCCGGTCTACGCGCTGTTCTCCTCCGCGCTGTTTCCTGAACATGCGGGGCTGGTTACGTTCAGCCTGTACATACTTGGGATTTTGGTCGCGATTTTTGCGGGTTTCGTGCTCAAAAAGACTGTTTTTCGAGGCGTGTCTGCCGGTTTTGTGCTTGAGCTGCCGCCGTATCGCATGCCTACCTTCAAGGGAACCGTGCTCAACATGTGGGAAAAGTCCCGCGACTTCCTGACGAAGGCTGGTACAGTTATTTTTCTCATGAGCATTTTCATCTGGCTCATGCAGAACTTTACGTTTAGCCTGCGGGTGGCTGAGTCTTCAGCGGACAGCATTCTGGGCGTGATTGGTACGGCGATCGCCCCCATCTTTACGCCCCTTGGTTTCGGGGAGTGGCAGGCCTCGGTGGCGCTGCTGACCGGACTGGTTGCAAAGGAGGCGGTCGTTTCCACGATGAGCGTTCTCTACAACGCCGGCAATACCGAAGCGCTCGCCGGGGTGCTGAGTACGGTGTTTACGCCGCTTGCGGGATATTCCTTCCTGGTGTTCACACTGCTTTATATGCCGTGTATTTCGGCTTTTGCAACGATTCGCCGCGAAATGGGCGGGCTGAAGTGGGCGCTCGGTGCAGCGGCGTTCCAGACGGTTCTGGCGTATCTGGTTGCGCTATTCATATTCCGGATAGGCTGTTTGTTGGTTTAGGAGGTGCTGTGTGAAAGAACTGCATGAATCGGGAGAAAATTACCTTGAGGTGATACTGGACATCCAGCGGGAGCAAGGCCGGGTGCGCTCGGTCGAGGTCGCGCGCAGGGTCGGCGTATCCCGCGCGAGCGTGAGTAAAGCGCTTGGCGTGCTGCGGGAGGCAGGTCTGGTGGAGCCCTCGTTTTACGGCGCCGTTGTGCTGACAGAGGCCGGATTCAAGAGAGCCAAGGAGGTACGCGCACGGCATGACCTGCTCTGCCGTTTTCTGAGGGACGGTTTGGGAGTTCCGGCGGAGATTGCCGAGCAGGACGCCTGCCGGATTGAACATATCGTCAGCCGGGAAGCGCTTGCGCATATCTCGCGCTGGATGTACCGGCAGGAACACGCGGGGGAGACTGCGCAGATGCAGGTGGAACTGGATAACGAAAAGCAGGATGAACCGGATAACGAGCGGGATGAAGAAACCCCGGCCGAAGCCGGGGTTTTGTCCGAAGTCTGAGAGATATTGTTTTTGATGGGCGGCCGGGAGGCCGCTCACTTTTTTGCAGGAAAAAGGCCCGGCGGAATCGCCGGGCCAAGAGAGCCTGTGGTGTGCCGGAGCCGGAGTCAGCCCAGTGCGACGTCGAGGATCATCATGATGAGAAAGCCCGCAATCACGCCGAGGGTGCCGGCGTTGGAGTGCTCGCCAAGGTGTGCTTCCGGGATTAACTCTTCCACCACGACGTAGAGCATTGCGCCCGCCGCAAAAGAAAGCAGCCAGGGCATGAGCGGTTCGATGCTGCCCGCGATCAGTACGACGAAAATACCGAAAATCGGCTCTACAATGCCGGAAAGGCTGCCGCTGAGGAAGGCCTTGCGCCGGGAAAAGCCTTCCTGACGCAACGGAAGGGAAATGGCGGCGCCTTCCGGGAAATTCTGAATGCCGATGCCGACAGCCAACGCCATTGCGGAAGCGTAGAGGGCGGGGTTTCCGCTGTGCTGCGCGGCGCGCGCGAAGGAAAGGCCGACGGCCATGCCCTCTGGAATATTGTGCAGCGTGACTGCGAAAATAAGCAGCGTGGTGCGCCGCAGGGAAGAGGAAATCCCTTCGGGCTGCGCAGCTTCTATGTGCAGGTGGGGGAGAAGGCTATCCATCAGCAAGAGAAAAGCAACGCCCAGAATCAGTCCGCCCGCCGCGGGCACCCACCCAACACCGCCCGATGCCTCCGCTTCTTCGATGGCGGGTATCAGCAGGCTCCAGATCGAGGCGGCGATCATAACGCCTGCGGCAAAGCCAAGAAAGATGCGCTGGATCCCGACGTTCGCCTGTTTGCGAAAAAAGAATACGACCGCGGCGCCCAAGGTAGTCATGAGAAAAGTGAATCCGGTTCCCAGGACAGCCCAGGCCAGAGATTGCGGCATACAGATACCTCCTTCCCGGTTGATTTACATAGTATACTGTTAGCATATAAAAATAATGCAGAATTGTCAAGAGGAGTTAAGAATGGAACGTTTGGGGGCAGAGACGCAAAGTCCTGTATCGGACGGGAAAATACTACATAGAATAGAGATGACGACAATGAAGCCTGATAGGGGCGTTCCCTGTCAGGCTTTCTTTTTTTGAAAGGAGAGCCTTATGTGTTCTATTTGCGGAATTCTCGGCAATGATGCGCAAAATGTTGCTGAAACACTCGGAGCCATGAGCGCGGCAATGCAAAACAGAGGACCGGATCAAAGAGGAACGTATGTCAGCGGGGATATTGCCTTTGCGCACAACAGACTGTCCATCATTGATCCGGAAAACGGTAAGCAGCCCATGACGCGCACGTATTTGGGGCGCACATATACTATCATCTATAATGGGGAGCTGTATAACACCCCGGAGCTGACCGCGCTTGTCCGGCAGGAAGGCATCAGCCTGCAAACCCATTGTGACACCGAAGTTGTGCTGTACATGTACATTCTGTTTGGGGAGAAGTGCGCGTCTCTGCTCAACGGGATTTTTGCCTTTGCGGTCTATGATGAAACGAGGAAGGAAGTCTATCTGGCGAGGGATCGGTTCGGCATCAAGCCGCTGTTTTATGCCGAACCGAAAGGCGCTTTTATCTTTGCCTCGGAAATCAAGGCGCTTCTGCGCTATCCGGATATCCGGCCGGTTGTGGACCAGGAAGGACTTTGGGAGCTGCTGTTCCTGTCGCCGGTCAGGCTGACGGGCGGCATCTTCCGGGATGTTGAAGAGCTGGAGCCTGCGCACTACGCCGTTTGGAGCCGGGATGGGTTGCGCATCCGCTGCTATTGGAATTTGGAGGCCAGAATCTGTGAGGATGACCGCGATGACGCGATCGAACGAACCCGCGTGCTGCTGACGGATGCAGTCGAGCGGCAGCTTGTTTCCGATGTGCCGCTTTGCACACTGTTGTCCGGCGGGCTGGATTCCTCCATTATCAGTGCGGTGGCGGCGGATTACTACAAACGGCACGGCATGACCCTGTCCACCTATTCCTTCGAATACGAGGGCAACCGGGAAAATTTCCACAGCAGCCTGTTCCAACCGCAGAGTGACGACGAGTATGCCCGCTATATGGCGGCCATACTGGGCACGGATCACACCGTGCTGACTGCCCCAACAGACGAGGTGAGAGATCTGCTCGGCGCGGCGGTGCTGGCGCGGGACTTCCCCGGGCAGGCGGATATTGACTCGTCCCTTCTGTATTACTGCCGCAGGATCAAAGAGCGGCACACCGTGGCGATGTCGGGGGACTGTGCCGACGAAATTTTTGGAGGTTACCCATGGTTCTACCGGCCGGAGATGCTGGAGAACCCGTTCTTCCCCTGGATTCACGATCCGATGCTTCGCGCTTCGCTTTTCCGGGACGGCGTCGCCAAG
>JBFWIM010000021.1:0-20878 GCA_050255995.1 Intestinibacillus sp.
TCGCGGGCTTTATCGCGGACGAAATTGCCATCGGCGTGGTCAACTCCAAGACCACCGCCATCCGCGTGATTCCGGCAGTCGGCAAGACGCTCGGCGATGCCGTGGAAATTGGCGGCCTGTTCGGCACTGCGCCGATCATGCCGATCTCCACCCAGTCCCCGGCGAAGTTCATTCATCGCGGCGGCCGCATCCCGGCTCCAATTCAGAGCCTGAAAAACTAAATTGCACTAAAAACAGCGCTGTTTCAAACGAAACAGCGCTGTTTTTGCATACGTTCAGTAATTTTCCGCGAGGACGGAGAAATACGCCTGCGGATGCCGGCAGAGCGGGCAGAACCCGGGCGCCGTGGTGCCGGTGAAGATAAAGCCGCAGTTGCCGCATACCCAGGACTGCTCCTGCGGCTTGTGGAACACCTCGCCCTTCTCCATATTCATCCGCAGGGCGTTGTAGCGCGCCTCATGCCGGCGTTCGACGTCCGCGGTCATACGGAAGCGCTGCGCGATATCCGAAAAGCCTTCCTGTTCGGCAATTTCGGCGAACTGCTTGTACATTTCGGTCCATTCAAAATGTTCGCCGCCCGCGGCCTCCTTGAGATTGCAGTCGGTTTTGCCAACGCCGGTATGCAGCAGCTCAAACCACTGCGCGGCGTGCGCGCGCTCGTTATTGCAGGTTTCGCGGAAGATGTCCGCGATCTGCTCATAGCCGTCGCGGCGCGCGTGTTCTTCAAAAATCCAGTACTTTTCGGCTGCTTGAGATTCGCCGGCATAGGCGGCAAGCAGATTGGCTTCGGTACGGGAGCCCTTGAGTTCCATAAATCATTCCTCCTGTAATTGATTGGTGTGTTCTGTGTGGTTGGTTTTGCGGGGAAAGATGCCGCGCAGCGCCGTGCGCAGTCCGGCCGCCGCGACCAGCAAAAGCACGGCAATGCGCCCGAGTTCGCACACGGTCAGACAGCCCGCGATCAGGGTTTCAGCACGTTGAAAAAAATCGCCGACCGTCACCAGACCGGCGGCGGTATAGGTCGGGTAGGGCACGCGCGCGGCGGCGTATACGCCGAGCAGCATCAGGTTGCGCGCGCAGGTTACGGACATCACAACGGACGCACATAATACGCCGGGGGTGAAGGTGTGCTTTTGCTGCGGCTCCTGGTGCTGCAACAACAGATAAAGGAAAAACAGCGGCGCATACGTATAGCGCAGGGTGTGCAGCGCTGTGCGCGCCAGGCCTATGGGACCTTCCGGCAGCAACGGCAGCAGAGCGCGTATCTCCCAGTCCGGCACGGTCAGAAGGAGGGAAAGCAAAAGCGGGACAAGAACGGCGATGAGGCTGGGCAGCGCCCAGGTGGACAGCCGCGTCGTGCCGATCCGCGCCAGCGGCAGCGCGAAGAGCAGCGTCAGAACCCCGGTCAGCAGGGCTGGCATGGTGGGGAAGCTGGTGCGCTCGAAAAAGGCGGTCAGCCGCCCAAGCGTGTGCAGCACCATAAACGCCGCAAGCGCGGCAAGCACAATGCCGCACAGCCGGCCGCCCCATCCGGGCAGGTTCAGCAGATCGGCGGTACCGAGCAGTTTGCGCAGTACATACAGCAGAAGCGAGGCGACGATGCCCGCCAGCAGGATGGACAGCCACAGCTCGCCCGGCGACGCGGGCAGATAAAGCGCGTCAGCCAGCAGGAAGATAAAGATGAGGGAAAAGCGCCAGCGCGGGAAGACGGTTTCAGGCATCGTTCGCACCTCCGTCCGAAAAGCCGACCAGCCGGTCGCCTTCAAACAGTGCGAGGCCGGCGGGCACTGCCTCACCGTCAATGCCCACCGAAACGGCAGGAAGCGCGGTGCGCACGTTTTGACCGGACAGCAGCAGGTTTAAGAAACGGAACAGCGGCATATCCACGCCGGAGCCGCGCTTTTTCCCCTGCGAAAGCATACGCCCGAGCGCCAGGCCCGGGATTTCGCCGCCGGGGGCCCAGGCGCGCAGCACTTCGTTTGCCTTCGCGCCGCGTGCGACCACGAGGCGTATGCCGAGGCGCGCGTCGTGACGGTCGCAGAGATAGGTGCAGAGCGGGAGCAGGCCGTTTCGAGCGGTCGCCTCGTCAATAATAAATGCCTGTGCGTGACTGAAATAAAACTCGCCGCCGACGTTATTTGTCGCCGAGGCGAACAGGTTCGGGATGGTCGCGGCCTCGGCGGTCAGGTATTGCGGCGTGGCCTTGCCCTCGGTGCTGTCCTGCCATACCGTTTCGACGGTCAGCTGCAGGCCGGTCGCATCGTTTGAAAGTGCGGCGGCAGAGACCGGGGAAAGCACGCTGGCCTCGCGCGCGTCTCCGCAGCCCGTGAGCAGGAGCGGCAGGAGCACAAGCGCGGCGATGCGTTTCATCATGGCTTGCCCTCCTTCCGCGCGACAAAGCGGCCGGAATGCTGCATGCGGAACCACGGCATGCGGATATAGGCGTCTTCCAGGTGGGGAGATACGCGCGGCAGCAGGTTGAGCAGATACGGCACGCCGAACGAGGTCAAACCGGACAGATGCGCGAGCAGCAGCGCCGTACCGAAAAATACGCCGTAAAGGCCAAGGACTGCGCCGCAGGCCAGCAGGAAGAAACGGGAGACCATAGCGGCTGTGGTCAGTTTGGGCGTCAGCAGACCGAGAACGCCTGCAATCGCCACCACAATCACAACCGGTGCGGACACAAAGCGCGCGGAAACGGCAGCCTGTCCAAGCACGAGGCCGCCGACGATCGACATAGTCTGGCCGAACGCGCCGGGCGTGCGCGTACCGGCTTCCTTCAACACCTCGAAAATGAGCAGCACCAGTACAGTTTCAAGCAGCGTCGGCATGGGTACGCCCTGCCGCGCCGCGGCGATGGCGAACAGCAGCCGTGTGGGCAGTACCTCCTGATGGTAAAGCAGCAGGGCAACATACATTGCGGGAATGCAGTTGCTCAGCACAAAGCCTGCGAAGCGCAGGATCCGCGCCAGCCCGACATAGAAAAAATTACGGTAATAGTCGTCGTTCGCCTGAAAGCATTGCTGAAGAATATAGGGCGCGGTCAGGACGACCGGCGTGCCGTCCACCACCAGCGCGACCTGACCCTCAAGCAGCCGCGCCACGACTACGTCCGGCCGCTCAGTCACGCCGATGGTCGGAAAGGGGGAGTAACAGCTGTCGCGGATGCATTCGGACAGATAGTTTGCATCGAGCACGCCGTCGAGCGCATAGCCGGACAAACGCGATTTCCACTCCTTGATGACCGATTCCTTGCACACACCCTCCAGATAGCATAGACATACGGTGGTGTGCGTCTGGCTGCCCAGCACAAGGAAGGAGAACTTGAGGTGCGGATTGCGCAGGCGGCGGCGGATGCGGGATAAATTGCTCATGAAGCCTTCGGTGAAGCCTTCGCGCGGGCCCTGAAGCACGCGCTCATTGTCGGGTTCCGCGGTCGAGCGCAGGGCGAAGCCCTTGGTGTTGACTACGACCGGGCGCGGATCACCTTCGGTAAAAATAACCGTGTCGCCGTACAGAAAAGACGAAAACATCTTTGACGGGTCGGGCTCCACGCGGCTGTCGTTGATCTGACTGATACGATGCGCCAGCACTTCGGCGGCCACGGGCGCGCCGCTCTTCCACTCCGTGATGGGGCGTATGATGCTTTCATTGATCGCCTGGTTGTCCACCATGCCGTCGAAAAAGAATACGGCGCAGCGGAGGTGGGGGGCGTCCCGGCTCTCCACACGGCGGGTGATAAAGGTGTTGTCCCCCTGGAAGAGCGCCTGAAGCGTAGAGATATTTTCCTCTAAATCGGGGGAAAACGAGACAATATCGGATTGTAAGGCCTGATCCTGCATGAAAACCTCCTGATTGCATAAAACAAACCGGCTAAGATTGAAATATCGTGCCTGTCAAAAAAGCCAGGAATATTCCTGGCTTTTTCGGCATGAGGCTGCAATGCCGTGCGGGTAAGGGGGCACCCGCTTTTTAGTTGTAATATGGCCGGGAGGGAGCTGTTTTATGCGTTTAAAAGGTCATCTGCGAGGCAATTTGCGAAGAGTTTTCCTGCATCGATCGCTTCGGCCAGCGTATTTCCGGACGAGCCTACTTCGAGCAGCATGGAACCGGGAGAACGGGCGCTTTGGTTAAAGCGCTGCTTGCGCAGGTTGACGGGGCGCATCAGCGTCGGGTACGCCCCGGTGATGCGCTTTTGCAGATTGACCGCAAAGTTGAGGTTTTGCCGCCAGTTATCATGCTTCAGGCCGCCCGCGTTGGTGCCGACCACCAGCATGACCTGCGCCATTTTTTTGCCGTCGATTTCGCAGACGGTCTTGTATTCGGTGCCGTCATCCTTAATAATGGAGTCACGGTGCACGTCGATAATTACCTGAATTGAGGGCGTTTTCTTGAGCTGCGCGTTGATCGCCTCAAGAGAGCGGTCGTATGCGCCCGAATAGGCCGGATTGTCAAAGACGTCGCGGCAATGCACCACCGAGATGCCGCGGCTCTCCAGTACCTTCGCCATCTCGTCCCCGACGCGGATGACGCTCTGTTTTTTGTCCAGCGTGCGTGCGCTTTCGCTGGCCTCGCTTGGTTTGTAGGTATCTGTGCCGGACTGTGTGTAAGCCTCTGTGCTGTGCGTATGTATGATCATAACCTGCGGGCCGTCGTTGTTTAAGCGGATTGTCTCCGGGTGCGCCAGCATATCGGCGACGTCATAAGTCAGCGCGGTCGCGTTGTTGATTTTGACCGTACTTCCGGATGCGCCTGAGGGAATGGTCATTTCCTCTACCGGGGTGCTCGGGGCTGCCTGCTCGGGCGTATATCCGCTTTCACCGACTTCATCCACGTCTTCATGCGTCAAATTGGTCAGGGAGGCGCTGACGGTGGAGGGTTCCTGCGTACTCGCGCCGTCCGGATAGACCCCCATTTCGAGCGCCAGCGTGCCAAGGACAAATTTCTGGTTTTCTGCAAGCTGCCCAAGCAGACGCTTTACCGTTGCATCGCCGCCGGCTCGTCCGTAGGCAAGCAGGCCTACGGCGCACAGCAGGCAAATAAAGGCGGGCAGTCCGATGCCGCCGCGCCGCTTGGGGTTGTGCGTATGAGTTCGCATTGGACATGCCCTCCTTGCAATCGTCTGGATTCAGTATACGGGAATGCGTCTGCAATTATGACAAAAATAAGTCGATATCCTCAATGGAGAGATGGGGATGCAGCGCCTTGTTCACCGAGTACCCAATGACACGGGACACGTCGCGCACCTCACGGTCGATATCCCTCGTGGTCACGACGACTGGGGTCGCAAGGTCGTCAAGCGCCTCGCACCGGGAAACGCCGGTCTGGTCGGCAATTTCATGGGCGAGAGTCGCACCGTCCACGACGGTGGGCACGCCGATTGCGACAACCGGCACTCCAAGGGTGCGCCGGTCCAGTGCAAAACGCGCGTTGCCCACACCCGAACCGGGGACGATACCGGTGTTTGACAACTGGATGGTGTGCAGCAGACGGGACAACCGCCCGCAGGCAAGCGCGTCGATGGCCACAACCGCGGCGGGCTTGATGCGGTCCATCACGCCCTGCACAATTTCCCCGGTCTCGACGCCGGTCTGGCCGAGCACACCGGGCGCGACTGTCGCTACCGGCCGCCACGAGGCAAAGTATTGTGGCGTCTGCTCGACCAGATGCCGCGTCGCGATGACGTGCTCACAGGCGAGCGGCCCGACCGCGTCGGGCGTAATCGAGCGGTTGCCGAGGCCGACGACCAGCGCGGGGCCGTCGCCCGCATCCCGGAGCAGCTCGGCCAGCAGAGAGGAAAGGGCGGTGCAGGCACGCGGGAACGCGTCGTTTTCCCGGCGGATGAGCGCGCCGAGATCCAGCGTGTCGTAAAACCCGCGCGGCTTCCCGACTGCGCGGGCGCCTTCTTCATTTAATATATGGACTCTTGTGACCTCAAAGCCCTCAATTTCGGAAACTTCCCGGGAAACGCCCTGCTGTTCGGAAAGGCGGCGACCGCCGCGCTCGGTCAGCTCCAGCGCTTCCATGGCGAGATCGGTGCGGAAAGACATGCTTCGTTCGCTCCTTTGCTTACGTTTATGCATAGCTTGCGGAGAAAAATCCGCGCTATACCGAAAAAAAGAAAAAAAGACTTGCTTTTTTGGGGGCAAGATGGTAAAATAAAAAGCACTGACGAATAGAGCCAAAGGAGGTGGATCAGAATGCCGAATATCAAATCTGCCAAGAAGCGCGTAAAGGTGACCAAGATTAAGGATATGCAGAACCAGGTCGTGAAGTCTGCGCTGAAGACTGTGCTGAAGAAGTATGACGCGGCTGTTGCCAGCGGCGACAAGCAGGTGGCCGAGGCGGCGTATAAGGCTGCCGTTAAGGCGGTTGACCAGGCTGCGGCGAAGCACATCATGCACAAGAACAATGCTGCAAACAAGAAGAGCGCACTGACCTTAAAGCTGAACGCTCTGGCGTAATCAGCCCATACAGAAACGAGACGCCTGCCGGGTTCGGCGGGCTTTTGTTTTGTCCGCAATTATTTAGATATTTATCAAAATGTTGTTGACAATTACGCAAAGAATGTATATCCTATATTTAGACAAACGTCGAAATGAGGTGTGAGCATGGGGTTTCAGCAGAGCTTTAAAGCGTTATCCGACCCAATCCGGCGGGAGATCCTGCGCCTGCTGCAAAACGGGCCCATGGCGGCGGGCGACATTGCCGCCCGGTTCGATGTATCCGGCGCGACGGTCTCGCACCATCTGTCCCTCTTGCGGGAAGCCGGACTGGTGCTCGATGAAAAGCGCGGAAAGTACATTTATTATGAGCTGAATATGTCGGTCGTCGATGAGCTCATCGGTTGGATGACCGGGCTGAAGGGAGAAAAAACATATGAAAAAGATCAGTAAGATGCAGATTGCGGTCTGGATTCTGGCGGCTTTGCCGTTGCTCGCGGTCGCTCTGTGCTACAGCAGCCTGCCCGCGCAGGTACCAACGCACTGGGGTTTGTCCGGCGCAGTGTCGTACAGCGATAAATGGGAGCTGTGGTTCATCGCCGGCCTCGCGCCGTTGTTTGCCGTATTATTTCCCGTTCTGCCGCGGATTGATCCGCGCCGGCGCAGTTATGAGAAATTCATGGGATCCTATCTGGTGTTCCAGCTTGCGATGATGCTGCTGCTGTCCGTAGTGACAGGCATTGTGCTGGTCGAAAGCTATCGGCCGGGCGTCGTAGACGTCGGCGTTGTGGTTTGCGCGCTGGTCAGCCTGCTGTTTATTGTGCTGGGCAACATGATGCCCAAGTTCCGGCAAAACTTCTTCTGCGGGATTAAAACGCCATGGACGCTTTCCAGCGAGGCGGTCTGGGTGCGTACGCACCGCATGGGGGGAAGGCTGCTCTTTGCAGCCGGTGTGGCCGGTCTGCTCGGCTGCCTGCTGCCGCCCATACCGCGCTTTGCGATCCTGATGGGCTCGCTGTTCGCCGCCATGCTGGTGCCCAGCGCAATGAGCTATTTTTGGTATCAAAAAGAGCAGAAAAACAGGCCGTGAGGCATTTATGGCGGCGGAATCCGACACGCTTTTTTTGCATTGACTTGACAGTCTGTGATATAATACTTAAAATGTAAGCTGATTACAACAGAGTAGAACATTTTGAGGTGAAAAAGCAATGCAAAGACATAAAAACCTTATCCTACTGCTGGCAGGCATCCTGACAGCGGCGCTGTGCTCGGTGTCCTATGTGGCGTTCGCAGCAGATGCGGATGGGCAGCCAACGAAGCCCGTGCCTGCGCAGTACGCATATATCGCCGACCGGTCGGTCTATTTTTACGATGTGGCGCAGACGTATTCCTGGGCATTTCATGAAATCGACTACCTTTCATCGGCGGATATTATTCAGGGCACGGACAATTATCTGTTTGAGCCGGAGGCGCCGATCAGCCGCGCGGATTATATGCTGATGCTGTACCGTGCCTACGATATGAGCGCGTACCGCGGCGGGCAGAATTTTGCGGACGTCCCGGCGGATGCATATTATGCCGAAGCGGTGCTGGCGGCAAAAAACCTTGGCATCGCGAACGGTGATGCGGGAGGCTTCCAGCCGGATACGCCGATTACGCGCGAGGATGCAATGGTTCTGCTCGCGCGCACGGTCAGTCGAACCGGTATTGCTTTCCAGTACGGCGACCTGAGCGCCTTTGCGGACGGGAACCAGGTTTCCGACTATGCGCGCGGTGCAGTATCCGCGCTGATCCACGCCGGTATTGTCGGCGGGGATCAGGACGGTATCCGTCCCAAGGGCAACGTTAGCCGTGCCGAGATGGCGGTGATGCTGTATCGTTCGCTCATGCTCCAGAGCGCGGAGGACGGCGTGCACTACAAGGCGCATCCGGAACGCGTCAACCTGTGTATCGGTGATCAGGTATACAGCGGCGTCGTGATTTCCAATTTTGAAGACCTCAAAACCTATCAGGGGTTGATGAAGTACACCGCTTTCAGCCAGAGCGGCGACGGCCACACGGTCGAGTTCTCTGGGGAGACGCCGGTTGAAAGCCAGATCCGGTATGCGGACGGTGTGCTTGAAGTGGATGGGCAACAGACACCGCTTGCAGCGGACTGCGTATCGATCCGCGTACAGCCATACAGTGTGCTGAAAGCGCCGGAGAGCACAGGCGAGGCGTATCGCGCCGCCGTGGTTTCTTACAATGCGGACGGCGAAGCCGCCATCCTGTATTATCTTTCATAGCGACAAACAGAAAAGCAAGCGCCGCGCGGCCATGGCCGCGCGGCGCTTACTTTTATTTTGAACAGGAATTCTGATTTAAATTTCCATGATAACCGGCAGAATCATCGGGCTGCGCTTGGTCTTTTTAAAGAGATACTCGTTCAGCTCCGTCTTGAGTTCATTTTTGATGCCGTTCCAATCGCGAATGTTGTCGTCTATGCATTTGTCCAGCGCCTTCTGGGAGATTTTCCGCAGCTGCTCCATCAGGTCGTCCGCTTCCTTGACGTAGATAAAGCCGCGCGAGACGATGTCCGGACCCGCAATGACGACGCCGCTCTCGCGGTCCATCGTCACCACAACAACGAGCAGGCCGTCTTCGGCCAGATGTTTACGATCCCGCAGCACCGCGGTGCCAACGTCGCCGATGACCAGACCGTCTACCAATACGCGGCCGGACGGCACGGGATTGGCCAGTCGTGCGGATCTGTCGCTGATTTCGATCGGCCGTCCGATTTCAGAGATCAGGATGTTTTTCGAATTCACGCCCATAAGCTCCGCAAGCTTGGCATGCATTTGCAGATGGCGGTGCTCGCCGTGTACCGGAATGAAGTACTTGGGCTTGCAAAGCGCCAGCATCAGCTTCTGTTCCTCCTGGCAGGCGTGGCCGGAAACATGGATCGCGGCGTTGCGGTCGTAAATGACTTCGGCGCCCTTGCGGGACAGCTCGTTGATCATATTATAGACCGACTTTTCGTTGCCCGGAATGGCGGAAGCCGCAATGAGGATGCGGTCGCCCGGCACCACCTCCACCTGCTTGTGGGAGGAAAACGCCATGCGGTACAGCGCCGACATCGTCTCGCCCTGAGAGCCCGTGGAGATAATGACGATCTTGCCCCGCGGATAGCGGTTAATCGCATTCAGCTCAATAAACACATTGTTCCGGTCGTTCAAATAGCCCAGCTCCATCGCAACAGCGGAGATATTCTCCATGCTCCGCCCGCAGATCGCGACCTTGCGGCCGTGCTTCGCCGCGATATCCAGTACTTGCTGGATGCGGTAAATGTTCGAGGCAAAAGTGGCGACGATGATGCGCTCGTCACAATCCTTGAAATAACCCTCCAGCGACTTGCCGACCGTCTGCTCGCTTGGCGTGTAGCCCGCGCGTTCCACGTTGGTGGAGTCGCTCATCAGCGCCAGCACGCCCGCCTTGCCAAGCTCGCCGAAACGCGCCAGATCGATCATTTCGCCCGAGACCGGGGTGAGGTCAACCTTAAAGTCTCCGGTGTGCACCAGAACGCCAAGCGGCGTTGTGATGGCCAGTGCCACGGAATCGGCGATCGAGTGGTTCGTGTGGATAAACTCCACGCCGAAGCAGCCCAGCTTGATCTGGTCGCCGGCCTTCACGCGCATCAGCTTGACCTTATCTGCCATCCGGTGCTCGGTCAGCTTATGCTCAATGATGCCGCAGGTCAGGCGCGTCGCATAAACCGGGACATTGACCTCGCGCAGCACGTAGGGCAGACCGCCGATATGGTCCTCATGGCCGTGCGTGATGACGAAAGCGCGCACCTTGCTCCGGTTGCGCTTGAGATAGGTCACGTCCGGAATGACGAGATCCACGCCGAGCATTTCGTCGTCCGGAAACGCCAGCCCGCAGTCAATGACCATAATGTCGTTCCCGCATTCAATCGCCGTCATATTCTTACCGATCTCATTGAGGCCGCCAAGGGGTACAATCTTCAGTTTTTCTTTCATAATGGTTTGATCACTTTCCTTTTTACTGTTTGAATATTCACATAAAAAATAAGCAGAAAATAGCCGCAGACGCACAGCCGGTTTTTCATCCGGGGACGGGTCCGATCAGCGTTTTCCAAAAGGGACGGCAAATACATAAATACGATCAGCGTCCCAAAAAGCCATAAAGAATCAAGGCAAACCTCAAACAGGCGCCCTTTTATTCTGGAATTAATTCCTATCAAAAAAGCCGGATACCGGCTTCGAAAGCCCGATGAAGCGATGGCAAGAAATATAAATCATTTTCAGTATAACATGTGCTTGCAGCTTTGTACAGGTAAATCTACGGAAATTATTCGACGTGTAACGCGTGCAGCCTGTCGGCCTGCCGGACATTCGCCCCCCATGAAACGGGCGAAATCCTGCCGCAAACCGACGCCGTTCCATGCAGCGGAATGCGGTTTTCCGTATCGAAAAAGAAACTGCCTGTATCCGGAAGCTGCCGCGAAAAATGCAATAATATAGAATCTATATAGCATGGCAGTTGTCAAAATGCAATAAACCATCGAAAAATGTCACCGAAAATTTTGTGAATATGCACCACAATTTTAAAAAAGCGTTTGACAAACAGGCATTCCGTGTGTATGATAAATTACAAGTTGGTAACAATACGAAAACAGAACGGTAACACCTGTGAGCCGTTACCGTCGCCGCATCAGGCGGCTTTTCTCACACCACGGAGTTAGGAGTTCCACATGACAATTCGTTTGAATAAGCTTTTGAAAAGTCTGGTTGCGCTGGTCGCCGTCGTTAGTATGAGCGCGGTGCCGGCAGCCTATGCGTATGACGCGAATCAGGCGTTCGGAGCAGTGATTGCGCCGATCACCGCGGGCACGGCGCAAGGCGTGGCACGCAGCGCGGACCAGATTGAGACCGCTCAGGCTGCTGAGGAAGCCAAGGCGGAAGCGGAGGCAAAGGCTGCGGCTGCGGCGGCAGAGGCCGCGCGGCTGGCGGCGCTGGTCTATCGGCCGGCATACGGCAGCACGGTTCAGTATTCCACCGCGAAAACCGCTGGTGAGGTCATTAAGGCAAACGGTACCTATGCCGGCAGCTTCAAGCTGACGTTCTATTGTCCCTGCGCACATTGCTCGGGCGGCTGGGGCAGCGGAACAAGTTCCGGACGGCGCGCCATGGAGGGTCGGACGATCGCAGTCGACCCGAAAAAGATCCCGATCGGCAGCCGTGTGTATATTGAGGGCCTTGGCGACTTCATTGCGGAGGACGTCGGCGGCGCGATCAAGGGCAACAAAATTGACGTTTTTGTGAACAGCCACAGCCGTGCGCTGGATCTGGGCGTCAAGTATGCAAAAGTTTATGTTATGAACTGATGAAGGGGAATCCGCAAGGGTTCCCTTTTTCTTGTCAACCGGCCGTTTTTCTGTTATAGTAAGCAGTACGAGGTGATGCGCTATGAACGCTGCCGAACGGCGGGAAAAAATTGAACAATTGCTGGCGGAGGCCGAAGCGCCGCTGAGCGCAAGCGCGATCGCACGCCGGTTTGCAGTCAGCCGGCAAGTCGTTGTGGGAGATATCGCACTGCTGCGGGCAGGCGGGTTGGAGGTGCTTGCTACGCCGCGCGGCTATGTGCTTGAGGCGGCATCGGCAGCGCCGTGCGCCTATGAAGCCACAATCGTGTGCGCCCATGATGGGGACGACCGTATGGCAGAGGAGCTGTATACGGTTGTCGATCTGGGCGGCGCAGTGTTGGACGTGACGGTGGAGCACTCTGTTTATGGACAGATCTGCGCGCAGCTGCATGTCTTTTCGCGCTACGATACCGATCTTTTCCTGGAGAAACTGCAGGAATCCGGCGCCCGTCCGCTCTGTGACCTGACGGGCGGGGTACATCTGCACAAAATACGCTGCGCCGACCGGGCGACCTTTGAGCGCATCGCGGAGGCGCTGCGCGAAAAGGGAATTCTGTTTCCGCCCTGACTGGTTTTTCAGGGACGGCGGTTGACAAATGAAGGACGCGTGCTATAATAGCCTATACAGGTGTCTTGACATCTGTATAGGCTATTTTGATGTTTTTATAAAAAGGAGCGTAAAAGAGTATGAATTCCACCACTGCAAACCAGAGGCTGTACCGTCTGGTGCTGGCCGGGCTGTTGTGCGCGGTCGCCATCGTGATTCCGGTTTTCTCCCCCTTTAAGATCCAGCTGGAGCCCGCGTCCTTTACGCTGGCGAGCCATGTTGCGATTTTCATCGCGATGTTTATCTCCCCAACCGTCGCGGTCGCGGTAAGTCTGGGCGCAACGCTTGGTTTTTTCCTCGCCGGCTTTCCGATCGTCGTCGTCGCGCGCGCCTTCAGCCATGTTGTGTTCGCCTTTGTCGGCGCGAAATACATCCAGCGTCATCCGGAAATCGCAACCGCGCCGTTCAGACCCACGAGTCAGGTGTTCAGCCTGCTCATCGGCGTGCTGCACGCGGCCTGTGAGGTTTTGATTGTGCTGCCCTTTTATTTTGGCGGCAACATGGAGAAATATGCAGCGCGCGGCTTTTTTGTCGGCGTGTTCCTGCTGGTCGGCGTGGGCACGATCATCCATTCCATGGTCGATTTTGCAATCGCGGGTGTCGTATGGAAGCCCCTCCGGCATGCGGTTCGCCCAGCGGTTTCCTCCGCACCCGCGCGGCAGTAAAATCGGTTGGTAAACATACAACATCATATTTCATAAAAAAGCGTGCAGCCGGTAAGCTGCACGCTTTTTCCATTTTACCGGAACAAAGGAAAGGGCAGAGACGTCTTTTTTAGAGGCGGATCGAAACTTCCCCGGTGGAAAGCGTGCGGGTCTCGCCGTCCTCCGTGCGCACGAGCAGGTGACCGTTTTCGTCTATATCGAGCGTCTCCGCGGCATAGCTGCCGTGCGGCCCGGTGACCCGCACCAACCTGCCAAGCATACAGAGCAGCGAGCGGTATTGCCCGATCAACGCGCCGGCGCCCTCTGTACACAGGAGCTTGTAGCCATCCTCCACGTGGTTTAAAATGGCCGAGGCCAGTGTGGCCCGGCGCGGCGGCGTATCGCAGAAATCGGCCAGACAACCGGCAACCTCGCGCACTTCAGGCGGCAGCTTGTCCCGGTCAAGCCGCAGATTGATGCCGATGCCGAGCACGGCGAAATCTACCGACCCGGTTTCCCCCTCGATAGAGGCTTCGGTCAGGATGCCGCAAAGTTTTCTGCCTTCCATGAAAATATCGTTGACCCATTTGATGCCGGGCGTAAAGCCGCAGGTTTCTTCAACCGCATGGCACACCGCGACCGCCGCCGTGATCGTCAGAAAATTGAGATGGGAAAGCGGCAGGTTCGGGCGCAGCAGCATACTCATATACAGCCCGCCGCCGGGCGGGGAGATAAAGGAGCGTCCAAGCCGCCCGCGTCCGGCGGTCTGCTGTCCGGCGATCACCGTAAAGCCATGCGGCGCGGTCGGATAGGTGCGCTTGAGCAATGTGTTGGTCGAGTCGGCCTCCTGTAGCACCAGCAGTCCGCGGCCGAGCGCTTCGGTGCGCAGACCTGTGCGGACGGCGGCTTCCGTCAGGCTGTCGTCGCTCGCGCGCAGCTGGTAGCCGGAACCGGGAACCGCGTCAATGCACAGCCCTTCTGTGCGCAGCCGATCTATCGTCTTCCATACGGCGGCACGGGACACCCCGAGCTGCTCTGCCAACGCCTCGCCGCTGATATAATCCCCGCGCCGTTGCTCCAGTGCGGCCAAAACTTCTTCGCGTACCATGAACCCAAAATCCTTTCGCCGAAAAATTAACAGTTCTTTCATTTTGATATTATTGTAAACCATTTCACGGTAAGGTACAATGAAATTGCCGTATTTTCCGCGGGAATTTTACCGGCGGACAGAAGGAGAGAGATATTTTGAAAACCAAAGCGGAGATTCTGCGCGCGCTGGCACAGACCGAGGAGGATCGTGTGCTGCTTGCGCAGGCGCTGGATAAACTGGACACCTGCCGTACGCGCGGCTATCAAACGAATACGCGGTTTCTGGATCTGCGGGAGCGTACGCTGGTGGCGGAGGCTGTGCGGCTCGCAGGCGGCGAAGCGGAGTCTGTGATGGCCGGGGGCTATCCGGATGCTGAACGCGTCTGCACAGTGTTTTACCCCGACTATCTGACGGCAGGGGATGCGCTAAGCAGGGACAACAGCCCGCTTGCCGTGCTGCGCGCCGCCAAGCACCCGGCGGACACGCTGACGCACCGCGATTATCTGGGCGCGCTGATGGGGCTGCAGGTCAAGCGGGAGTGCGTCGGGGACATTGTGGTGCATGATGAGGGCGCGGATCTGGTCGTTCTGCGCGATGTGGCCGATTTCCTCCTGCTGCATTTTGACCGCGCGGGACGCAAGCGGCTCACACTTTGCGAGATTGCGCCCGAAGCGCTGCGCATGCCGCAGGACACAGGAGAGGAAAAAGAGGGGAGCGTGGCTTCCCTGCGGCTGGACGCTGTGACGGCGATGCTTTTTGGCTTATCCCGTGCCGAGGCGCAGGAGCAGATCGCAAAAGGCCAGGTGTTTCTCAATTTTCTTGCCTGCCAAAAGCCTGAAAAGGAGGTTTGCGGGGGTGACCGCATTACGCTCCGCGGCATGGGCCGCGCGCGGATTACCGCGCTTTCCGGCATTAGCCGGAAAGGACGGCAATTTTTACGCTATGCGTGTTCGCGCTGATCCGGAAAGAACAACTCCTCAGATACGTTTTTGTGAAAAATGCCCGATAAGGCTACCCAAAGCGGGAGTTTCATGGTATAATAACGAAGAGCTATCCGAAAATACAGGTTTGGTATGCCGGATTCAGACATATGCCGCGCGGCGCGCAGCATACCATGGATACGGTATGTCCTCAAAATACACGACAGACGAAATCGACCGAAGAGGTGAATGGTTTTGAAAAATTTGAAACGGTTTCTGTCCGGCGTCCTCGCGGGCGCATTGCTGCTGACCGCCAGCCCGGTCGTGTTCGCGGCAAGCGATATTGAAAGCCATTGGGCGAAAAGCTATATCGACTACATGAACGAGCTGGAGGTTATGAAGGCCTCGTCGGACGGCAGCTACAAGCCCGATCAGGCGATCTCCCGCGCGGAATTCATGCGTTACTTAAACCGCGCCTTCCATTTTACCGAGAAGGCGTCCATCAGCTACAGCGATGTGACCGACACGACCGCCTGGTACTACGAACCGGTACAGGTTGCGGTCGCGCACGGCTATATCAACGGCATGGGCAACAACAAGATGAATCCTCTCGGCAACCTGACGCGCGAACAGGCCGCGACCATCATCGGCCGCCTGCATAAGTATACGCCAACGGCGACCGCTTCCGGCTTGACCTTTACCGATAAAAGCAAGATTCAGAGTTGGAGTGCCGGTTATATCGCCGAGGCAGTGGACAAGGGCTACATCGTCGGCTATCCGGACGGCTCCTTCAAGCCGCAGGATCTGATCACCCGCGCGCAGATGGCCAAGATTCTGTACGCGTACATGGGCACTTCGCTTGACGATAAGGACGGCAGCTATACCGGAAGCGGCCTGCGCTCCGACACCGATAACGTGACCATCTGCGAGCCGGGCACCCTGTCAGACGCGGAGATCGACGGCGACCTCTACATTACGGAGGGCGTGCTGAGCGGCACGGTCGAGCTGCACGATGTGCAGGTCAAGGGAACCATCGTGGTTTCGGGCGGCAACGTGGTGCTCGACGGCGTGGATGCGGCCAATATGATTCTGTCCACTCCACTTTCAAGCGTGCTGTCCGTCAGTGCGACAGGTGAAACCAACATCGGCACAACCGAGATCCAGTCCGCGGCTTCGCTGCGGGAAAGCAATCTGGACGTCAGCGCGGGGGGCTTTGCCGATCTCATTGTGACCGGTGAGGATAAACCGGCCATTTCGCTGGACGGCAATGTCTGGGACGTCAAGGTGCAGGGCGACTGCGCCATCAGCACAACATCCTCTTCTTCGATCAATGCGCTGACTGCGGATGCCGCCGTTACCGTGACGGGCTACGGTTCCATCGAGAAGGCGATCATCAATAAAAAGGGAGTTTCCCTCGCCGTCGAGCCTGCGAGCTATGAACTGGCAAGCGGCGTGAGCGCCGAGATTGCCGGAACGACCGTATCCTCGTCAAACGCGGTTACCGTGACGCCGGGAAGCCTGTCGATTGATCTTGCAAGCACGGGCAGCGTGGATTTCTATACCGACTTTACAGTCAGCGGTGATCCGGATACCATTACCAAGCTCGTCTGCAATGGCAGCACTCTGACCGAGAACACCGATTACCGTACAACAACCAGCGGTTTCCGTCTTTACCGGTCGTATCTGACTACGCTGAAGGAAGGCAGTTACATTGTGTCGGTGTATTTCGAGGACGGTACCAAGGGAGCGCTGACGGTCAAGGTCGTCAATTCCGCCAAAAACAGCGTCGACGTCAGCACGCTCGATTTCGATAAATATCACGACTCTCTGGACTACGCCAATCTGGATGTCACGTTGAGCCTGGCGTCCGGGGTCACGCTGAGTTCGATCAAGCTTGCCGGAACAACGCTGGAGCGCGGCACGGACTATACCTACAACGCAACGACCGGCGCGGTCATCTTCCAGCGCACCTCGCTGGAAAAGAAAAGCGCCGGCAGCTATACAATCACCTTTAACGTCAGCGCGGGCAACAGTCCGACGGTGACGCTCGATATCCAGGATTCTTCTCCCAAAAATGAAATTTCGCCGGCTACGGTTGATTTTGATGCAAACACGTCGAGCGGAGGCTATCAGGACATCACAGTGAAGCTGACTGCTGTAGACGGCGCAACGCTGGGGAGCATCACCGCGAACGGCAAAAAGCTCACCGAGGACTGGCAGTATAAGCTGGACGGACAGAACGTCATTCTAAATAAGGGCGCTGTGGCCGATTTTGCCGAAGATGGCGCGACCTACTGCAACTTTACTTTTCGGATGAGTACGGGCGAAAGCCCGGTGCTGCGGGTGAACTATGTCACGACTTATGCGCTCACCACCACCGTCATTGACGATCTGGGCAATGCGGTAGAGGGCGTACAGATTGATGTTGTCCCCACGAGCGACGGCGGCACCGCTTCGCAGTCGGTCGAGACGGGCGCGGATGGCGTCGCCACGGTCTATGTCAAGCGCGGCAGCTATACCATCACGGCGTCGGGTGATAAATTCCAGAGCAAGCTGACCCGCACGGTGACGGTCAGCGGGGGCCAGTCGGTGAAGCTGACAGCGCAAATTCTGGAGACCGTCAAAATTTATGTAACCGGCACGACGGGCGCCAAAATTTCCGGCGCGACTGTAACGCTGGGCGGACAGTCGGTTACGACGGGCGCAGACGGCCTTGCCGAATTCAGCGTCAAGCGTGACACCTATACTGTGCGCGTGACGTGCAGCGGATATACTGCCAAGACGCAGGATATTGTGGTGAATCAGACGATGCAGCAGCGTATAACCCTGAGCAAATCTTAAATAAGCGCCATAAGACGAGGCCGTGCGCCTCGTCTTTTTCTTTGTCCCGAACTGCATGTCCATCTAAAAGACCT
The DNA here is from genome assembly GCA_050255995.1 of Intestinibacillus sp. Classification (GTDB taxonomy): domain Bacteria; phylum Bacillota; class Clostridia; order Oscillospirales; family Butyricicoccaceae; genus Intestinibacillus. The sequence goes on from JBFWIM010000021.1 coordinate 18,045, forward strand.
GTCGCTTTTGGGACAGCAGTTTGTAAAAGTTGTCTGTCCGCTTTGACAAAATGAGACCCGTCCCCGCGCTATAATAATGGCGTGGACACAGAAAGGGGTGGCGCATGGAGGTTGTCTATGTTGACGTGCTGGCAGCGATCAATTTTGCGGTTGATTTTCTGCTGCTGCTCGCGACTGCGCGGCTTGCCGGCGTCTATGTGCGGCGGCGGCGGTTGGCGGCCGGGGCAGCAGCAGGCGCGGCCTATGCGGTCTGCACGGTTTATCCTGTTCCCGCGATCCTGCTCTGGCCAGTCGTACGGCTCGCGGTGGGCCTTGTAATGGTACGGCTGGCTTTTGGAAAACAGGAGCGGGCTGTGTTTGGCAAGCTGTATCTGCTGTTCCTGCTCGTCGCGTTTGGCTTTGCCGGCTGCACCGTCGCGTTGTATTGGATGACCGGCACACAGCTGGGGCAAAGTGGGGTATATTACTTTGACGTGCCGTTTCGCGTAGTTGCCGCAGCCTGCGGGATCGCCTATGTCCTGAGCGGGCTGCTCTTCCGCGGCGCGGCAAAGCACGGTGCGGTACATCAGACGGCGGAACAGGTCGAGGTGGCGCTGGGTGACCGCCGGGTATGCTTTTCCCTGCTGTATGATACGGGAAACGATCTGGCGGATCCTGTGACCGGGCGGCCTGTGCTGGTGCTGGAGCGTCGCGCGGCGGCGCGCCTTATGCCAAGCGAGCTGCTGTTTGTCTGCACTGCGCTTGAGCAGAGCAACTGTGCAGGGCTGCTGACCCGTATCCCCGAGCCATGGCGCGCACGGTTCCGGCTGTTGCCGTATCGCTCGCTCGGAAACGCGGGAGGTATGCTGCTGATGCTGCGGCCGGACGAAGTGACGCGCCAGAGCGGCACACGGTATGACGCATATGTTGCAATCAGCCCGGATCGGATTGCGGGAGGGCGCTATGAAGGGCTTATCGGTATATGAAAGGGGACAGACATGGTGAAATTTCGGTTGTTTGACGGGCTGATACGGCTGCTCGTGCGGTTGGGGTTTGTGCGCGGAACGCCGGTGCAGTATATCGGCGGTTCCGAAACATTGCCGCCGCCGCTTGAAGCCCAGGAAGAGGCCGAAGCGCTCGCCGCCTGGCGGGAAGGCGACACCGCTGCGCGTGACGTGCTTATTGAACGCAATCTGCGGCTAGTCGTATATATTGCGCGGAAGTTCGAGAACACCGGCATCAATGTCGAAGACCTGATTTCGATTGGCACCATCGGGCTGATTAAAGCGGTCGGCACCTACAAGGCCGATAAAAACACCAAGCTTGCAACCTATGCCTCGCGCTGCATCGAAAATGAAATTCTGATGCACCTGCGCAAGGTCTCCGGGCAGCGCTCCGAGGTTTCATTCGACGAACCGCTCTCGTCGGACTGGGACGGGAACGAACTGCTGCTTTCCGATATCCTCGGCACCGAACCGGACAGCGTTCTGCGGCCGCTTGAGGACGATGTGGACCGGCAGCTGCTGATCCGCGCGCTGGGACGTCTGCCGGAACGGGAAAAGAATATCATTTCCATGCGGTTTGGGCTGAACGGCGTGGAAAGCAAAACGCAAAAGGAAGTTGCCGACCTGCTCGGCATCTCGCAGTCCTACATATCCCGCCTGGAAAAGCGCATCATTTCGCGTATGAAAAAAGATATTTTAAAATGGGTATGACCGAATGCTAGGCAGCGCCGCCCCTTTCTGCTACAATAGAAGCAGAAAGGGGCTTTTGCATGACTTTCCACCTGATTGATATGGATACTTGGGAACGCCGCACGCATTACGCGGCCTATACCGGCTTTTTGCCGCTTAACTGGAATATTACCGTTGAGCTTGACCTGTCCGTCCTGCTGCCGGAAATCCGTTCGCGCGGCCTGCGGCTCTATCCGGTCATGCTCTACCTGGCCTGTACCGCAATCGGGCGCATTCCCGCGTTCCGCATGGGATATGACGCGCAGGGGCGGCTGGGGTATTTTGACGAGGTGCATCCCTCCTACACAGTGTTTCATAAGGACGACCAGACCTTTTCCGACCTGTGGAGCTACTACCATCCTGATTTTTGCACATTTTATGACGGCATGGTACAGGATATGGAAACGTGGGGAGCCTGCAAGGGGTACAAGGGACGGCCGGACGCGCCGCCGAACTGCTGCCCAATGTCCATGACGCCATGGCTCCGGTTCACAAGCTGCTCGTTCGATACCTTTAAGCCCGCGCAGATGCTGCGGCCCATCCTGACCTTTGGCCGTTATTTTGAGCGTGACAGGCACACGCTGCTGCCGTTTGCCATTTGTGCAAATCACGCCGTCGCGGATGGCTGGCATGCGGCGTGTCTGGTTCAGGAGCTTCAGGAAATGATGGATGAGCCGCAAAACTTTTTGGGGAAAGCATAAAAATCCTGCGAAACCCCGCACAGGCTCTTGCAATCAAAACCGGGCGTGCAAAAGAGGTGGAGCTATGAAGAGATACGGTGGGATGATTGCGGCGGCAGGGGCCTTGGGGCTCTGCCGCCGCTCTTTGCCTGCCTGCCGGTTGCGGTATGGCTGTGCTTTACGGCAGTTATGATGGCGCCGTATCCGGCTGTCCGCAATCTAGAAGCGCTTTGCATCAAACGGCGATCCTGTTGCCTGCATATCGTCGGCATGGGCATCATCAGCCCTGCGTTTTTTAACGACTGCCATTTTGCGGACACCAGCTTTGTGAGTACACACATCATGCATGAAAGGGAAGAGGTCAGCAAAATTATGGATATTTTTCTTGTTTCAGGAGAGATTATCTTGATGAATCTTGACGGAACTGTGAAAAAATATGAAT
>JBFWIM010000022.1:0-20768 GCA_050255995.1 Intestinibacillus sp.
CACGCACGGACAGGAACGTCTGATTCAGCAAAAAGGCAACAAAATGACGGCTTTGCAGACAGCGCTTGAACAAATGTAACAATCTTTTGAAAAGCGCGTGTAAACTCTTGCAAGGGCAGAGCGGGTCATATAAAATATAGGTGTATCTCTTTGGAATCAAGCTTGCAGGGAAGGAAGTGGCGTTATGGCGCTCAGTGTTTTTTTAAAGTCTCTTTGGCAGAAGTGTATCCATGCGCGCCTCCGCAAGCGTGGTTCCGATCACGGCATAACTGTATAAAAATGTAAGCAGGACGTTTTCTAACCAAAACCGCGTCCTGCTTTTTTGTTTTCCCGTCCCGGACGGGGCATGTTTGTAATGGAAGGAGAAACCGGATGAAAAAGGTATGTATCGTAATGGGATCGGACTCCGATCTGGGCGTTATGGAGGGCTGTGCAAAGCGGCTTCAGAAATTTGGCATCCCGTTTGAGGTGCGCGTCGTTTCTGCGCACCGCACGCCCGCAGCGGCGGAGGCACTTGCGAAAAATGCGGCGGCGGACGGCTTCGGCGTCATCATCGCGGCAGCGGGAAAGGCGGCGCATCTCGCCGGCGTGCTTGCGGCTTACACTACGCTTCCGGTCATCGGCGTGCCGATCAAGACTTCGATGATGGGCGGGCTGGACAGCCTGCTGTCCATGGTGCAGATGCCGGGGGGCATTCCGGTCGCCTGCGTGGCGGTGGACGGCGCGGACAACGCGGCCATTCTGGCGGCGCAGATGCTGGCGCTTTCTGACGCGGCGCTGACGGACAAGCTTGCGAAGTTTAAGGCCGAAATGGCTGAGACAGTCGCCGAGAAGGATGAAAAGGTTCGTGCACAGTTCGCGTAAGCGCGGAAGGCTTCGGCACCAAATCTCGTTATTCTGCAAAAACTCACATCATATATAAGGAGAAGAACGTCATGGAGAAGAAAGAACAGCTCTACGAAGGCAAAGCCAAGAAGGTTTTCGCAACCGACGACCCGAATCTCGTGATTGTCGATTACAAGGACGACGCCACCGCGTTCAACGGCCAGAAGAAGGGACAGATCACAGGCAAGGGCGCGATCAACAACGTGATGTCCAACCATATGTTCCAGCTGCTGGAAAAGCAGGGCGTGCCGACGCATTTCGTCGAGCAGCTGTCCGAGCGCGAGACGGTCGTCAGAAAGGTGCAGATTGTACCGCTTGAGGTGATCATTCGCAATATCTCCGCCGGCTCCTTCGCAAAGCGCTACGGCGTTGCCGAGGGCATCGAATTCTCATCCCCGACCATTGAATTTTCCTATAAGAACGACGATCTCGGCGATCCGCTGATCAACGACTACCATGCGCTCGCGCTGAAGCTGGCCACGCAGGAGGAGATGGAGCTGATCAAGTCCATGGCGTTCAAGGTCAACGAGGTCATGAAGGCGTATTTCGATACGCTGAACGTTATTCTGGTGGACTTTAAGCTGGAGTTTGGCAAAACATCGGACGGCAAGATCGTGCTGGCGGATGAAATTTCCCCGGACACCTGCCGCCTGTGGGATAAGGACACCAAGGAAAAGCTGGACAAGGACCGTTTCCGCCGGGATATGGGCGGCGTTGAGGATGCCTACCAGGAAATCATGCGCCGGCTGATGGGCAACTAAGCCAAAGACAGGAATGGGCAATGGGAGATGTGTAAGACGTTTCATTGTCCATTTTCCATTTCGATAACCATGCTATTATGCGTTTTGAACCGAGGTAAAAATGAAATACACAATGAAAAAATCTCTGTGCACGCCGTGGGACGGCGACGCCATCCATGAAGAATGCGGCGTATTCGGCATTTCGGTTCCGGCAGACTCAAAGGTCAGCCCGGCGCACGAGGCATATGTCGCCATGTTCGCCCTGCAGCACCGCGGACAGGAAGCCGCCGGCATCGCGGTAAACAACAAAGGCGTCATCCATTGCCACAAGGACATCGGTCTGGTAAACGACGTGTTTGATCAGAAAACCCTGGACGCCATGCCCGGGCAGATGGCGATCGGCCACGTCCGCTATTCCACTACGGGCAAGCAGAGCCGTGAAAACGCGCAGCCCATCTGCATCACGCATGTCAAGGGCAATCTGGCGGTTGCGCATAACGGCAATCTGGTCAACGCAGGCGAGCTGCGCCGCGAAATTGAGCTCGGCGGCGGCATCTTCCGTTCCTCCAACGATTCGGAGGTGCTGGTGTACACGATTGTGCGCGAGCGCCTCAAGGTCGGCTCCATTGAAGAGGCGATCGTCAATACCATGCGTATCATCAAAGGCGCATATTCGCTCGTTATCATGTCGCCCCGCAAGCTGATCGCCGCGCGCGATCCGCACGGCTTCCGTCCGCTCTGCATCGGCAAAACCGCCGAGGGCGCGTATATTTTCGCGTCCGAGACCTGCGCGCTGGACGCGCTCGGCGCGGAATTGGTTCGCGACGTGCTGCCCGGCGAGGTCTGCGTGGTGGAGGACGGAGAGCTCAAAAGCATGCATTGCGGCATCCAGTGCCCGTCGACGGCCTGCGTGTTTGAGTATATCTACTTTGCCCGTCCGGACTCGGTCATCGACGGGGCGTCCGTTGAACTGGCGCGGCAGGAAGCAGGCAAATACCTCTCCATTGAGCACCCGGTCGGCGCGGACGTGGTCATCGGCGTGCCGGACTCCGGTATCCCGGCAGCCATCGGCTACGCCAAGTGCTCCGGCATTCCCTACGGCGTCGGCCTCATTAAAAACCGTTATATCGGACGCACCTTTATCCAGCCGGGGCAGGAAAAGCGCGAGCGTTCGGTACGGCTCAAGCTCAACGCGCTGCGCGAGGCGGTCGCGGGCAAGCGCGTCATCATGGTGGACGACTCGGTCGTGCGCGGCACCACCTGCGCGCGTCTGGTCAAACTGATCCGCGACGCGGGCGCAAAGGAAGTCCACATGCGCATTTCCGCGCCTCCGTTCCGTCATCCGTGCTTCTTCGGCACCGATATCCCGGAGCGCACCCAGCTGCTGGCGCATGAGCGCACGGTGGAGGAGATGCGCGACATCATCGGCGTCGATTCGCTCGGCTTCCTCTCCCTGGAGGCGACACACAAGATTGCGCAGGGCGCGAAGGTCGGCTTCTGCGACGCGTGCTTCTCCGGCAACTATCCGGTGGAGGCGCCTGTGCAGGCCGAGAAAAATATGTTTGAAAGTGAGATTGAAGATGATTGACAGCCGTTCTGAAAGCTATAAGGCCGCGGGCGTAGACGTTACCGCGGGGTACGAGGCCGTAAAGCTCATGAAACCGGCCGTGGAGAGCACCTTCACCAAGGGGGTCATCGGTTCCCTCGGCGGTTTCGGCGGCCTGTTCCGCCCGGAGTTTCAGGGCATGGAGGATCCCATCCTGGTTTCCGGCACGGACGGCGTGGGCACTAAGCTCAAGCTGGCCTTTCTCATGAACAAACACGACACGGTCGGCATTGACTGCGTTGCGATGTGCGTCAACGATATCGCGTGCTGCGGTGCGCAGCCGCTGTTCTTCCTGGACTATATCGCAGTGGGCAAGAACCATCCGGAGAAGATCGCGGCCATGGTTTCCGGCATTGCGGAGGGCTGCCGTCAGGCGGGCTGCGCGCTGATCGGCGGCGAAACCGCGGAAATGCCGGGCTTTTACCCGGAGGACGAATACGATATGGCCGGCTTCTCGGTCGGCATCGTGGACAAAGCCAAAATGATTGACGGTTCGCGGCTCGCGGTCGGCGACGTGCTGATCGGCGTGGCTTCCTCCGGCGTGCATTCCAACGGCTATTCGCTCGTGCGCAAGACGCTGGGCATCAATGAAAAGTCGGTCAAACGCTACATTGATGAATTTGGCAAGACGCTTGGCGAAGAACTTCTGACGCCTACCAAGATTTATGTTAAGACCATTCAAAATGTCATCGCAAAGGCCGACGTCAAGGCCATCAGCCATATCACAGGCGGCGGTTTTTACGAGAATGTGCCGCGTATGCTGAAGGACGGCGTGCGCGCGGAGATTGAGCAGGCCGCCATGCCGGTGCCGCCGATTTTCACCCTGATTCAGAAGACCGGCAATATCCCGGAACGCGATATGTACAACACCTTCAACATGGGCGCGGGCCTTGTGATGGCGGTGGCGAAGGACGATGTGGACAAGGCGCTTGCCGCCGTCGCGGAGGCAGGCGAAGCGGGATATGTCATCGGTGTATGCGCCGACGGCGAGAAGGGCGTGGATCTGCGCTGAGCGCGCCGGATATTTTTATTTTTTCGCACGGATGACGTGCAGAGAGCAAAGGAACATCGTTATTATGGTAAAAATCGCAGTGCTGGTTTCCGGCGGCGGCACCAATTTGCAGGCGCTGATCGACGCGGAGGCCGCAGGCAATCTGAAGAATGGCGAGATTTGCGCCGTCATTGCGTCCCGGCCGGACGCTTACGCGATTACGCGCGCGCAGCAGGCTTTTATTCCGACGTATGTGCTGCGCCGCCGCGACTTTGCGTCGGCGGAGGTATACGGCGAGGCGCTCGGCGAACTTCTGAAGCAGCTTGACATCGGGCTGATCGTATTGGCGGGCTTTATGACCGTCCTGTCGGACAGCTTTTGCCGCCGGTTCCCAAACCGCATCATCAATATCCATCCCTCTCTGATTCCGTCCTTCTGCGGCGAGGGCTTTTACGGCCTGCACGTACATGAAGCCGCGCTGCGGAAGGGGGTCAAGGTGACCGGCGCAACCGTGCATTTCGTTTCCGAAGTTGTGGATGGCGGCGCGATCATTGCGCAGAAGGCGGTCAATGTGGAACCGGGCGATACCCCGGAGATCCTGCAGAAGCGCGTCATGATTCAGGCGGAGCATGTGTTGCTGCCGCGCGTGGTGTCACAGTTCTGCGAGGGACGCATCACCGTACAGGATAACGTGGTATACATCGCCGGGGACGACGATACTGACTAAGGAGATTACAGTCGCTATGAAGATTTTAGATATTACGGAAGAGCTGCGCGGCAATGCCTATCCCGGCCGCGGCATCGTGCTCGGCCGCACCGCGGACGACAGGTTTGCCGTCGCCGCCTATTTTATCATGGGCCGGTCGGAGAACAGCCGTAACCGCATCTTTTCCGACACCGAGGACGGCATCCGCACCGAGGCGTTTGATCCGGAGAAGCTTACCGATCCCACGCTCATCATCTACCATCCGGTGCGCCTGTATGACGGCCGTCTGATTGTAACGAACGGCGACCAGACCGATACGATCTGGGAGGGGATGAAGGCGGGCAAGACGCCCGAGGAAGCGCTCCGTACGCGCGAGTTTGAGCCGGATGCGCCGAATTATACCCCCCGGATTTCCGGTGTGTTGGAGAAGGACGGCAGCTATCGGCTTTCCATCCTCAAGAGCTTTGACGGCGATCCGTCCTGCTGCAAGCGCTTTTTCTTTGAGTATCACAGGCCGGTTGCCGGCCTGGGTCATTTCATTCATACCTACATGGGCGACGGCGATCCGCTGCCGTCCTTCGAGGGCGAGCCCAAGACCGTGCGCATTGAGGGCGACGTGAGCGCTTTTGCGGACAAGCTGTGGAAGAACCTCAACATGGACAACAAGGTGTCGCTCTATGTGTGCTACACCGAGCTCGCAACCGGCAAGCAGTACAAGGTTGTCTGGAACAAGAACCACTAAGAACCGAATCACCACTGACGGAAAGGACGGTAAAGCGTTTTTTTCGTGGAAGGAGCTTATCAATGCAGGAACTGGAACTGAAATACGGCTGCAACCCCAACCAGAAGCCCGCCCGCATCTATATGACCGAGGGCGAGCTGCCGATTGAAGTGCTAAACGGCCGCCCCGGATATATTAACTTCTGCGATGCGTTCAACGCGTGGCAGCTGGTAAAGGCGCTCAAAAAGGCGACCGGCCTACCGGCGGCGGCCTCCTTTAAGCATGTGTCCCCGGCGGGCGCAGCGCTGGCTGGGCCGCTGACCGAGACCGAAAAGCAGATTTACTTTGTCGAGACGGATCACGAGCCGTCGCCGATCGCCTGCGCTTACATCCGCGCGCGCGGTGCGGACCGCCTGTGCTCTTACGGCGACTGGGCCGCGCTCTCCGACGAGTGCGACGCGGATACCGCCCGTTATCTGGCAGGTGAGGTGTCAGACGGCGTTATTGCGCCGTCCTACTCTGCGGAGGCGCTCGAAATCCTCAAGACCAAGCGCAAGGGCGGCTACAACGTCGTGGGGATTGACCCGGACTACGAACCCAAGCCGATCGAACGGCGCGACATTTTCGGCGTCACCTTTGAGCAGGGATACAACGATTATGAGATCAGCGAAGGGCTGCTGGGCAACCTTGTCACCGAAAATAAGGAGCTGCCCGAAGCGGCAAAGCATGATATGATCCTTGCGCTCATCACGCTCAAGTATACGCAGTCCAATTCGGTCTGCTATGTCAAGGACGGCCAGACCATCGGCGTCGGCGCGGGTCAGCAGAGCCGCATCCACTGCACCCGTCTGGCGGGACAGAAAGCGGACAACTGGTTCCTGCGCCAGCATCCCAAGGTGCTTGGTCTGCAGTTTGTGGACGGCATCCGCCGCCCGGACCGCGACAACGCGATCGATATCTATATTTCCGATGAATATGAGGATGTGCTCGCGGACGGCGTATGGCAGAACACCTTCAAGATAAAGCCTGAGGTGCTGACCCGCGAGGAGCGTCTGGACTGGATCAGGAAGAACACCGGCGTGACGGTCGGTTCGGACGCGTTCTTCCCGTTCGGCGACAACGTCGAGCGCGCACGCAAGTCCGGCGTGCAGTATATCGTCCAGCCGGGCGGCTCCATCCGTGACGACCATGTGATCGACACCTGCAATAAGTACGGCATCGTCATGGCATTTACCGGGATGCGCCTGTTCCATCACTAAAAATAGCAGTATGCAGCGCCGGGGCGCTTGCAGAGCGGAAGGAAGGAATGGCTGTGCATGGGTAAGAAACAGGGTTTCGCTGGCTCGCCGCGAACAGGACGCGGGATTCTTCTGCTGCTTGCCGGCACGCTTGTGCCGCTAGTGGGCAGTGCGCTTTCCGCACTGCTTGCGCCCGCCGCTGCAGGAGCGGTTTCACTTACGGGGTATCTGCTCACCGTGGCAGGCGGCGCGCTCCTGCTGCCGGACAGCCTTTGGTTTGTGTTCACCGTTTTGTTTTCCATATTGGGCATGATGGTAGACAGTCTGCCGTTTTGGTACGGCAATGTATCAGGTGAGGCGCTCTATGTGCTGACTGCGGTGGTTGCCGCGCTGTGTTACGCTGCCATTTATATGGGGCTGGACTGCCTGCTCGCGCGGGTTGGAGCGCCGGCGGACGATCGCGGTCTTGGGCTGTGGTGGATTATGCTGTTTGCCATGGGCGAAGTATTTATGTTCCTGAGCATGTATGTTCAGCCGCGCATGCACGTCTCCGGCCTTACGCAGCTGCTCGGCACGTTGGGAGCTTTCGCTTGCGCAGTGTGCGCGCTGGTATTTCAGGTGCGCTATTTGCTGCTCACGCGAAAACGCCTGAGCTGACATACACGGGGTTTTATGTTTTCGCGCGGCTTGCGCATGTGAGAGGGGAAGTTATGAAGGTATTGGTAATCGGCGGCGGCGGACGTGAACACGCGATCTGCCATACGCTGAAGAAAAGTCCCAAGGTGGACTGGATCTGGTGCGCGCCCGGCAACGGCGGCATCGCGCAGGTCGCCGAGTGTGTCGACATCAAAGCGACCGATCTTGAGGGCGTTTTGGCGTTCTGCCGTGAAAAACAACCTGATCTGGTCATGGTTGCACCGGATGATCCGCTCGCGCTCGGCATGGTGGACGCGCTGGAAGCGGCGGGTTTCCGCGCCTTTGGCCCGCGCAAAAACGCGGCGGTCATTGAGGGCTCCAAGTCCTTTGCCAAGGATCTAATGCACAAGTACAACATTCCGACGGCGGGCTACGCGGTATTTGAAAGTTCGGACGAGGCGGTCGCGTATATTCAGAAAGTGGGCGCGCCCATCGTCGTCAAGGCGGATGGACTGGCGCTCGGCAAGGGCGTCACAGTCGCCATGACCGAGGAGGAAGCCATTCACGCAGTACGCGACGCGATAGACGGCGGTGCGTTCGGCGGCGCGGGCGCACGCGTGGTCATCGAGGAATTCCTGACCGGGCCGGAGGTTTCCGTACTGGCGTTTGTGGATGGAAAAACGCTCAAAACGATGCCGTCCGCGCAGGATCACAAGCGCGCCTATGATCATGACGAAGGCCCGAACACCGGCGGCATGGGTGCGTTCTCGCCTTCCCGGTTTTATACCGAGGACATTGCGCGCGAATGCATGGAGACCATCTTCAAACCTACGGTTGCGGCGATGGAACAGGAAGGCCGCCCGTTCAAGGGCGTGCTGTACTTCGGCCTGATGCTGACACCCAAGGGCCCGCGCGTCATCGAATACAACGCGCGCTTCGGCGATCCGGAGACGCAGGCGGTGCTGTGCCGCCTGGAAACCGACCTCTATGACATTTTTAACGCTGTCATCGATGAAACGCTTGATCAGATTGAAATTCGCTGGGCGGATAACGCAGCCTGCTGCGTTGTCATGGCGTCGGGCGGCTACCCGAAGGATTACGAGAAGGGCAAGGAAATCACCGGCTTGGACGACGTGCAGAACGCCATTGTCTTCCATGCGGGAACGGTGCGCAAGGATGGAAAAATCCTGACGAGCGGCGGCCGCGTCCTCGGCGTGACCGCTGCCGCACTCACGCTGGACGAAGCCATCCGCAAGGCCTATGCCGGCGTGGAGAAGATCCATTTCGACAAGGCGCATTTCCGCACCGATATCGGTGTAAAATAAGCAAAAAGGCAGGTTATATCGTGGAACAGGAAAAACAAATGCAGATTTTCGGCTGTATGGCCGACGTGCTGAAGGAAAACGGATACCGCGCTGAGGTCGTCCGCTCCGATGATCCCGCACATCCGACGCTGCTGCGGATAGAAACCACGCGCAACGGCAAGATCATGCAGGAAGTCATGGTCGAGATGTGCTTCATCCCGATCTCGATGCCGGGAGAGGATGTTGCGCTCCTGCAATATTATGCCACGCTGTTCTCCGGGCTGCCGAAGGAAACCGCGCGCGAGACCAAAAAGGCCTGCGAGTACTGCAATGACTATTGCGCGCTCGGCGCATTCGGATATTTTGCTCCGGCCGGACAGCTATATCTGAAGCATAATACGCTGCTGCGCGTTTCAGACGATCTCGAGAAGGTGGTTACCTTTATGGCGGATAACCTTTCGCTTGTTCTCGCTAGCATCCAGCGGTTCATTGACGCACTCGCAACCGTGGCAAACGGCGTAATGGATGTCGAAGCCGCCGTTGAACAGGAATTGCTGCCCAAAATGTAAGAGGAGTTTGCAGACCCGGTTTTGCAAGTCCAACCCAGAAGAACAGCGGCGTGTTGTTGCCCTGCTGCAGTCACTGCATAAAAATCCGAACCCGTTTCTCACAGGAGAAGGGTTCGGATTTTTCCTTTCTTTCAAAAGCATTGCATACTTACTACATATAAAACAAAATAAATAAAGCCGAGGTTTTCTTTCGGAAACCTCGGCTTAAAGGGATGGGTTGAGATACGCGGCGTCCTTTGAAAAATATTAGAAAGACACTCAAAGCATGATGTTATCCTTGTTCAGTAGGCTTTGCTTCCGGTTTCATGGTTTCCTTGTCAAAACGCTTGGTCATCAGGCGGCAGAGGATACCGGTGGCAACCAGAGCGACACCGGACCAGAAGAACCATGCGTCAACGCCTGCAAGTTCGCTAATCGGTCCTGCCACCAGCAGGCCGACAGGCATGGCCAGAGTCATCACGGTCATTAACAGAGAAAACACCTTGCCCATCATTTCAGGCGCAATAGTTTCCTGCGTGTAGGCCATAATCGGTACGCTGATAAATGTACCGGAAATGCCCATAAAGAAACTGCAGACTGCAAAAATCCAAAACCCACTCGGCGGCAAGGCTCCGCTCAAAAGGGACGTCGCCCCTAAAAGGCCGATCGCCAATGATGCCATCAAAAACCGTCTCTTCATTCCTCCCCATACGCCGATGACAATAGAGGAAATGAGCAAGCCGCCTGAAAAGACAAATTCCACAATGCTATTGTGCCATGCGCCGCCCATGAAGTGGGTACGCACCAATAGCGGAAACAACGACCCCAAAGGCATGTACAGAATATTCATCATCACCATTGGGATGAACACAGCCATTAACGGTTTGTTCGCTCTCATGGCTTTGAAACCCAGCTTCATATCGGAAAGCACATGCAAATCCGTATTGGTTTGCGGAATATCAGGAATATAAACAAACAATAAACATACGATGGCGAAAACCGCTCCGAGAATGTCCACAAGCATGATGCTGGCAACAGGGAGGAACCCCATCAGCGCAGCGCCCAGCACAGGCCCCAACATGGTGGAGATAGAGTTAATTAAATTGCCCCAGCCACCAGCTTTGGTCAGCATCTCCGCCGGCACCAGCATGGGGATAGAGGCCTGCATGGCGGGGCCATGAAATGTGTTGCCCAATCCGCGCAGAAACAAAATAATATAGATGAACCAGATAGGAGGTGTTTGCGTAAGCAAAAATGCTGCGCCAAGAATGACGCTGGACAGTGCCACGAGGCCGTCGGCGGCAATCATGATGGTCCGGCGATTATATCGGTCTATCCATACGCCTGCAAATGGCCCGATGAGCATGTTCGGAAGAAATGTGATAATGGACGAAACGGTTAACGTGACAGCAGATTCTGTCTGGATGGTCAGCCACCAGATAACAGCGAACTGCACAACGGCAGAACCCAACAGAGAAAACGCCTGCCCGGCATATATGGTAGCAAATTGTTTTTTCCAGTTGTTATTCATCGTAAATCTCCTTATAGAAAGACGGGATTGCACAACGCTGAAAAGCATTGTCTGAAAGAGCATAATTCTACAAGGAATATCAAAAACAGATATGCACCCCTGTGAATTTATGTCTTTAAGCACAACAAAACAAGCCCTATCACAAGGGCTCTTGCTCAAAGACAAGTTTACAGGAATACAGACTGCATAACGCTATCTCATTTCTAAATGATGATTAAAATTTTAACATAGCCTCCGTGTAAATACAAGATGTATGATTTACGCGGTGGACTGAATGATAAACAAAAAACAGGCTGATATCCTGTCAGCCTGTTTTGTCGTTACGGACACTGAAAGTGCGTCCGCAGTGGTGCCGGTGGCCGGACTCGAACCGGCACGAATTGCTTCGCGTGATTTTGAGTCACGTGCGTCTACCAATTCCGCCACACCGGCATACGATAGATGCGAAATTTATTATAGACTATCCGCTGCGAAAAATCAAGAGTTGTGCGCAACAAAATACAATTATCTTTGCGGAATACCGGACAGGGAGCGTGTTGCCATCCGGGAAAACCTGTGCTACACTACAGACAACCGGATTGTGGGAATCTATCGGAGGGGAACCGTATGAATAAGCATTTTGCCGTTTTAAAAACCGTGCCGCTATTTGCCGGTATTGCGGAACAGGAACTTGGTGCAGTGCTGGATTGCCTGCGCTGCGTGGAAAAGCAATACGACAGGCAGGCGTGGATTCTGCGCGCAGGCGAACCTGCCACGGCGATCGGTATTCTGGTGCGCGGCCGGGCCCACATTATCCGGGAGGAATTCACGGGGGAGCGGACGATCGTGGCCGAGCTGTCCCCCGGAGAGATTTTCGCCGAGGCATTTTGCTGCGTCAGGGAGGAGAACGACCGGCGGCTGCCTGTCTCGGTGGTCGCGGCGGAGGAAAGCACGGCGCTGCTGCTCGACTATCAGAAAATTCTGGTGAACGGAACCGGGGCCTGTGGATTTCATCACCAGCTGATTGCCAATATGATGAATGTGTTGGCGCAAAAAAACATTCTTCTGAACCGCAAGATTGGACATCTTTCCAAGCGGACGACGCGGGAAAAACTGTTGTCTTATCTGTCGGAGCAGGCGACACTGCAAACAAGCCGCGCTTTTTCTATTCCGTTTGACCGGCAGGCGCTGGCGGACTATCTCTGCGTTGACCGCAGCGCCATGTCTGCCGTTCTGTCCAAATTACAGGAGGAGGGCGTGCTGCAGTTTCACAAAAATGAATTTGAGCTGCTTTAAAAAGGGCTGGGAAGACCATGTGTGGTCTTTCCAGCCCTTTTATGTAATACTTGAGAACCCTTACCGAATGATACGCTTGGCCTCCATGTAGTAACGCTTTTCATGCGCTTCGCCCATCGAGAAGGTCTTACGAGGCAAAACGCCGTCCAGAATGACGCCGCGGAACAGGTCGTTCTTTTCAATATCCGGCAGCACGAAGCCGATGTTGCCTTCCTTGCAACCAAGACGGGCGACAACGTCCGTGCCGTGGATATAGTCGATCTTCGCGTCCGTGTTTCTGGCGAGATAGTCGTCCAGGAACGCCTGCAGAGTGGCAAGCGGAATGGCCCACTTGGGATCGGCCACGACAAGCACTTGCTCGCGGGTTACGGTGCAGAAGGGGAAGAAGTGCGCGCCCGCCGTGTTCGGAGCAGCATCCGCCACCGAGACCTTGCACCCCTGCTCGGCATAGAACTTCTTCGCGCTTTCCAGCAGATGGTTTACGGAAACATGAAACATCACGCGGTGGATCGGCTCGATGATCAGGCTTTCGTCGTGAATGTTAACAACCTCGACCAGCGCGAAGCGCGCAGGGTGATCCGCCTGCTCCTCGGGAGAAAGGTTTTTCTTCACCGTTTCCCAGTAGGCTTTCGCAGTCGCCATGGAGTGGTTGCCGTCGCCGACGGCAAACGGCAGCAGGGCGAGATCCTCGGTAAGGCTGTATTTTTTATTAAAGGCGTCGCGGTCGCACAGTGCGGCAAGGCCGTCCTCAATGGCGTCGGTCTCCGCACCCTGCGGGATGAACCAGCCGTTGATGTGACCGCCGTTCTGCATCAGGTCGGTGTCATACAGCTTCTGGAAACGATCTGTCTTATCAAACAGAGGCTCAATTACGGAACGGTCGGGATCGTCAATCAACAGCATGATGTGCGGCAGCTCCAGAGAAGCACCCTGACGCACCTTGAGACGGGGTGGGATACGCTCCTCGACCGTCTTTTCTGTCGGGCGGATCAGCGATTGGGAGCCGGGCTTATACTCGTACGCCTCCAGATCGACGGAAAGCACCAGACCGCGGCGGGGACAGCTTCCACCGGAGAAGCGCTCGGTCAGCACCATACCGGCGGGCAGCTCGGTCAGCGCGCCGTTCTTGACGTACTTGGCCATGGTGCGGTGAATGTCGTCAACGCGGTCGTTGACGTCGGCTTCTTCCAAATAGACCTCGGGAAGCGTCAAGCGCAGGGTAGAAGGGGCGTCGCCGACGATTTCGTCGGTCTGATCCCAGTATTCGGGCTGGGAAGTGTACTGGTCGCAGGCGACGACAGCCCATTTGAACAGGTCGGTGCCACTTTTGGGCATCATGATGCGTGGAACACGTGTGCAACGGTTCGACATGATTTCGATCCTCCGTTTGTATGTAAAATGGTTAATTTCATTATAACAGACAAATCGAAAAAAGAACAGGTGAAGGTTTTGGAAAAGAGAATTCTGTGAAAAAAGGGAGAAAAAAGAAAGATTTCGGCGGGCGTTTTGTGCCGCTTCCCAAAGCGTGGACCGCCTGTGCGGCGTATCAAAAGCGGTTTTGATTGTTGCTGCCTGTCCGTGCACGTTACAGACCGGCTTTGCCGTGTGCAGAAAACGCTGCGGCGGGCAGCACCGTGCCAAAGCCGCCAAGCAGAACCCGTAATACCGCATTTCTCGCCGGAAGGTAACCTTTAATGCCGGGAACGATCATCAGATCGGATGTGACGCTTACGCCAGGATAAATCCCGAGAGCTGCGTCCTTAAAAGCTCGGCCTGGCTCAGAAGCTCTTCGCCGGTGGCTGCCGTTTCCTCGGAAGCCGCCATATTCATCTGCACAACATCGGAAATTTGTTTCAGACCGGCTGTAATGTGGGAGATTTCGTCCGCCTGCTTTGTGGACGACTGATCGATTGCCAATATCGTGCTCTCCACCATGCCGGTCTTGGCGGAAACCTCGCTGAAGGCTCTGGCCGTTCCGTCCGCAAGCAGATAGCCCTGCTTCACAGCTGCGATGGCATTGGAAATCAGCCCAGCTGTCTGCTTTGAGGCTTCGGCTGATTTTGCAGCCAGATTCCGGACCTCATCGGCCACAACGGCGAAGCCCCTGCCCGCAGTGCCGGCTCTGGCCGCTTCAACAGAGGCATTGAGCGCAAGCAGGTTTGTCTGGAAGGCGATGTCCTCGATCGTTTTAATAATTTTGTTGATTTCCGACGAGGCCGTTTTGATATCCTCCATCGCGTGAAGCATCTGCCCCATGTGTTCGTTGCCTTTTTCGATACTCGCAGACGCCTCTCCGACATATTCCATGGCAAGGCGGACATTCTGCACATTATAATCGGCGCCTTCGGAAATTTTAGATACGGCGTCGGACAGTTCCAGAATCGCCTCGGTCTGTTCGCTGGAACCCTGTGCCAACTGCTGCGCGGAGGACGACAGCTGTTCGGCATTGACATGGTACTGCACCACAGAATCGTTGACAAGTGTGAGCGTATGATTCAGCGAGGTTGAAATGCCGGAGAGCGCCTCTTTGATCGGCAGGAAATCGCCGACATAGTCGCCGCTGCTGCCTGTCGTAAAATCGTTATTTGCCATTGCATTGAGCACAACACTGATATCCGAAATGTAAGTATGAAGGTTCGCGACCATTTTTTGCATGGCGTTTGCCAACATTGCAATTTCGTCCTTTCTGCCGGACTGGACATCGATATCAACTGTGAGTTGTCCGTTTGCGAGCAGGTTGGACACATTGGTCAATTTGAGCATGGGCTTTTTGATTTGCCCCTGCACGAACCATAGCAGAATGAGTGCGCAGACAAGCACAACCAGCGGCATGAAAACCAGCAGATGGAAAAAGGTTCTTGTAGTGGACGCCTGCGCTTCGGTTTCGGGAAGGCCGGCGAAAATGGCGCCTACGATTTTCCCGCTTGTGTCGCTCAGCGGTTCATATCTGGTGATATATGTAACGCCATTGATCTGCTCGCTGCCGGCATAGGGTTTCCCCTGCTCCAGAACGGCCTTTGCAATGCCTTCGCCGAGCGTTGCGCCGACGGCGCGTTTGTCATTTGATGTAATTGTTGTAGCGATGCTCTCGGTGCCGGAATAAATCGTCAGGTCGGTGCTGAGCATTTCTTTGAGATGATCCAGAAGCTCCGCATTGTCGAAGGTATAGCCCGTGACTGCCGTACCGATGATCTCGCCATCCGGGTTTTTAACCGGCGTGCCAGTGCGGGAGGACAGCTTTACAAGGGCGCCCGGCTCCAAAGTCGTGGAGGTCTCACCAAGCAACGCTTTTTGGACGTTGGTCTGTTTTAGAATACTGTCTCCGCGTTTTTCGGGCTGATGCTGACGGATCATGACGTTGCCGTTTGGATCGGTGATACTGATAGTGCTTGTAAGCAAAGTGGCGTTAAGGTCGTCCAATACGGCTTTCATCGCATCAAAATTACCGTTTTCCATTGCGTCGATCAATTTGTAGTTTTGCGCGATTGATACAGCGTTTTTTTGCGATTCGGTGAGCTGATCTTGAATCGCACTTTTCAGGTTGCTCGTAGCCGCAGCTACACGGTCATAGCTGACCTTATGGTTGTAGGAAGAATTTTCGATCATCACCAGACCGGAAGTCATACCAACGGAGAGGATGATCATTACAGTGGTAAACAGGAGAATTTTTGTACTCATCTTCATGGCCGCTACCTCAAAAAAAGTTTTTTTATGGGGATATAGAACAACATGCTGCGATCCGGCAATTCGGTCCGCCTGTGTACGCCATTTCCTCGAACGCATGATGAAACGGCGCCAGAGAAGGATCTTTTGACGAATGCTTTTGCTGACAGTAAAATATATCGAAATAATTTTTAAAAAATTTAGTAATGAATATCATATTTAGTACTATTTTTTAAGATACCCGGTCATGCAAAAGTGTATCGAGATTGAGGGGAACTGGTATTTAGGGTTTTTGAGATTTTGCTTTGCCGGCACAAGTTTGTATTATGAAGAAGGCTATGGCCGTATCCATTCCGTTTCAGCTTAAAAATGGGCAGAAGAAAGGCCGGTCAAAGCCTTGTGGTTTTGACCGGCCTTTGCACCTTTGCACAGCTTAATTAGCCGCGCGCTGCCAGACCCTGCTCGTAGGACTCAATCATCTTCTTAACCATCTGACCGCCGATAGAACCGGCCTGACGGGAAGTCAGATCGCCGTTATAGCCTTCTTTCAGGTTAACGCCAACTTCGGAAGCAGCCTCCATCTTGAAGCGATCCATCGCGGCACGAGCCTCGGGAACCATACCCTTGTTAGAACCATTCTGAGTAGTCATAATGTTTTCTCTCCTTTTCTTTTTTAAATTTGTTCTCTTGGGGTTTTGCTGTTAGTATTGTGCGCGGGAAAACTTCGAATATGAGATGTAATTTCTGCGGCGATTGCCAAAAGCTACGCGATTTCGGCATTTTTTTAAATTTGGTCTGTATTCTGTGAAAATTCCTTTTTTATGTAAGTGCACTACAAAAAACACTTCAAACAGGCGATCAGCAGCAACGATGCGCCGCTGAAAACGGATGCGCTTTGGCCAACAGTGCGCCTCAGCCGTGCACCCAATGCGCGCCCCAAGGATGCCGCTGACATCCCGCAAACAAAGGAAAAACACAACAGCAGGACGGCTTTTAATGGGGTGGCGGTGATTGACAGGCCGGTCAGCAGGGAATCGAGCGAAAGCGGCAGCGCGAGCATAGCGGCTTCGGGTACAGACAGGATGCCGGAACGGTCGCGGTCAGCGCGCGTATTTTCCGCATAGACCTCCAGGACAAAGCACAGACCGCGCAGGTGAAACCGAAGCGGGTGACAGCGGGCAGCAAGGCGTTCGGACATGCGCCGGAAAGCTTCATCGAACAAACAAAGCAATGCGATGATCAGCAGTGCACCACAGCTGATGCCCCGAAACAGGTTGGGCGGCAACACAGTGGACAGCATGTGCGACAGGAGGAAGGACAGGGCGAGGCAAAGCGTGCCGATGCCTGCAATGGTCGCACCTGATCGTGTGGGAATTGCGATTTGACGCGCGCCGCAGGAGATACATGCCATTAAAGTATCAAACGACATGAAAAAGACGAGCAAAAGATCCATAGTGCGCCTCCAAAACAATCGGTAGCACAGACTATGTGTCTTTTGCCCGTCCGGTGCCTTACGGGTTATTCGGTACGCCAGAAAAACGCGGAGTAAGGCGGCAGCTCGCTGCCGCCGCCAAAATCATGCGGCTTTTCGGTGATAAGGTCGACCCCCCGGCCGGCCTGCGCGTTAAAATGCGCGACAAAGGGCTGATCATCCGCATTGATGGCGACCAGCACGCGTTCTTCCGCTGTGCGGCGCTGAAAAATAACCTGACGGTTGGTCAGAAGAACAGAAGTGAAGTCGCCATTTATCAATGCGTCGCTTTGCCGGTGCGCCTTCGCGAGCAGTGCGATCCAGTCTGTCAGGTCGTTCCATTCGGGCTTTTCAAAGCAGGGACGGAGATTGTCGTCCGTGCCTTGGATTTTGACGCCCTCCGCGCCCCATTCGCTGCCGTAATACAGGCAGGGAATACCGGGCATGCTGAACAGCAGCGCATACAGGAGCGGAAGATGCTGTGGGTTTTGCAGCGTGGACGCAATGCGCGAAACGTCATGGTTGTCGGCAAAGGCAAGCAGATGCTTACCTTTATAAAGCGTCCAGATCTCCGGACCGAACTGCCGCAGCAGGGAATGCGTGATTTCAAACAGGTTCATGCTGTTGAAGCTGGAATACAGACCCTTATAACACTCATAGTTTGTGCAGGAGTCCAGCATCCCATCCCCGACATAACGGTTGTAGTCGCCGTGCATCAGTTCGCCGACCAGGAAAAAGTCCGGGCGGAGCGAATCGCAGAACGCGCGCAGGCGGCGGATAAAATCCGGATCCAGCAGATAGGCGACGTCCAGCCGCAGGCCGTCGATTGCAAATTCCTGAACCCAGCCGCGGATACATTCAAAAATATGTTGGACGACGTCTTCGTTTTGCAGGTTGAGCTTGACCAGCTCGAAATGGCCTTCCCAGCCCTCATACCAAAGGCCGTCGTTATAAGGAGAATTGCCGTCAAAAGAGATATGGAACCAATCCTTATATGGAGATTCCCATTTTCTTTGAAGCACATCCTGAAACGCCCAGAAGCCGCGTCCGACATGGTTAAACACCCCGTCAAGCACGACCCGGATGCCGTTTTTATGCAGCTTTTTGCAAACCGCTGCGAAGTCCTTGTTCGTTCCGAGGCGGCCGTCGATGGTGCGGAAATCACGCGTATCATAGCCATGGCTGTCCGACTGAAAAACCGGGGAAAAATAAATCGCGTCGGCGCCGAGCTTTTTCAAATGCGGCGTCCAGGAGGCAACCTTTTGAATGCGCGGTACGGTTTCACCGTCATTATCCTTTGGCGCACCGCAAAAGCCGAGCGGATAGATCTGATAAAAAACGCTTTGATATGCCCACATAAGCCGTTCTTCTCCTTTTCAATGGGGTTGCTTGTAGTATACGCCATTTTTTGGATGCTGCCAACGATAAATGGGGAATTGATAAATTATTTCCGCGCATACAAAGAAAATACTTGCAAACGACAGGCCTGTATGTTAAAATTAACTGCGAGTTTACGGGCATTCCTCTGCTTATCGGCAGTTGATAGGGCATGAATGTCTAGGATGAAAGGAAGACAGAACATGGATTTAGTCAAGGCTCTTTCTGAGCAGCACATCAAGACCGACCTGCCTGCACTGCAGATCGGCGATACCGTTCGCGTACATGCCAAGATCAAGGAAGGCAACCGCGAGAGAATTCAGATTTTTGAAGGCACCATTATTGCGATGAAGCATAGCGGCATCAATCAGTCGGTTACCGTTCGCCGCATTTCGTATGGCGTCGGCGTGGAGAAGACCTTCCCGGTTCACTCCCCCAATATTGCCAAGTTTGAGGTTGTCCGCAACGGCCGTGTCCGCCGCGCCAAGCTCTACTATCTGCGCGGCCGCGTAGGCAAGGCTGCCAAGATTGCGGAAAAAATCTAAACGTTTCTTTGCGACCCCAAAGAGGAACCTGTGCGGTTCCTCTTTTTATTATACCTCGGAAAAAGGAGGCAATGAGAGAAATGCTTTACCGCAGAACGGTTTTTGCCTGTTATGCAGGAAATTTCGTTCAGGCAGTGATCCTGAATGTAACGCCGATCCTGTTTGTCCCGCTTATGACGCAGTATGGGCTGTCCTTTGAACAGATGGGACGTCTGGTGCTCATCAATTTCATTACGCAGTTTACAGTTGATATTTTGTGCGGCCGTCCGGTAGACCGTTGGGGTATCCGTCCCTTTGTGGTCGGCGGGCACATATGCGCGGGAGTTGGCCTTGTGCTGTTTGCGTCCGCGCCGTTCCTCTTTGCAGACCATATCTATACCGGCCTCATGCTGGGAACGCTGTTTTTTTCCGCGGGCGGCGGCCTGCTGGAGCTGCTGCTCAATCCCATCATCAGCGGAATCCCCGGGGAGCAAAAAGCGCGTATGCTGAGCGTCATGCATTCCTTTTACGCCTGGGGCCATGTGGTCGTGGTGCTGTTGACCACGCTGCTCGTGTTTTTGCTGGGCCGCGGGAGGTGGTATTTTATTCCGGCGATATGGAGTCTGCTGCCGTTTTGGAACGCTTTTAATTTTCTGCGTGCACCGCTCGCGCCCCGGGTGGGAGAGGGCGAACGTACGCGGCTTCGCAAGCTGCTTTCCCGCCGCTTCTTTGTGGTTTGCATGTGCGCCATGCTGCTGAACGGCGCAATTGAAGTCACTATGGGGCAGTGGGCGTCCAGCTTTCTTGAGACGGCCGCGGGGCTGCCCAAGGTCATGGGCGACGTGGCAGGCGTCAGCATGTTTGCCTGTATGATGGGCGTGGGGCGTATCGTCTACGGCAGTCTCGGCGCAAAGCTTGATCTGTACCGGGCGATGCTGGTCGGCTCGGCGCTGTGCGCCGCGTGCTATGCCGCCGCTTCGCTTTGCGAAAACCCGGTCATCAGCGTCCTGGCCTGCGCGCTGTGCGGCCTTGGCGTCAGCGTAATGTGGCCCGGCTGTGTCGCTATTGCGGCGGAGACCTACCCGATGGCGGGCGCAACAATGTTTGCGCTCATTTCGGGCGCGGGGGACGCCGGATCTTCCCTGGGCCCGTGGATGGTCGGCGTTATGGCTGACCGCGCTGCGGGCGGGCTGCGCTTTGGCCTGCTGCTGGCGGTTCTGTTTCCGGCCGCCATGTATTTCTGCGTGCGCTATCTCAGACGGCATGTTTCGGCGGAGCGGGTGCCTGAGGAGGCAGCGCTCTTGGACGGCATAAAAAGCGAATGACAGGAGCGGGTTCCTCAGAGCAGGAGCCCGCTTTCCGCTTTTTTAAAAGAAATCGAAGAGCGATGCCGGGTGTATTTTAAACGGATTCACAAAAATAACGGAAATGGGAAACTTATTATTGCGTAAAATTCGGAAAAAAGCTATAATAAAATCGTATGACAATCCAAATTGGAGGGAAAAAATTTTGAGCGAACAATGGGATACGCCGGAAGCGCAGCGCGCTTCTG
>JBFWIM010000023.1:0-18974 GCA_050255995.1 Intestinibacillus sp.
GTGCTTTACTCCATGGGCTTCCTGGATTTCCCTGTGAGTTTTGAATCCGTTGTCGATATCTGCACCTGGTGTGACGATGGCTTCAGCTATTTCGAACTTCAGGAAGCCTTTCAGGAAATGATCGAAACCGGGCATATTGCACGCGCGCCGGAGGAAGGGGATCCGCTCTACAGCATTACCGACATGGGCCGCGAAACCGCGAGACTGTTTGAAACCAGCCTGCCCTATACCGTTCGCGAATCCGCACAGGCCTCCGCCCTGCGCGTGGTGCGTCAGCTGCGGCGAAATGCCGCGATTGCAACCAGCGTTGAGCCGCATACCGAAAACGATCTGGTTGTGCAGCTCGATCTGGAAGATGTCTTTTCCATTCGCATGCACGTGGTCAGCCGCTCTCAGGCGTCGATGCTGGAGCGCCGGTTTCGCAAAAACGCCGAAAAAATCTATAATGTGCTGCTGGAAGCCCTGATTCAGGAATACGATGAAAAAAAGGAAGATGACCCGAACCCGTGAAATACCTCAGACAACTCGCGATCTTATTTGCACTGTGCGTCGCAGGCGACCTGCTCTCCGCGCTTTGCGGCAACAAACTGCCGGGCAATGTGCTTGGCATGAGCCTGCTGTTTCTTCTGCTCGCCTTCGGCGTGATCCGGCTGAACCATGTAGAGGACGCCGCGGATTTTTTTCTGAAGAATATGGCATTCTTTTTCCTGCCTGCATGCCTGGGCATCTTGAATGTTTTTCCGCAGATCAGGACGCAGCTTTTGCCCATTCTGGCCGTCATTATATTGACGACGCTGATCACCTCGGCTGTCACGGCGGTTACCGTGCACCTTGTGCTGAAGTTCCAGTCGCGCGGCAGGTGGAACAAAGACCCTGCCGGGCCGCCGGAACCGGCTGAAAAGGAGGCGACGCTCCCATGAAGGCTGCCCTCACCTCTCCGCTGTGCTGGCTTGCGCTCTCGGTTCTGTCCTATGAGATCGGCCTGTTTGTGAACCGCAAGCTTAAAACGCCCGTCGCAAATCCGCTGCTGATCGCCACCCTGCTGATGTGCGGGCTTCTCCTCGCCACCGGCACCTCGACCGATACCTACAATACGGGCGGCGCATTCATCTCGCTGTTTTTGACCCCGGCGACCGTTGCGCTTGCCGTTCCGATCTACCGGCAGCTGGAAACTCTGAAAAAGCATCTGCTGCCCATTCTGCTCGGCTCGTTTGTCGGTTCTCTGGCTTCCATGGGCAGCGTATTCCTGCTTTGTAAACTGTTTGGTCTGGATGAACAAATCATTGCTTCCCTGCTGCCGAAATCGATCACCACGCCGATCGGCGTCGAGGTCTCGCGTTCGCTTGGCGGCATCCCCTCCATCACCACGATTGCCATCATTATCACCGGCCTGTTCGGTGCGGTTTTTCTGCCCGGCTTTCTTGGGAAACTGGGCGCGAGCCACCCTGTCACGGTTGGCATCGCCATCGGCACCTCGTCCCATGCGGTCGGCACTTCGCGCGCGATCGAGCTGGGCGAAACCGAAGGGGCGATGAGCGGCCTTGCCATCGGCATAGCCGGGCTGCTGACCGCGCTGGCCGCATCCGTACTTGTCCTCTTTTTGTAAACAAAACCGTGGAACATGTTTGTCAGTTCCACGGTTTTTTATTTGCGGTTTGTTCCGCTCCGGCATTGTTATCTCACCGCTTCAATCACGCCGCAGCCAATACCGATTCCCGGATTGCCGGAAGGCTGGCTGGTGAAATCATCCAGATTCTCATGAATGATGACCGCCCTGCCGATCACTTCACTGACGCGGAACCGATTCGTATAGACCGCTGCCCATGCAAAACCGTTGTTGCCGAACAGCGGCGGCAAATCGCCCGCGTGCGCGGGGTGCGGACATCCTTCCGGATTATAGTGCCCGCCCGTGTCGGCAAACGGCTGTTTTACAGACCCCGTACACGAGCCGGTTTCATGAATATGCATAGCATAGATGTTGGCCGCGCAAACCTTTGTGTCATTTGGCAGTCCGTTCACTTCTGCCTGCACAAGCACACCTTGCGGCAACTGATAAAATCTAACCATCCCCTGCAGGGCTGGATGCTGTGTATCGCCGGATACCCGCGCGATCGCCTCCAGTCGCATGTTATTACGCATCATTGCACCTCCCCTAACATCTTATGCGCCGGGCAGCGGATTGCCAGCGTTGCCGTAACCGGATTGCAAAAGCGTCCCCTTCGGCGCGATCCTTCGTATAGACAGCGGCCGTTTATGATGCAAAAATGATTTTCTCTTTCAAGCCGGGCATTGGCAAAAGAAAAGCCCCTGAACATCACAGGGGCTTTTCCTACGCTTTTATCTTCTTTTGTTTTTCCGTTTTGCGAAATCTCTCGCCTGTTTCATACCGCCCAGTCCGCCGAATATCGTCTGGATCTTTTCAGCTTCAATCTGCCTGGAGGACAAACCATCATATCGGGCTTCCCGCCTGAGCTTCTGATAGTTCTCAAACCGGCGTTTATCCAGCGCGCCTGTCTGCAGCGCCTGCTGTACCGCGCAGCCCGGCTCGGTTGTGTGGGTGCAGTCATGAAAACGGCACCGGCTTACCAGCGTATCCATGTCGGCAAAGGATCTGGATAAATCAACCGATTCGACGCCGAGTTCCCGCATACCCGGGGTATCAATGACCACCCCGCCCTGCGGCAGAATAAGGAGTTCCCTCCGGGTAGTGGTGTGTCTGCCTTTATCGTCTTGCCGGATTGCGGACGTGGCGAGCAGCTCCTCTCCCGCCAGACGGTTAATCAGCGTCGATTTCCCGACGCCTGATGAACCGATAAAAGACGCCGTAACGCCCTGTTGCAAATACGGCAGCAATTTATTGCAGGAAGCCTGGTCAAAGCTTGATGTTACAACAACATCTGCATCAAGGGCAACGCCCGAAATTTCTTCCAGAACCGCGGGCAGGTTATCACACAGATCCGATTTCGTCAGCACAACCACCGGCGTCGCCCGGCTGTTCCACGCCACCGAAAGGTAGCGTTCCAGCCGGCTCAGGTTATAGTCATTATTCAGAGACATGCAAATAAATACAATGTCAATATTTGCGGCTACCACCTGGGTTTCATGATCCGTTCCGACCGCTGCGCGCTCAAAAACGCTTTTGCGTGTCAGCACCCTATGGATGATCGCATTGCCCGAACCGGCATCGCTGCGGTCAACCATGACAAAATCGCCCACCGCCGGATAATCCGACAAGCAAGCGGCCTCATATCGGAATTTTCCGGAAACTTCAGCCAGTATTCCATCCTGCCCTGCGGCGATTTTATACAGGTCTTTATATTGCGAAATCACCCTTGCCAGACATAGATCCGGGTAAAGTGAAGCCTCGGCAAAAAAGCGCTCGCCTGCGCCGTATTTTATTAAATTGTTCAACGTTTTTACCTCCATTACGCTTGCCGTGCGGGAGGCATTATGCAATGAATGTTATTTTACACATACCTCCCTTTTCCATACAATCTCCATAGCATCTGCCGTTTTCATCATAATGCAGCAACTCCTTTCCGTATCTAAGATGCACTTATTATATCATAACCGCGAAACCATCACAACTTCCGCATCGCCCGGAACGCCCTTGCTATGACGGACGCGGTATCTCTCCGGCAGCCTCCATACACTGCCGGATATACGTCGCCGGCACATCCATCCTACGAGCGGTTTCCTCCGGCGTCATGCCGCTGTCGAGAAAACGGCGCACCACCATGTTCATATCCTCACCCACTTCAATGACGTGCCGGTCGGGATCGTAAAAGCGTACTACCCGCTGCCCCCATGCGTGCTCTTTTGGCGGATGTACGTATACAATGCCGGGCCACGCGGCAAGCTTTTGCAAAAAGCCATCCATGTCCTTTTCTTCAAAATACAGTTCCGCCGCATGGTGTCCCAGCACAATCTCCTCCCGGGCCTTCTGCAAAAATCCCTGCCAGCTGTCCAGCGTCTGCAGCGAAACGCCGCCCGAAAGTGTCACGTTGGCCCCAAAATTAGCCGTGACCGACATTCCAAGCAGTTCGCAATAAAACCGCTTGGATCGTTCCATATCCCGTACGGCGATCAGCGTGCCGCAATAGTTCATCACAGCTCCTCCGGCGCGGAAATAGGGTCTCCCACAAGGTCAATGACCTTTGCAAAACCCGCGCGGTCTTTGAGTGTGCTGCCCAGGGAGGTCGGTATGCAAGTGATATTTTCCCTGCCGACCTCACCGAGGAACGTCCGAACCGCCGGCGGGAAACTTCCTGCCCAAATGGGAAATACAAGGACAATCTGTTCGCCTTCCACAGGTTTTTTGTACGTGATGGGCAGTGTTTTGCTTTTTACCGCCATGTAGCCCGCTTTCATATAGCTCCATGGCCCCGCCCAGCTTATGCCGTCTTCAATCCGTTCCGCATGCACGCCGAACCGTGCCGCCAGCTGTTCCGCAATCGTTTTGCTCCTGCCGGAGCGGGTGAAATAATAAATTTGCACAGCAATCGTCCTTTCCTGTTCCCCATCTTAATCAAACGGGCACGTCTCTGGCTCCTTAGCATGGTATGCGCCCATCCATTGCGGCCCTCAGCATTCAACAAACAGCCGCTCTCTTTCCGATAGTCTGCACGCCTCTGCGGCTGCGCATGCACAGTTGCAGCCGTGTTTGCGGGCAGCTTTCGCGATATATAAGATATCCTCAGTATACCAGACCGCAAGGCATGTGAGAAGAATATCAGCATTTTTTAATTTGATTTTAAACGCAGGACATTTATCCTCTATGCAGCTGAAATCTTGCATTTTCGCGGAATCAGGGGTAAACTAAGGGCAACAAACCGAATATGTTGACCAAAAGAGGGAAACCTGTCAAAGCGCTTCGCTTTTCCCGCCAACCTTTCCATAAGGAGGAATTTCCAATTATGTCTGAAATTTATTTGGCCGGAGGCTGCTTCTGGGGAACGGAACAATATCTTGCGTCCATACGCGGGGTACATGCCACGCAGGTTGGATATGCCAACGGTAAAACAGCAAACCCGACCTATGAAGATGTGTGTTACCGCAATACCGGACACGCCGAAACGGTGCGTGTGGAGTACGATCCGGAAATTTTACCGCTTGATTTTTTGCTGGAGCTGTATTATGAGTCCATCAATCCGTTATCGTTCCATCGGCAGGGCGGAGACGCCGGCCCGCAGTATCGCACGGGAATTTATTATACAAATGCAGCGGACAGGCCGGTGATTGAACGGTCTATTGCGCAGCTGCAGACACGATATGACAAACTGGTCGCCATTGAGGTTGCGCCGCTTGAAAATTTTAGTCCCGCAGAGGATTACCATCAGAAATATCTGGACAAGAACCCCGGCGGATACTGCCATATTTCCAAAGACCAGATGCAAAAAGCCGCGCAGGCCAAGATAAATCCCACAGGTTTCAAAGCGCAGGATTCCGAGACCCTGCACAACATTTTGACCGGGCTGCAATACGAAGTGACCCAAAATAGCGCCACCGAACCGCCTTTCCGCAACGAGTATTACAATACCTTTGCGCCGGGCATTTATGTCGACATTACTACCGGCGAGCCGCTGTTTACCTCCTCCGATAAATTTGAATCGGGCTGTGGGTGGCCGAGCTTCTCCAAACCGATTGATCCGAATGTGGTTCGCAGCCTTGCGGACCGCTCTCACGGCATGCACCGGACCGAGGTCAGAAGCCGCGTCGGAAACGCGCATCTGGGGCACGTATTTGAGGACGGCCCTGCCGCATCCGGCGGACTCCGCTATTGCATTAACAGCGCATCCCTCCGGTTCATTCCCAAGGAGGAGCTGGAAAAGGAAGGCTACGGCGATCTTCTGTACCTGGTGTAATAGCTTTTATCGGTTCCCCCTGATGATAAACCCCGGCGGGCGTGCCGCTGGGAATAAAAAACGGAAGGTTCCTCTCTGCCGGTGCCGCAGCAACCGCAGAGAAGACCCTTCCGTTTTATTTGCAATATTCTCTATACGCGCTTTTTCATGCGCGTCCGCCAGTCCAAAGCAGGAAAATTACATATGATAATCGCCTGCCGCTTCCGGCTGATATAGGATTTTCTGAATCACAATTTCCGACTTTCCGGAGGGAACCTCCCATGTGACGGTAGCCCCTTCCCGGTATCCGAGGATTGCCGTACCGATCGGCGAGAGAATTGACAGCTTCATCTCGTCCAGGTCGGCATCCTGCGGATATACCAGAGAAACCTGAACGTCCTCGTCATCCATGCGAAGCAGAGCCCTCGAGTTCATGGTAATCACGTCCCCATCAATCTGTTCCGGGTTTACGACAACGGCTCTGTCAATTTCATGCGCAAGGTGCTTTGCGGACTGCTGATGTTCGTCTCCGGGCATTTTCTCCAATATTTTTGTAATTCTTTCCCGGTCGATATGCGTGATATAAATCTCTTCAGACATGGCAGATTCTCCTTTCCTTATCTGCAAGTAATGTTCCAGTGTCATGGCGAAAGTTTTGAGTTCAGACGTCTCCGTCTCCAGCTGAAAACCTGCATGCAGAAACGCCTGGATGGATCGTATGTTCTGCTTATATATTTTAGCAACAATTTTCTGGGCTCTGAACTCAAAAAATACCATTTTCAAACTTTGAATGATTGCGCTGGTTCCCAGTCTTTGGTTCCACTGTTCCCGCTCCCCGATTACAATGACGATTTCGTAGGTGTGCCCCTTTGGAATCAGCCGTACGAAACCCACCGGGTTGTCCTGCCTGTTATAAATCATATAGAACCTGCCGTTCTGATTGAACAAATGGGTCAATACCGGCAGATGAATTCGGTCAAGAACTTCTTCAATGCTGCGGGAAACTGTATGCGAATCACTCAAATATTGCCTGACCTCTTCATCCCTCAGCCAATGAATCAAACGGTTTGCATGGTCTCTTGTAATTTCAGAGCATAAAAAAATAAAAGGCTCTTTCATTTTTTACTACATCCTGTCGTAAGAAATAAAAGCCTTTCATAGATTACAAATACTATGACGGTTCTTTTTTATTATAATTTATTGTATCAGATTTCGAATGATAAATCAAGTTTTAACTTAATTAAATTAATCGCCATGACACGACACGACTGTCGCAGGCTTTTCGCCGCAGCCGCGAAGGGGATGAAGCGGCAAGACGACCGTCCTGCCGCTTCGCTAATCAAACAACGAAATTTGCGTATCCTCCGCCCGCTGCAGTTTATCCCGCATGGGCTTCATATAACTGCCCGACAGACCATACTGTTTGCGTAACGCGTTGAATCGTTCATAAAACGCGTTTTTATAGTGCCTTTCCGCGCCTCCGGTCTTATACAAAGCGACCATTTCATCATACAGTGCGGGAAACTCGCGCTCAATGAAGGAGAAAAATGCCGGGCGCGTCGCCCCGCGCAGATACAGCATTCCCGGCAGAACATAATGCACGCGGCAGTTGCGCGCGTTTTGCAGCAGCGCGTCGATATTCTCCTGTCCATCGGTCAGATAGGGGATGATTGGCATGAGGTGCAGCCCAGTGGACGCCTCGGTTTCCCGGAAGACGCGCAGCACCTCAAACCTCTTGGCGGACGGCGCGGCGCATGGTTCAAGCTTTTGGCGCAGCGCCTCATCCACCGTTGTTACCGTCTCGGCAATGTTAACGTAAGTGATGTGCGACAGCTCGTCAATCAGGTCATAGTCGCGCAGAATGAGTGCGGACTTGGTCGAGATAATCGCCGGCGTCTTATAGCGGATCAGCAGCCGCAGCACCTCAGGCATCAGCCGGTATTCGGCTTCCGCCGGCTGATAACTGTCCGTCACACCGCCGATATTGATCACCTCACGCTGCCAATCGGGGCGGCTGAGCTGCTTTTCAAGCTGTTCAACAATGTTGGTTTTGACATGGATATCCTGATAAAAATCACAGGCTTCCCCCATGTATTTGTGAGAACCGAGCGCGTAGCAGTACCGGCAGCCGTGCTCGCAGCCGCGGTACAGATTCAGGTCCCAACGATACGGCGTCTTACGTTTCAGTTCATTGCACGCCGACTGACAAACAATTTCATGATACTGCTTCATGACAGTTCTATCTCGGCTCAATCAGGCACACGGCATGTGCCGCGATGCCCTGTTTTGCGCCTGTAAAACCGAGGCCCTCTTCCGTCGTCGCTTTCACGCTGACCTGATCCGGAGAAACCCCCATTGCTGCGGCCAGATTTTCACGCATTTTAACAATATGTGGCGCCATTTTCGGCTCCTGCGCCAGAATCGTCGCGTCGAGGTTGCCGAGCTTCCAGCCGTGTTCACCCAGCACGCGCACGACTTCGCGCAGGAGCGCCAGACTGTCCGCCCCGGCAAAGCGCGGGTCAGTGTCCGGAAACAGGCGTCCGATGTCGCCAAGCGCCGCCGCGCCGAGCAGCGCATCCATGACCGCGTGCGTCAGCACATCGGCATCGCTGTGGCCGAGCAGTCCGGTCTCGTGCGGAACCTCGACCCCGCCGATGATGCAGCGGCGGCCGGGCGCCAGCTTATGTACGTCGTATCCATGTCCGATTCTCATTTTTTCGTCCTTTCCGCCAGAATGGCCTCGCCTATGGCAATGTCCTCCTGCGTGGTGATCTTGATATTCTCGTAGCTGCCGGCTGTCGCGCGGACATCCACGCCCAACGCCTCCGCTGCCGCACAGTCGTCAGTCAGTGCGCGGCCGGAAGCGAGTGCAGAGGCGAGCGCCTCCTCAATCAGGCTCAGGCGAAAAACCTGCGGCGTCTGCACCGCTGCAACCGTATCCCGCGGTACGTCTGCCAGAATGTGCCCATCCTCCACACGTTTAATGCTGTCCTTAAGCGCCACCACCGGAGCCGCCGCGCCGTATTGCGCCGCGGTGCTGACTGCCTCTCGTATGATTTCCACCGTGACAAGCGGCCGCGCACCATCATGAATGGCGACCAGTTCCGTATCCTCCGGGCAGGCGCGCACGCCTGCGAGCACCGAATCGGCGCGGGTCGCTCCTCCCCGGACAATGCTTGTCACCTTCGTGAAGCCGTAGGTGCGCGCCAGTTTACTGTAAGGCACAATGTCCTGTTCCCGACAGGTCACAATAATCTCGTCAATGCAGTCGCACTGTTCAAAGGCTGCCAGCGTACGCACGAGCACCGGCACGTCCAGCAGCGGTAGCAGCAGCTTGTTTTCTCCACCCATCCGGCTGGACGAACCAGCCGCTGGGATGACTGCGCAGACCCGCCCGCGCGGCTCTTCACTTTTTCTCTTCAAAAATCCAAACATCGTTTTCACCCTATCCGATAAGAAAAAAGCTCTGTCTACCAATTATAAACAGAGCCGATCATCCAATATTTGTTCAATCCTGCGCGGCTCGTCCGAAAGCGCGAGCGCGAGTTCCGAAATCAAAATCCGCTGCGCGGAGCCAAGCATTTTCTTTTCTCCGGTGGAAAGCCCGCGCTCCTCATTCCGGCGCACAAGATTTTTGACCACCTTGGCAACCTCATGGATATCGCCGCTGCGGATGCGGAGCATATTGGTGCGGTAACGGCGATTCCAGCACTTATCTTCATCCTGCCCAATTTCCTTCATGCAGCCGATGAGCTCCTCCGCCTCCGTACGGGAGCAGACCGCGCGCAGCCCGATTTCCTCGCTGTTCTCCACGGGCACAAACAGAACCACATCGTCCAGCGTCAGCTTAAGCGCATAATATGGCACAGCTTCTCCGTCGATCTTTCGCTCAACAATATCCTTGATCACGCCCGCCCCATGCATGGGATGGACTACCTGGTCACCTGGAGAGAACATCAGCATCACCCCGCTGTTCACACTGTCCGCTGCTTCCACTATGCAATTTTATTACTATATTATTTATTTTATCTCTTTTGGGAGTTATTTGCAAGTCTTTTTGCTGCAATAAAAGCGCAGCGCCCATTCCGAGCACCGCTGCGCCCCATCCGCGTACGAAAAGCAGGCCCCCGACTGCGGTCAACAACGCCGCAGCAAGAACAGAAACCGCCCGCTGCAGCCGCTCACCCGTCGCACCCAGGGGCGCCAGGATACAGCCCAGCGCTGTCCAGCCGTCCAGCGGCTGAACCGGCAGCAGATTGAAAGCGCCGAGCAGCACATTTGCGCCCGCAAACGTATAAGCCTGCCCCCGCGCGGCCAGCGCCGCACACAGGAAACTCGCCGCGGGCCCCGCCGCTGCAATGCACAAACGCTGCACCGGGTGGTCGGCCGCGCGGTACCGCATGAGAGCGCCTGCCGCATTGAGCTCAAGGTGCAAAAACCGGCCGCCGCACAAGCAAAGCGCCAGAAAATGCCCCAACTCATGCGCAGCTGCCGCAAGCAGGAACAGGAACAGCACACCCTTCTCATCCAGGAAGAAAAGAACGGAAAGCAGTATGAGAAAGGAATCCTTGATTTTAATTTTCTTCATAGTCAATAGGTCACATAATATAATGGGTTGAGCGCTTTTCCGTTCCGCCATACTTCCAGATGCAAATGATTCCCGGTTGCGTTGCCGGTGGCGCCAACCTCGGCAATCTTCTGCCCGGCCTTCACCTCCTCGCCCTTTTTGGCAAGCAGCTTGCTGCAATGCGCGTACAGCGTAGAGAAGCCGTCCGCGTGATCGACAATGATATAATTGCCGTAGCTGCCGTCGCCGGTTTCACGCACGGTGCCATCCGCCAGCGAATCGATCGGCGTGCCCTCGGGCGCGGCCAGATCGAGACCGTAGTGGAAGCTGGTTTTGCCTGTGATCGGATGGGTGCGCTGCCCAAAGGTTGAAGTCAATGTAGCCAGTACCGGCTGAACATGCTCAAAATTCATGACATATGCGGTCTCGTCCACTGTTTTGGGGAAAAGCGTCTGTTCACGGTCTTCCAGATCCTCGGCAAAGCCGCCCGCCTCCACATAATCGGGCGCAGGGTCGGCCTCCGCATCGGTCTGCTGCGCGGCGTTTTTATCCTGATCGGTTGGCGCCGCATCCTCCTTCGGAACGGTTCCCGCGGGCGAAAACACTTCCTGCAGCAGCTCGCGTCCCTTACCACTAAAAACTTCCTGAACCGCATCGCCGTCCGTTACATGCCCGACAACCTCCATCACCTGTGAAACGTCCGCACCACCGCGCAGAATGCCCGCTGCCTGCTGCCGCAGCTGCCTTGCTACGCCGATATCCGCATACTTTAGCAGAACCGATCCCAAAAAAACCACAATACAGAGCAGCAGCTTGAGATCATTTTTCGTCACCGGCTTGCCTGCCGTCCGCGCAGGCCGTCTTTTCTGATTCACCGCCATTTAACTCGTCCTCCAGCCTTCTTTCGGGAACGCCTAGCAATAAATCCTCCGAAAACCGTTTTCGGAGGATTTATGCCGGGTGCATGCCTTTATAGAATAATGCATATCAGGCCGTTGCTGCCTTCGTTGATAATTTTAGACAGGGTCTCCTGGAGCTTGCCCCGCGCTTCCTCCGGCATGCGCCCCAGCTTGTTGTTAAGTCCCTCCCCTACCAGCTCGCTGAGCGATTTGCCGAAGATGTTGCTCTGCCAGATGCGTTCCGGCTCCTCGTCAAACTCACTGAGCAGATAATGCACCAGTTCTTCGGATTGCTTTTCACTGCCCACAATGGGCGAGACTTCTGTCTGGATATCGGCTCGGATAAGATGGATTGAGGGCGCGGATGCGCGCAGCTTGACGCCGAAACGTCCGCCCTGCTTGACAATCTCCGGTTCCTCCAGCGTCAGCTCATCGAGCGACGGCATGACGATACCGTAGCCGGTCGCGCGCACCTGGTCTAGCGCGCCGCGCACCCGGTCATACTGCTTCCGCGTTTCGGAAAGCTCCGCCAGCACCGGAATGAGGTCTGCCTCGTCGCGGATTTTCACGCCGGTCTGCTCGCCAACGATTTTATAGAACACCTCACCCGGAATATCGACATGTAGGCGCACATTGCCGCTGCCGAGGTTCATGTCGCTGACCGCCGCCGCGGAGACATATTCATTCTCGCCGATGAGCTGCGCCGCCTTCTGCATATCGCGCATTTTTCCGATGCTCGCCGCCGCCTCGCGGACAGCTCCGTAAATCGCGGTCTGCACCGGATGCCCCTGCGGCAGCGCGCCGATAAAGCGCGGCAGTTCCACCCCGATCTCGCGCACCGGGAACTCGTATAGCACGCTGCTGATAATGTCAGCGATGTCGCGCGTCTCAAGCGCCATGCAGTCCACCGCGAGCGCCTCCACGCCATGTTTCCTGCGCAGCTCCTCCCGCACAGACTGCGCCGACGCGCCCTCCGGCTCACGTGAATTAATGAGCGTCAGGAAAGGCTTGCCGAGCGTCTGCAGCTCCCGGATCACGCGATCTTCGGCGCTGACATAATTCTCGCGCGGAATCTCCGTGATCGTGCCGTCCGTTGTGATGACCAGCCCAATGGTGGAGTGGTCGGCAATGACCTTGCGCGTGCCGATCTCGGCGGCCTGCCCCATCGGAATCGGATCGTCGTTCCACGGCGTGGATACCATGCGCGGCACGTCGTCCTCCATGCTGCCGAGCGCGCCGTCCACCAGATACCCCACACAGTCCACCAGGCGCACGCGGCACTTGCCGCCACCCGGCGTCTCGATCTCCGCCGCCTCTTCGGGCACAAACTTGGGCTCGGCGGTCATAATGGTGCGGCCGGAGCCGGATTGCGGCAGCTCATCCTTGGCGCGCTCCCGTTTATAGACGTTTTCGATACCGGGCAGCACCATGGTCTCCATAAACCGTTTGATGAAGGTGGATTTGCCCGTGCGCACTGGCCCGACTACGCCGATGTAGATATCCCCGCCCGTGCGGCGGCCGATATCCTCATACAGACTTTTATTGTCCATTTTCGTCCCTCCTTACCCCTTTACTTCTCACAAATTGGGATGAGCAGCATCTGATCGTGTGCGCTGGCCGCATCGGCAGGCAGGCTGTTCGCCCCGCGTATCGCCTGCATCGTCGTGCGGTAGCTCTTAGCGATATCCCAAAGCGGCTCCGCGTCTCCCACATACCGCAGCACAAGCGTCACTGCGCCCATGCCGTCGTCTGTTGCCGGCTCGCCCGCCTCAACCGCGGAAATATCGTTCACCATGCACTCGGTGCGGCGCAGCAGGTTGCCGTTAACGCCGATGCGCAGCGCGGCGCCGTCGCCGTTCGGCGTTGCCGCCACGGACAGGGAAATATCCTGCGCAGACAGATTTTCACCCGGCTGCCCAAGCTTGATCGGCACGGTCAGGGTGCGCGAGGCGCTGTACAGCTCATCGTCGTCCGCGGTAAACAGCAGGCGCACGCACATCGTCACGCGCAGTGTTTCGGCATCCTCCTGCTGTACCCCGTGGCACACTGCGGATGCGTCTACCACCTTTGCCATCTGCATACCCAGAGGCATCGTCTCCTCTGCATTTGCAATCAGCGCGCCCTCCGGACGGATTCCGGCGACGCGCACAGGCTGCGCCTGCACCCGCAGCGGCCGCGTGGTCTGATACAGATCCCGGATGGTGCGGAGCTCGCGCTCCTGGTCGCCGCAAAGCAGCGCCGACGCGCCGATGCCGACCGACAGGATGCCCGCGTCGTGCAGCTCGCAGTCGAGGTTCTTCACCGCGAAGCGCACCCGCAGCGGCTGTCCCTCGTCCACGCCATCCATTTCCAGTATCTGTGTAAACGGAATTGTGTGCTCCATGGTTTTGATGCCTTCCGGCTGCAAAATCAGACTGTGCAGCACTGCATCGCCCTTTACCACCGCTTTCCCGTGCATGGCGCGGCAGTCGTTCAGGCGCAGCGCGCACTGCGCATTTACGAGCTTCTGCCCTCCGCCTCCCGGCAGTTCCAGATCGTCCAGAATGGTGAAATCGCGGCTCTGCACGCAGACGGGCAGACAGACCTTGTTCGTTTCGTGCAGAATCTCCAGCGGCATATCACCGCCGCTCACGTCTTCGGTCAGTTCCATCTCGCGCTTGTCATAGGTACTGGTCTCAAAGCACAGCCGCGCGGTTACGCCGACCTTGCGCGAATTGAC
Organism: Intestinibacillus sp.; assembly: GCA_050255995.1. Lineage (GTDB taxonomy): Bacteria > Bacillota > Clostridia > Oscillospirales > Butyricicoccaceae > Intestinibacillus. The sequence goes on from JBFWIM010000023.1 coordinate 14,029, forward strand.
TGCCCGCGCATCTACCGACATGACCTGGCAGCGCACAAAACACACACTGTCCGGGGTCAGTCCCTTGCCCTCTTCAATGTGGGCGAAGTTCAGCGGCACAGTCAGCTCACGGAACCGCTCCTCCCCCTCCGGTTGATACAGCACCGACGTCTTGACGGTTCCGGAAATCAGCACCCGATCGTTCTGCGGCGACTCGTCCTTAATCACGGCATTGCCTGTTGCACACACAATGCGCGCGATATCCGGATAGGCGTCCGGCACGATCGCGTCCGTGCTTTCCTCATAGACCGAGGTACGGTCCAACGTCAGGTCATAGAACTGTATAGCGTTTCTGATAAGCTCCATAACGGCACACTCCTCCTTTTTGACTGCTTCTACCCCATGTATATTGTCCGGGTGCGGACAATATGAAAAAAGCGGAGACAAATGTCTCCGCTTTCTCGCAGCCGCTTCCAACAAATCCGGATTTGCAGGAAGTACCTCAGTCCTGTTCGGCCTTACCAATCCCAAACAGCTTGCGCAGGATACCGTTTAAGTATTTCGGGCTTTTCCAAACGACCACCTTCACCGACCCCACCTCCTCCTACAGGTTTTGCGCTCAAAACCACAGCCGCAGCAGCTGCATGGCCACGATAATCAGCCCAATTCCTAAAATCCAGACGATGCACCATGACGGCAGCAAGCCGCCAATCAGGATACCTATCCCGAGGGCTAATGCTGCCAGACCGATCGCTCCCGGATAGCATCCCATATGACATCACGCTCCTATTGCAGTATAAGCGCCGGTTCCGCGGATGGTGCACATTTTTTCACGCGCCACAAACCATACTATATTTAGTGCTTGATGCCCGGTATATCTACCAAGTATATGATCGTATTTTTTACAGGTTATCCGAAAAAGCAATTTTCTATCTAATTATTTTGTGAATGTCGGTTCTTCCGGAATCCCGACCGGGATGGTATAATGTAAAAGCATTTCACTTAAAGGAGGGCCGACATGATTTATGTCATAAAGAAAGATAACACCCGCGAGGAGTTCAACGTCCAGAAGGTCGTTGCCGCGGTCAATAAATCGGCGTACCGCGCTCTCGTAGAATTTACGCCGGAGGACATCGATTTCATCTGCCGCCACGTCGAGGGCACCGTCCGGGGCATGAACATTTCCGAGATCAAGATCGCGCAGATGCACAATATCGTGGAGGCCGCGCTTGAGGCTGTACGCCCCGAGGTCGCCAAGAGCTATCGCGATTACCGCAACTATAAGCAGGATTTCGTCGGCATGCTGGACAGCGTCTACAAAAAGAGCCAGTCCATCATGTACATCGGCGATAAGGAAAATTCCAACACCGACTCCGCTCTGGTCTCCACCAAGCGGAGCCTGATTTTCAATCAGCTCAACAAGGAGCTGTATCAGAAATTCTTCATGACAACGGAGGAGCTGCAGGCCTGCCGCGACGGCTACATTTACATCCATGACATGTCCGCGCGAAGAGACACCATGAACTGCTGCCTCTTTGATGTCGGGAATGTGCTGCGCGGCGGTTTTGAGATGGGTAACCTGTGGTATAACGAGCCCAAGACGCTCAACGTGGCATTTGATGTGATCGGCGATATTGTGCTGTCCGCCGCCAGCCAGCAGTACGGCGGTTTTACCGTGCCGAGTGTGGACAAGCTGCTCGCACCGTACGCCGAGCGCAGCTACAACATGCTGGCCGAGAAATACGGCCGCCTCGGCCTGCCGCCCGAGGTAGTCGAGCGTGAGGCCATGGCGGACATCTTAAACGACTTCGAGCAGGGGTTCCAGGGCTGGGAGTACAAATTCAATACCGTCGCCTCGAGCCGCGGCGACTACCCGTTTATCACCATGACGATTGGCACCGGCACGGAGCGGTTTGCCAAACTCGCCGCCATCACGATGCTGAATGTCCGCCGCCGCGGTCAGGGCAAAAAAGGACAGAAAAAGCCGGTGCTGTTCCCCAAGATCGTATTTCTGTACGACGAAGGGCTGCACGGCCCGGGCGGCGCGCTGGAGGACGTGTTTGAAGCGGGCATCGAGTGTTCGTCCAAGGCGATGTATCCGGACTGGCTCTCGCTGACAGGTGATGGCTATGTGCCTTCCATATATAAAAAGTATGGGGAAATCATCAGCCCAATGGGTTGCCGCGCCTTCCTCTCTCCCTGGTACGAGCGCGGCGGCATGAAGCCCGCCGACGAGAGCGACCGCCCGGTTTTTGTGGGACGCTGGAACATCGGCGCGGTATCGCTGCATCTGCCGATGATTCTGGCAAGAGCGCAGCATGAGAGCCGCCCGTTTTACGAGGTGCTGGACTATTATCTGGAGCTGATCCGCAAGCTGCACCAGCGCACCTATGCATACCTTGGTGAAATGCGCGCATCGACCAATCCGCTTGCCTACTGCGAGGGCGGCTTCTATGGAGGCCATCTCGAACTGCACGACAAGATCAAGCCGATCCTCAAGACCGCGACCGCCTCCTTCGGCATCACCGCACTGAATGAATTACAAGAGCTCTACAACAGCAAATCCCTCGCCCAAGACGGACAGTTTGCGCTCGATACTCTCCAATACATAAACGACAAGGTGGCGCAGTTCAAAGAAGCGGACGGCCATTTGTACGCCATCTATGGCACGCCCGCCGAGAGCCTGTGCGGTCTGCAGGTGCAGCAGTTCCGTCGCAAATACGGCATCGCAGCGGGTGTTTCGGACCGGGAATATGTTTCGAACAGCTTCCACTGCCATGTGACGGAAGACCTCACACCGATCCGGAAGCAGGATTTGGAAAACCGCTTCTGGAACCTGTGCAACGGCGGCAAAATCCAGTATGTCAAGTACCCAATCGACTACAATCTGGACGCCATCCGCACGCTGGTGCGCCGCGCGATGAAGCTCGGCTTCTATGAAGGCGTCAACCTGTCGCTGTCCTATTGCGACGACTGCGGTCACGAGGAACTGGAAATGGATGTCTGCCCCAAGTGCGGCAGCCACAACCTGACTAAAATCGACCGCATGAACGGTTACCTCTCCTACTCCCGCGTCAAGGGCGACACCCGGCTGAACGAGGCAAAAATGGCTGAAATAGCAGAAAGAAAGAGTATGTAATCGAAGATGCGATATCATAATATCACAAAAGACGACATGAAAAACGGGGACGGCTTGCGGGCTGTCCTCTGGCTTGCGGGATGCGAGCATGCCTGTCCCGGCTGCCACAATCCGGTCACCTGGGACGCAGACGGAGGTCTGCCGTTTGATGATGCGGCGCGGGACGAGCTGTTTGATGAACTCGGCAGGGACTACATTGCAGGCATTACCTTTTCCGGCGGCGACCCGCTGCACCCGCGAAACCGGGAGGATGTCACCGCCCTGTGCCGTGAAATCCGCGCGCGGTTTCCGGATAAAACCATCTGGCTCTACACCGGCTTTCTCTGGGAGGACTGCCGCACAATGGAAGCTGTCCGGCTCTCGGACGTTGTCGTGGATGGCCCGTTCCTGCAGGAGCAGGCAGATGCCAAGCTTCACTGGCGTGGAAGCGCAAACCAGCGCATTATCGACGTGGCGCGCAGCCTTTCTGAAAACTGCATTGTGCTGCATGAAGAATAGGAGTATAATCAAGACATGAATCGAATTGCAAAATTTCACAAGGTGAGCCTGCCGCAGTTTACCGCGGACTGGATGGATACCTTCGGCGGCGCAGAGGCGGAAGCCCGCGCCGTTTACGAGGGTATCCGACTGCCCGCCCGTGCGACAGCCGGCTCCGCCGGGTACGACTTCTACGCGCCCCATGCCCTGACTCTCCTGGCCGGCGAAACCGTCAAGGTGCCGACCGGCGTCCGCGCGCAGATGGCGGAGGGCTGGGTGCTGCAGATTTTCCCCCGCTCCGGCCTGGGTTTCAAGTTCCGCCTGCAAATGGACAACACCGTCGGCATCATCGACAGCGATTATTTCGGCGCGGAGAACGAGGGGCACATCTTTATTAAGATGACCAATTGCTCCACCGCCGCAAAAACCGTGTCCGTCGCCGCAGGCGCGGGCTTTGCGCAGGGCATCTTCCTGCCCTTCGGCATCACGGAGGATGACGAAGCGGACGGCGTGCGTCTCGGCGGCTTCGGCAGCACCACCTGAGGACATTCTGAACGCTTATCTTTCAGATATGCCCTGAACTTTGTAAATTCCAACAAATCATAAAATATGGAGGATTTACACCATGAATACGGCAGATTGCATCTTGACCCGCCGCAGCATCCGCACTTTTGCGGACAAACCCGTCCCGCACGACCTGATGGAAAAGGTCATCGGCCTGGCAGCCTACGCGCCGTCCTGGAAGAATACCCAGATCACGCGCTACCTCGCGATTGAAGACAAGCAGGTCATCGCCGAAATCGCAAAGACCTATGCGCCATTCAATGCGCATGTACTGTCCACCTGCCCTGTGCTGGTTGCGGCGACGGTTATCAAAAAGCGTTCCGGCTATGAGCGCGACGGCTCCTTTACGACAGATCGCGGCGATGGCTGGCAGATGTTTGACTGCGGCATTGCATGCCAGACCCTGAGTTTGGCGCTGCATGACAACGGCCTTGGTTCTGTCATCATGGGCGTATTTGACCGTCTTGCGCTGGAACAATATCTGGCGTTGCCCGAGGACCGTGAGCTGGTCGCGCTGGTCGCGGTCGGCTATCCGACGGAAGAGCCCGCCGCGCCGCGCCGCAAGGAGGTCTCCGACCTGCTCAGCTGGCGCTGACACAATTTAGCACACAAAAAGCACCCGAAACTTCCGTTTCGGGTGCTTTTTCATGTCATGCATTCGAGTTTGTGCAAAATCTCATCAAAATAAGCCGGGCGCGGCGCAGTAAAGGCCATTTCCTCTCCGGTGCGCGGATGCGTCAGCGTCAGGCGGCAGGCGTGCAGGCACTGTCCGCCGATCTCCGCGAAA
>JBFWIM010000024.1:0-18934 GCA_050255995.1 Intestinibacillus sp.
TTCCCGTATCTCGCGGCCAAATATGGCGGCGGTATTTTTTTGCTGGTATATATCATACTGGCGCTCACGTTTGGTTTTGCACTGATGATCACGGAGATCGCGATCGGGCGCAGAACCCGGCTGTCCTGTATCGGCGCTTACAAGGCGCTGGACAAGCGCTTCGGGTTCCTTGGGTGGCTGTCTTCGGCCGTGCCGGTCATTATTGTACCGTATTACTGCGTAATCGGCGGATGGGTGCTCAAGTATTTCTTTGAATTTCTGGTTGGTCATGGCAAGAATCTTGCGGGCGATGCGGAAAATTATTTCGGCGCGTTCATCACGGCGTCCGGCACGGGCGTTTTGGCAAGTCCTGTGCCATGGTTCCTGCTGTTTGTCGTGTTTACAGCCGTAGTTGTCCTGCTCGGTGTGGACAAGGGGATCGAGACGGTCAGCCGCGTGCTGATGCCGCTGCTGGTCATTCTGTCTATTTTTATTGCGGTCTTTTCGCTGACCATGCCGGGCGCCATGTCAGGCTTGCGGTATTATCTGCTTCCGGATTTCTCCAAGTTCTCGACAGCCACGGTGCTGGGCGCTACCGGACAACTGTTTTATTCCATGTCGCTGGCTATGGGTATCATGATTACCTACGGTTCCTACATGCCGAAAGAGAGCCAGTTGGAACGCTCGGTGGCGCAGATTGAGATTTTTGATACCGGCATCGCGCTGTTGGCCGGCCTGATGATTATTCCGGCGGTAGTTGCGTTCAACGGCGGCGATCCGAGCACGATCAATGCAGGCCCCGGATTGATGTTCGTCACGCTCCCGCGCGTATTTGAAGCCATGACATTTGGCGGCATCATCGGCACCGCATTCTTCCTGCTGGTGTTTTTTGCCGCACTGACCTCCTCCATCTCGCTGATGGAGACCGTGGTTTCGATTGTACAGGACAAGCTGCACTGGAACCGGCGGGTCAGCACCGTGGCGGTTACCATCGTCATCGTCGCGCTGGGCATGCTTTCCTGCCTGGGTTACAGCCCTGCGCTGGAGAATGTCAAGCTGCTCGGTATGCAGTTCCTGGATTTCTTCGACTTTATTTCAAACTCGGTGCTCATGCCGATCGTCGCGTTCCTCACCTGTATTCTGGTGGGTCATATGGTTGGCACAAAGATTGTTTCCGACGAGGTCAGGGAAGCGGGCGGCATGTTCCGCCGCGAAAAGCTGTACCGCGTCATGGTGCGCTGGGTTGCGCCGGTCATGCTGCTGGCCATTCTGGTGGGCGAGCTGCTTAAGCACTTCGGCATCATCTCCATTTGACGCATATGACAAAAAGGCTCCCGGTCTTCAAACCGGGAGCCTTTTTTGCATGCTATTGATCAGCCGAGCAGCTTTTTCAGGCGGTCGACCGCTTCGCGGGTCAGCGCCTTGTCGCCGAAGGCGGTCAGACGGAAGAAATGCGTGCCGTTCTTGCCGAAGCCCGAACCGGGGGTGCCGACAAGGTTGGCGTTTTCGAGCAAGTAGTCGAAGAAATCCCAGCTTTCCATGCCGTTCGGGCACTTGAGCCACAGATAGGGGGAGTTTTTGCCGCCGGTGTACCAGATGCCGAGCTCGGTCAGCGCATCCGCGAGGATCCTGGCATTTTCCTTGTAATACGCCAGGGTCTCCTGGATCTGCTGTTGGCCCTTCTCCGTGAAGACCGCAGCCGCGCCCTTCTGCACAACGTAGGGGACGCCGTTAAACTTGGTCGTCTGGCGGCGGAGCCACATCTTATTGAGAGACATGCCGGCGCGCTCAAGCTCCAGCGGGACAATCGTCCAGCCACAGCGCGTGCCGGTGAAGCCTGCCATCTTGGAGAAGGAGCAGAACTCGATTGCGCAGCGGTTAGCGCCTTCAATCTCAAAGATCGAACGGGGCAGGGAGGGGTCTTCGATGAAGCACTCGTAGGCCGCGTCGAACAGGATCACAGCATCGTTTTCAAGTGCGTAATCCACCCAGGCCTTAAGGCCGGCCTTGTCGTAGACCGCGCCGGTCGGGTTATTCGGGGAGCAGAGGTAGATGATGTCGGCATGGACGCTCTTGTCCGGCAGCGGCAGGAAACCGTTCTCCTCGTTTGCGTCCATGAACACGATTTTGCGGCCCGCCATCGTGTTGGTGTCCACGTAGACCGGATACACCGGATCGGGCACGAGCACGGTATTATCGACCGAGAACAGGTCGAGGATGTTGCCGAGATCGCTCTTCGCGCCGTCGGAGATAAAAATTTCGTCGGTTTTCAGGCAGATGTTCCGTGCGCCGTAGTAATTATAAAGGGATTCCTTGAGGAACAGATAGCCCTGCTCCGGGCCGTAGCCCTTGAAGCTCTTCTGCACGCTCATTTCAAGCAGCGCCTGCTGCATGGCCTCAATGACAACCGGGGAGAGCGGCAGGGTGACGTCGCCGATGCCAAGACGGATGATGGGCGCGCCCGGGTGCGATTCGCCAAACTCGGCAACCTTGCGGGCGATGGTGGAAAACAGGTAGCTGTCTGCGATGTTCTGGAAGTTCGTGTTCATATTCATACGTTTTGTCTCCTTTTCATTGCTGCGCTGATGAAGGCCTTGAACAGCGGGTGCGCGCGGTTGGGGCGGGATTTGAATTCCGGATGGAACTGCACGCCCACATAAAAGTTGTTGTCGGGGATTTCCACGGTTTCAACCAGCTCGCCGGAAGGCGAGGTGCCGGAGATAATCATGCCGGCCTTTTCAATTTCCTCACGGAAGGCGTTATTAAATTCGTAGCGGTGGCGGTGACGCTCGGAAATGAGCTCTGCACCGTAGGCCGCGGCCATTTGCGTGCCGGGACGGATTTTGCAGGGATACGCGCCGAGGCGCATGGTGCCGCCCTTTTTGGAAACGCCCTGCTGGCTTTCCATCAGGTCGATGACCGGATGCTCGCACGCGGCGTCAAATTCGCTGGAGTTTGCGTCGGCATAGCCCAGCACATTGCGCGCGTAGCTCATCACCGCGATTTGCATGCCGAGGCAGATGCCGAAATACGGGATGTGGTGAACGCGGGCATAATTTGCCGTGCAGATCATGCCTTCAATGCCGCGTTCGCCGAAGCCGCCGGGGACGATGATGCCGTCGCAGTCGGACAGCAGCTTGTCCGCAGTCGCGTCGCTGATCTCCTCGGAATCGACCCAGTCAATGTCGACGTGCGTGCCGTTTTCGTAGCCGCCGTGCTGCAGCGCCTCAGCGACGGAGAGGTACGCGTCGTGCAGCTTGACATATTTGCCGACCAGCGCAATCTTGACGCGTTCCTTGCGGTTCGCGATGCGGTCGAGCATTTCCAGCCATTCGGACATGTCGCCCTTCGGCGCGCCGATGGACAGCTCGCGGCACACGATTTCGGACAGGTGGCTTTCCTCCAGCATCAGCGGCGCCTGATACAGCACCGGCAGGGTGCGGTTCTCAATGACGCAGTCCGGCGCGACGTTGCAAAACAGCGAGATTTTGGCCTTGATGGACTCGTCAAGCGGCTGATCCACACGGGCGATGATCATGTCCGGCTGGATGCCGAGACCGCGAAGCTCCTTGACGGAGTGCTGGGTCGGCTTGGACTTGGGCTCGTCCGAGCCGGAGATGAAGGGCACCAGCGTGACGTGCAGGAACAGGCAGTTGCGGCGGCCGACCTCGGCCGCGACCTGACGGATGGCCTCGAGGAAGGGCTGGGACTCAATGTCGCCTGTCGTACCGCCAATCTCGGTGATGACGATATCCGCACGGGTTTTCTGGCCGACCGAGTAGATGAAGGACTTGATCTCGTTCGTGATATGCGGAATCACCTGCACGGTTTCGCCCAAATACTCACCGGCGCGTTCCTTGTTAAGGACGTTCCAGTAGACCTTGCCGGTGGTCAGGTTGGAGAATTTGTTCAGATCCTCGTCGATAAAACGCTCGTAATGACCCAGATCGAGGTCGGTCTCCGCGCCGTCGTCGGTGACGAAAACCTCGCCGTGCTGGAAGGGGCTCATGGTGCCGGGATCGACGTTGATATAAGGGTCGAGCTTCTGCGCGGCGACTTTAAGGCCGCGGCTTTTGAGCAGGCGGCCGAGCGACGCCGCGGTGATGCCCTTGCCCAGACCGGAGACAACGCCGCCAGTCACGAAAATATACTTTGTCATATCTCTATAACTCCCTCGAATACTTTTGTTGCGGCGCCGGTCATGAAGACCGTCTCATCGGTGTAGTTGACCACGAGGTCGCCGCCGCGCAGATGGATCGTGATATCGCGGCCCTTTTCACAAAGGCCGTTCAGGCAGGCCGCAACCCCCGCGGCGCACGCGCCTGTGCCGCACGCCCAGGTTTCGCCGCTGCCGCGTTCCCACACGCGCATTTTCAGCTCACCGTTCCCCAGCACGTTGATGAACTCGGTATTGATGCGCTCCGGGAAGAGCGCGTTGTTCTCAAACTTAGGACCCAGATGCCGCAGGTCGAGCTGATCGACGTCCTCCTTGCAGAAGATGACGCAATGCGGATTGCCCATCGACACGCAGGTAATGTGGTACACGCGCTCGTCTACGACAAGCGGCACGCCCACGATGCGGCTGCCGTCCAGATAGGCGGGGATTTCCTGCGGCGTAAGGCCGGCCGGGCCCATATCGACGCGAACTGACTGCACAATTTTGTTTTCGGGAAAAAGAGTAAGGCGTTTGATGCCGCTCAACGTTTCGACCGTGATCTGCTCGCGTCCGTCCACCATGCCGTTGTCGTAGAGATATTTTCCGACGCAGCGGATACCGTTGCCGCACATTTTACCCTCGCTGCCGTCTGCGTTGAACATGCGCATCCGGGCGTCCGCGCTCTCTGAGGGGCAGATCAGGATGATGCCGTCGCCGCCGATGCCGAAATGATGGTCGGACAGGCGCACGCTCAGAGCTTCCGGGTCCGGAACGTCCTGCTGGAAGCAGTTAAAATAAATGTAATCGTTGCCGCAGCCGTGCATTTTGGTAAAGGGCAGCTTCAAACAAATCACTCCTCGCTCTCTTTTTTCGCATAAAAACAAAATGGCGCATGGCTGCCCGCCTCCGCGGGCAAACCCATACACCATAATTATAACATATTATCAGGCTATGTTGTCACGTGATTTATAAAAAAGTGAGGAGAAATTCTGCGCAAAAAAGCAGCCGTATTTGTCGGGGTTGCGAGAAAACGCGGCGGCCTGCGGGTCGCAGCCCTGACAAACGGCTGTCAGGAAGAACTCTCGGGCCGGGACTGCAGGATGTTCTGCGCAACCACCCGTTTGGTCAACCGATTATCCATCGCCTGCTTCTCGATATACGAGTGCGCTTCGGGCTCTGTCATGCCCATGCATTCGATGAGAATGCACTTTGCACGGTCGATGAGGCGGATATCCTCGATTTGACGCTGCAGACGCTGGTTTTCCGAGCGCAGGCCGGTGAGCCGTCTGCGCGTTGCGGTAAGCAGCCGCAGCGCCTGAAATACCAGCGCCCGGTTGAGCGGTTTTGCCACCACCAGCACGCCGTCCTGCTCGGTTTTTTCCGCGACCTCATCGGAAATCTCGGCCTTTGCGATCAGCATAATGCTCGCTGTCGTTTCATGCGCGGCGAAGATCGCAAGGTCGTGCCCGAATTCATCCGGTAGCGGCGTGTTGATCACAACCAGTTCAAATTCACTTTCCAGCAGCATGCGGCGCGCCTCGGCGCCGCTGAGCGCGGTCACAATGGCTTCCGGGCGGTCGAAGGAGCTTAGAAACTGCGCAAGCGCGGCGCTGCTCTTCGCAGATGCGGAAGCGATTAGCACACGGTCCATAAGACCACTCTCCTCTCTGATATCGGAAGCGGCTTAGTACCGTTCAAAATACATGGAAAACTCCGTAGCTTTCTTGTCTTCCGCAGCGGCATAGCGGTCCCACTCAGCCTGTTTGGCATCAAGATAAGTCCGTACGATGCGTTCCGGAAGAATGCGGGCAATAAAGTCGCTGCCCTCGGCAAGGCGGATGGACTCCTGCAGGGTATCCGGAAGAGAGGGATATCGGTTCAAAATGTCCCGGGAGGCGGTGAAAAGATTTTCATTGCACGGCTCGGGGAGATCGAGGTTCTGTTCTATGCCATCCAGGCCCGCATGGATCAGCAGGGTAAAGGCGAGATAGGGATTGATGGCGCTGTCCGGCGAGCGCAGCTCCATACGCGACAGTTCGCCCGTCGCGGCGGGAATGCGCACCAGAGGAGACCGGTTCTGGTGCGACCACGTGACGCATTTTGGAGCCTCAAACGCACCGATGCGGGCATAGGAATTGGTCAAAGGGTTAAGGAATACAGTCAATTCGGTTGCACGCTGCAGAATACCGGCCATAAAACTCTCGCAGAGCTTGTTGTGGCGCATCTGCGTCGTCTCGAACATATTCTTGCCGTTCTGGAACAGGGAGAGGTTGATGTGCAGGCCGTTGCCGGGCTTGCCTTCCAGCGGTTTCGGCAGGAAGGAAGCGAACAGGCCGTTTGCCGCCGCCATGGTTTTTACCACGGATTTAAACGTGATAAAGTTGTCGGCCGCCTCCAGCGCGTGCGAATACTTGAAGTCGATTTCATTCTGTCCCGGCCCATGCTCATGGTGCGAGCACTCAGGCTGGATGCCCATTTCCTCCAGCGTCAGACAGATCTGGCGGCGGACGTTTTCACCCTTATCAAGCGGAGCAATGTCAAAGTAGCCGGCATGATCATGCGGGATAACAGTCGGCGCGCCATTTTCGTCACGCTCAAACAGGTAAAATTCACACTCGGTGCCGAAGGCGCAGGTCAGGTCCATATCGCGGGCGCGGGCGGCCGCCTGCGCGAGAATCTGTCTGCCATCCCAATCAAAGCGTCTGCCGTCCGGATATTTGATGTCGCAGTAAAACCGCACAACCCTGCCCTGGGAAGGTCTCCAGGGCAGTACGTCAAGCGTCGCAGGGTCCGGGAAGAGCAGCAGATCGGAGTCATTAACGCTGGCAAAGCCGTAAAAGGCAGAAGCGTCGAAAGAAATGCCGGTATCAAAGGCGCGCGCCAATTCTCCGGGCATGATGGAAAGGTTCTTTTGGGTTCCAAAAATGTCGCAGAATGCAAGCCGTATAAACTTGACATCGTTTTCCTCAATAAACTGGATCACTTCGCTTACCGTGTAATTCATGAAATGCTGCACCTCCGTTTGTGCCTGTAAATTTAGTTAAAAGTGTAGAGCTGGTGATAACCGGCCTCCGGATTGGGGGTCAGGACAAAAAACCTGCCGCTCAGAATTTCTCCGGCGTCGCCGCCGAAATGCTCGCAGAACGCTGCAATATGGGGCTCTATTTCGGAGAGATCCGCCTCGGTTGCGTCTGAAACCAGCACCTGACGCGGCAGGCCCTGCGGCGCTTCTTCGCAGCGCAGGACGATCTTGCCGCCGTGCATGCCGGTGCCGCAGAAATAGCTGACAGGGGGTTTGCCTCCGGCGCCCTTGCCGAGTACGATGATCAGGCCGCCGGCCTGATATTCGCCGAGGAAGGAGCCGGCCTGGCCGCCGATGACCAGCACGGGGAGCTTATCCTGATAGGCCTTCATATGGATGCCGCCGCGGTAGCCGCAGTTGCCTTCCACAAGGATGCGGCCGCCGCGCATGCCGTAGCCTGTCGCATCGCCGCAGTTGCCGTGGATGATGACCTCGCCGTCGTTCATGGTGTCGCCGGTCGCGTCCTGCGCGTTGCCGAAGACCTCAACGGTCGAGCCGTTCATGTAGGCGCCCAGCGCGTTGCCGGGCGTACCGTTAATGGTGAGCTTTTTGCCGGAAAGGCCGCTCGCAAGGTAGCGCTGCCCGTTGCAGTTGTCCAGCGTGATCTCGATGTCCGGACAGGCCTTGATTTCTTCGTTCAGTTTTTGGAAGTGGGTTAAGTTTACGGGAATGACCATTATCGTGCGCCTCCTAACTTCTTCGCGCGGTCAGCTTTGGAGAAAGCCATCAGCTGCGGGCGGTCCTTGATCAAGTCAAAGTCAATGGATGAGAGCGGCGTCTTTTCGCGGATCAGGCTGGTGTAAATACCCGCGCGGTCTACATTGCCGATCAGGATGAAGCCGCGCAGGCGGTCGTCCTTCCAGACCAGCTTTTTGTAGCCGCCGTCTTCCCAGTCTTCGGTGTAGGTTTCGCCGTCATAGGAGCCGGCGGTGATCATGTGCAGGCCCATAAAGCCGGAGGCATTCATCGGGATGGCCTTGTCAAACGGACGGTTGCCGCCGCCCATCGCGATGCCGGCAGTCTCGCCCTGCAGGTAGGCGTTCGGCAGAATAGCAAGGATACGGTCCGTGTCGGCCGAAATATCGTGCGATACCGTGCAGTCGCCTGCGGCGAAGAGGCCGGGCACGTTGGTGCGGCAGCAGTTGTCGACCAGAATGCCGCGGTTGACCTCGCAGCCGGCATCGGCGGCCAGCTCGGTGTTTGGGCGTACGCCGACTGCGACGACCAACACGTCAAAGGCGAGCGTTTCGCCAGTTTTGAGCGTGGCGCGGTGCGGCCCGAACTTGGTGATAGAGTTATTCAGGTAGAATTTGACGCCCTGGGACTCAATATGCTTCTGAATGAGAGCGGAGCCGTGTTCGTCGAGCACGTTAGGCAGGATGCGCGGCGCGAGATCGACGACGGTGATGGACTTCGCGCGCTCAATGATGCCTTCGGCACACTTGAGGCCGATAAGGCCCGCGCCGACGATCAGCACGTCGCGGGTGCCGTCCTCGCCGAGCAGCGAGGAAAGGCGCTTGGCGTCGTCCAGCGTCATGAAGCTGGTCTTATCCTCAACCGTGTCGAGGCCTTCCATCGGCGGGACGAATGGGCGGGAGCCGGTGCAGAAGCACAGCTTACCGTAAGAGACGGTCTCGCCGCCGTCGAGCGTGAGAGCCTTAGCCGGCGCGTCGATGGCGGCGACCGTGCGGCCCGCCATCAGCCTGACGCCGTGCGTCTCGTAAAAATCCGCAGGGCGGTATTGGAGCATTTTTTCCTCGGTCGTTTTGCCGAGCAGCATGTAGGAAATCAGCGGACGGCCATAGACCGGATATGGCTCAGAAGAGATGACCGTGATGGGGCCGGTGCGGTCGACCTCGCGGATGCCCTCGATGACGCCGATCGCCGCGGTGCCGTTGCCGATAATGACGTAATGCGTGTTGCTGTTGAGCATCTTCCTCACCTCTCCTCAAATACGATGGCTTTATTCGGGCAGCCCTGGACGCACCGGGGCGTGCCGTCCGCATTCTTGATGCAGAGCTCGCATTTCATCATTGCGCCGTGGTCGTCGTGCATAAGCGCGCCGTAGGGGCAGGAAAGGATGCAGGTATAGCAGCCGACGCATTTGTCGGTATCGATGCGGATGACGCCGTCCTCGCGGGTCAGCGCGCCGGAGATGCAGCCTTTGACGCAGAGCGGCTCCTCGCAGTGGCGGCAGGAAACGGCGAAGGAAATGTTGTTGCGCTCCTCGATCTGGATGCGCGGGGCGATGTGGCGATCCTTGAGCGCCTTGACCATGTCGCTCTTGCCGGAATTGGCAAACGCGCAGTAATATTCACAAAGGTGGCAGCCCAGGCACCATTTTTCATTGACGTAAACCCGTTTCATTTAGTAGTATACCTCTTTTCGGAAAAAATGGGTAACAAATTTTTGTAACGCAGGCGGACGCGGAATTTTAGTCGCCTGCGTGCTTGATGCCCAGGATTTCGAGTTCCTTCTCGCTCAGGCCGAGGCCGCGCAGCATGAGACGGTTGCCGCGCAGGGCCTCGATCGAGTTGATGCCCATGCCGCCCATCATTTCCTTCAGCTCGTGGTCCCAGGCGGAGACTAGATTGACAAGGCGCTGCGAGCCGATGTCCGGGTTCAGGCGTTTGACAAGATCAGGACGCTGGGTTGCAATGCCCCAGTTGCACTTGCCGGTCTGGCAGGTGCGGCACAGATGGCAGCCGAGCGCAAGCAGAGCGGAGGTCGCGATATAGCAGGCGTCCGCGCCGAGCGCGATGGCCTTGACGAGGTCCGCGGAGTTGCGGATGGAGCCGCCGACGACGACTGAGACCTGGTCGCGGATGCCTTCGTCGCGTAGGCGCTGGTCAACCGCTGCGAGCGCAAGCTCAATCGGGATGCCGACGTTGTCGCGGATGCGGGTCGGCGCCGCGCCGGTGCCGCCGCGGTAGCCGTCGATGCAGATGACGTCCGCGCCGGAACGCGCCACGCCGGAGGCGATCGCCGCGACGTTGTGCACGGCCGCAATTTTGACGAAGACCGGTTTCTTGTAATCGGTCGCTTCCTTGAGGGAATAGACGAGCTGCCGCAGATCCTCGATCGAGTAGATATCGTGGTGCGGGGCGGGGGAAATTGCGTCCGTGCCCTCGGGGATCATACGGGTCTTGGAGATGTCCGGGCCAACCTTGAGGCCGGGCAGGTGTCCGCCGATGCCGGGCTTTGCGCCCTGCCCCATCTTGATCTCGATCGCCGCGCCGGCTTCGAGGTAATCCTTATGTACGCCGAAGCGGCCGGATGCGACCTGTACAATGGTATTGGGGCCGTACTGGTAGAAGTCCTGGTGCAGGCCGCCCTCGCCGGTGTTGTAGAACGTACCCAGCTCGACTGCCGCGCGTGCCAGCGAAGCGTGCGCATTGTAGGAGATTGAGCCGTAGCTCATCGCAGAGAACATGACCGGCACGTGCAGCTCCAGCTGCGGCGACATGTTCGGAACGATGTTGCCGTCCGCGTCGCGTTCAATACGGCCAGGCTTCTTGCCGAGGAACGTCTTGGTTTCCATCGGCTCGCGCAGCGGGTCGATGGACGGATTCGTGACCTGGGAGGCGTTGATCAGGATCTTATCCCAGTAGATCGGGTAGGGCTGCGGGTTGCCCATGGAGGACAGCAGCACGCCGCCGGTACCCGCCTGAAGATAGACCTCGGAAATGGCTTTTCCGGTCCAGTTGGCGTTCTCCTTGAAGGTGTGGTCGGTCTTTACGATCTTGAGCGCGCGGGTGGGGCACAGAGAGACGCAGCGGTGGCAGTTGACGCACTTGGCTTCGTCCGCGACCATCTTCTGCAGATCGGGATCGTACTGGTGCACCTCGTTGGCGCACTGCCGTTCGCAGGCGCGGCAGGTAATGCAGCGGTCAAAATTGCGGACGACCTCGTATTCCGGATATAAAAAGTCGATAGCCATGGATCAGTTTCCTCCTTTGTTCAGGGTCACGATGACCGGTTCGCCGCCGCGCGGCGCCCAGATTTTATCGAGATTGGGTTCGATGACGCGGATCGCACATTCCTCGGACGCGATGTAGACCATGTCGTCCTTTTCGCCGACGACCATGGAGCGCAGCTTGAGGCGGTCGTTGAGCGCCATCAGGCCGCCGTCGAAGCCGACGAGGATGGAAAAGGGGCCGGTGATGAGTAGGGAAGCGAACGCGTTGCGCAGATACGTCAGGCGCTGGCGCTCGGCTTCGGGCTTGCTGTCGATCGTGGACCAGAAGGGCGCCGCAATGACGCTCGCAATTTCGTTCAGGGACAGCCCCAGGCGACGGCCGAGATAGTCGATGACATAGGTGATGACCTCGGTATCGGTCAGCAGGTTGCACCGGTAGCCGAACATTTCAATAAAGCGGCGGTTGGCGTCATAGGAGGAAATTTCGCCGTTGTGAACCACGGTGGTATCCAGCAGCGCGAACGGATGCGCGCCGCCCCACCAGCCGGGGGTGTTGGTCGGATAACGGCCGTGGCAGGTCCAGGAATACGCCTGGTAGTCCTCGAGCTTATAGTATTCGCCGACGTCCTCCGGGAAGCCGGACGCCTTGAAGACGCCCATGTTCTTGCCGGAGGAGAAGATGTACGCGCCGTCCAGCTTGTCGTTGACGCGGATGACGCAGCGGGCTACGTATTCGCGCTCCTCGAGCTGGCTTGCGTCCAGCTTGACCTGCAGCGGGTTTACAAAATAACGCCAGATCATCGGTTCATCGGTGATGCGGGGATGGCGGCGGGTCGGGATCTTGGAGAGGTTTACAATGTCAAAGTGCTCCTCCAGGAAGGCCTCGCAGTCGTCTTTGGCCCGCTGGGAATCGTAGAACACATGGAACGCGTAGAATTCCTTGTATTCCGGATAGATTCCGTAGCCGGCAAAGCCGCCGCCAAGGCCGTTGGAACGGTCATGCATGGTGGAAATGGATTTGATGATGGCCTCGCCGCTGGCGCGGGTGCCGCTTTTGGAAAAGATGCCGGAGATCGCACATCCGGCGGGGATACGAATCTGACCTTCTTTTAGCATGTAGGAAGCCCTCCTTATTATATAGCGCGTAAAATATGACCCTGCGCCGTCCCCTCGCCCGGATGACGCATTATTTTGAAAAGAAAAAATGGGTGAAAACAAAACAAAATAAAAAACGCCCGCCATTACGGCAGGCTCTGAATGGTGCAGAACCCCGTGTGGCGGACGTCTTTGTCCGCTTTCTATTCTAAAGCATATAAAAATAAAGGTCAAGCGCGGAATGACAAAAGAAAATAAATTCTTACAGATTGCATAGAAAGCCGTGTGAATTGCAAGGAGCAACTTAGTGTTATGCAATAAAACTCACAGAAAAGCTGAAAAAGTTTTGTTTGCTCCTTGACAAAGAGGGTGTCTGACTATATAATTTACGTTGTAAACAGCAAAGGCGCTGTGGGCAGTAGGCTCGCAGTGCCATTTTTTATATGATGAAATTTGTAAAGTAAAAACCTAATCTTTTTAGGAGGCATATTATATGAGTGAACTAAAACAGTCCATTCCGGAGATCTTTGGGAGCATGGTATTCAATGAGAATGTCATGAAGGAGCGGCTCCCCAAGGATGTCTACAAGTCGCTGAAGAAGACCATCAGCGAGAGCCGTGCGCTTGATCCCGCGGTCGCGAATATCGTCGCCAACGCCATGAAGGACTGGGCGGTTTCCAAGGGCGCGACCCACTATACCCACTGGTTCCAGCCGATGACCGGCATCACCGCCGAAAAGCACGACTCCTTCATTGCGCCGACCGAAGGCGGCAATGTGATTATGGAGTTCTCCGGCAAGGAGCTCATTAAGGGCGAGCCCGATGCCTCCTCTTTCCCGTCCGGCGGTATTCGTTCCACCTTTGAGGCGCGCGGTTACACCGCATGGGATCCGACCACCTACGCTTTTATTAAGGATGATACGCTCTGCATCCCCACGGCATTCTGCTCCTATTCCGGCGAAGTGCTGGACAAGAAAACGCCGCTGCTGCGCTCCATGGATGCAATCAGCTGCCAGGCACTGCGTGTTCTGCGCCTTTTCGGCAACAAGGACGCCAAGCGCATTACCACTACGGTTGGCCCGGAGCAGGAATACTTTTTGGTTGACAAAAAGTATTACGATCAGCGTCCCGACCTGATCTTCACCGGCCGCACCCTGTTCGGCGCGATGGCTCCGAAGGGGCAGGAGATGGAGGATCATTACTTCGGCGCCATTAAGCCCCGCGTTTCCGCTTACATGAAGGAACTGGATCAGGAGCTGTGGAAGCTCGGCATTTTGGCGAAGACCAAACATAACGAGGTTGCGCCGGCGCAGCATGAGCTCGCTCCGATCTTCACAACCACCAACATCGCCACCGACCACAACCAGCTGACGATGGAGATGATGAAGAAGGTTGCCGGCCGTCACGGTCTGGTTTGCCTGCTGCATGAAAAGCCGTTTGACGGCGTCAACGGCTCCGGTAAGCACAACAACTGGTCTCTGTCCACCGATCTGGGCGAGAACCTGCTCGAGCCCGGCAATTCCCCGCGTGAAAACGCGCAGTTCCTGCTGTTCCTCGCTGCGGTCGTCAAGGCGGTCGACGAGTATCAGGATCTGCTCCGCATCTCGGTCGCAAATGCGGGCAACGACCACCGTCTCGGCGCGAACGAAGCGCCTCCGGCAATCGTTTCCATGTTTGTCGGCGAGGAGCTCGAAGCCATTCTGGACGCGATTGAGAACGACACGCCTTACACCGATAAGGCGCGCGAGAAGATGACCATCGGCGTTTCCGCCCTGCCCCCGATCCCGAAGGACACCACCGACCGTAACCGTACTTCTCCGTTCGCCTTCACCGGCAACAAGTTCGAGTTCCGTATGCTCGGCTCCTCCTTCTCCATCGCCTGCGCCAACATCATGCTCAACACTGCGGTCGCAGAGGCTCTGTGCCAGTTTGCAGATGAGCTGGAGGGCGCACAGGACTTCAGCGCTGCTCTGGGCGCGCTGGTCAAGCGCGTAATCAAGGAGCACAAGCGCATCATCTTCAACGGCAACGGCTATGATGAAGCCTGGGTAGAGGAAGCTGCGAAGCGCGGCCTGCAGAACTTCAAATCTACGCCGGAGGCGCTGCCGCACTATACCGACGAGAAGAACCTTGCGCTCTTCAAGAAGCATGGTATCTATACCGCAGCGGAGATGCATTCCCGTGAGGAGATCCTGCTGGAGGAATACTACAAGACCCTCAACATCGAAGCGCTGACCATGGTTGAGATGGCGAAGAAGCTCATCATGCCGGCGGTTGTCACTTACACCAAGGAGCTGGCGGATACCGCAGCGGTTAAGAAGAGCCTGGGCATTGCCGCGAAGCTGGTAGAGGTCGATCTGGTTGAGAAGCTGTCCGCACTCAATGCGGAGGCGGCTGCAAAGCTGGAGAAGCTCGAGGCTGCGCTCGCCGGGGCGGCTGAGATCGAAGGTGCTGAGAACCTTGCGAACTACTATCACGACAGCGTCTTTACGGCCATGAATGAGCTGCGTCTCGCTGTGGATCAGATGGAAACGCTGACAGCGGAAAAGTACTGGCCGATCCCGACCTACGACAAGCTGCTGTTTGGCGTATAATCGGTTCCGGCAGTCGGATCATCCGGCATAGGGCATCTTTATCTCTGCCGGACCGCATAGTTTTGGTGAATACTTTTCACATACACGATGGCGTGTGTGTTGCTTGCACAAAGGAAATTCTCCTTGTGACGGCGACATGCACGCCATTATTTTATTTTAAGGGGGATTTACAATGGATTTTTCTGCATCAAACACCATCTGGGTGCTCTGGGGCACCGCGCTGGTATTCTTCATGCAGGCGGGTTTTGCGATGGTGGAGACCGGCTTTACCCGTGCGAAGAACGCCGGCAACATCATTATGAAGAACCTGATGGACTTCTGCCTGGGTACGCCGATCTACTGGCTGCTTGGCTTTGGCATCATGTTCGGCGGCTCCTCGGCTGTATTCGGTACGATCGACCCGATGATTCGCGGCGACTATTCCGCGATTCTGCCGGCAGGCGTTCCGCTGTGGGCGTTCGTCATCTTCCAGACCGTATTCTGCGCGACTGCGGCGACCATCGTATCCGGCGCAATGGCGGAACGCACCAAGTTCTCTGCCTACTGCATTTACTCCATGGTGATTTCCGCGGTTATTTATCCCATCTCCGGTCACTGGATCTGGGGCGGCGGCTGGCTCAGCCAGCTGGGCTTCCATGATTTCGCCGGTTCCACTGCGGTTCATATGGTCGGCGGCGTTGCGGCCTTTGTCGGCGCGCTGATCCTCGGGCCCCGTATCGGCAAGTATGGCAAGGACGGCAAGCCGCGCGCGATTCCCGGCCACTCTCTGACGCTGGGCGCGCTGGGTGTTTTCATCCTGTGGTTCTGCTGGTTCGGATTTAACGGCGCATCCACCGTTTCCATGGAAGGCGGCGCGATTGAGTCCGCCGCGCACATCTTCATGACCACCAACTTGGCGGCTGCGGTTGCTACGGTAACGGTTATGTGCATCACCTGGCTCCGCTACAAGAAGCCTGACGTTTCCATGACGCTGAACGGCTCTCTGGCCGGTCTGGTTGCAATCACCGCGGGCTGCGACGCAGTAAGCCCGTTCGGTTCCGCCATTATCGGTATCATTGCCGGCTTTGTAGTGGTATTCGGCATTGAATTTGTTGACAAAACCCTGAAGGTTGACGATCCGGTCGGCGCGGTCGGCGTACACGGCCTGTGCGGCGCAACCGGTACCTTGTTGGTCGGCCTGTTTGCGACCGATGGCGGTCTGTTCTATGGCGGCGGCATCCATATGTTCCTGGTACAGCTGCTTGGCGTTGTCGCGGTTATCATTTGGGTTGCGGTCACCATGACCATCGTATTCCACATCATCAAAAACACAGTTGGCCTTCGGGTTACCGAGGAAGAGGAAATTCAGGGTCTGGATCTCCTGGAGCATGGCCTGACCTCCGCATATGCTGACTTTATGCCGGTTCCGACCGTTCTGGGCACCAAGGCTGGCGAAAAGATTGCCAAGGCGATCGAGGATATGCCGATTGACGTAGAGCGCGCCGTTCCGACCACCACGATTACCACCAAGGGCGAGCCGACTACCACACCGGGCGGACATAAGATTTCCAAGGTCGTCATCATCACCAACCAGTCCAAGTTTGAGGCGCTGAAGAACGCGCTGAACGACATCGGCATCGCCGGTATGACGGTTTCCAATGTTATCGGTTGCGGACTGCAAAAGGGCGCGCCCGAGTATTATCGCGGCGCCGAGGTCGATATGACGCTGCTGCCCAAGATCAAGATGGAGATCGTTGTTTCCAAGGTACCGGTTGATCTGGTTGTCGATACTGCGAAAAAGGTACTCTACACCGGCCATATCGGCGACGGCAAGATCTTTATCTACAACGTTGAAAACGTCGTCAAGGTACGTACGGGCGAAGAAGGCTACGACGCGCTGCAGGACGTCGAGTAAAGACAGAAACATGCAAAGGACGAAAGCCCCGGCCAATCAGGCCGGGGCTTTTTACGCGCGCACGTGCAGGTATGAAACGGCTGCGGAACGGGATCAGGGTTTGGAGAAGCTGTCTACAAGCGCGTCTACCGCCTGCAGCACCTGACGCTTCTGCGGTGCGGACAAACGGTTTAATTTGTTTTCCAGCATGGAAGATTTGGGGCGGTAGCCCGCGAGCAGGCTGTCCTGCAGCACATAGTCGGCGGACGCTTCCAGAACATTTAAAATATAGACGAATGTCTCCATTTTAGGGATTTTTGCTCCGCGTTCAATTTCGCTCAAATACGTATTTGATATATGGCATTTTTCAGCACATTCACTGACAGACCATCCATGCTGCATACGCAACTGCCTTATCAACTTTCCCATTTCCCTCGCGTTAATCGTATTATCCATTTTGAAATCACACCTATTCGGATGTTTTTATACTTATAGTCTATAGGTTGTATTAGCACACATAAATATGCTAATCAGATGGAATCATATAAATAGTTTGACACAGCCTGGAATGTGTGATAATATCCAGATAAGACAGGTTGTAGAAATTAAAAGGGAGAATGCTGCTATGAAAGATATCGTTTTTACGCGGAAGATTGACGAACTGGGGCGTGTGGTTCTGCCCGTCGAAATGCGCCGCACGGCCGGTATGGAGCCGCTCAGCACAGTGCAGATTTCCCGGTCGGAAGACGGCCTTCTTGTGACGCGTGCAGCCGAATCGGCAGCCGTATGCATTTGCTGTCATGCCGTGGAACGTCTCAGGCATCTGCCCGACGGGCGCTGGATCTGCGAGAGCTGTCTCAGCCGAACGGAATAAAAGACAGAGCCCCGGAAAGTAAGCTTTCCGGGGCTTTTTCTTGCGTCCGTCCGCAATTTGTATTATACTGAGTAACAGTCAGTAATCGCGTAGATCGGAGAATATCCATGAAAAAACGACAGTTAGCAGCGCTCGGTTTGCTGTGCAGCCTTTTGACCGGCTGCGGCGCGCAGCAGGCGAGTTCGCAGTTTTTTGCTATGAATACCATTATGCAGGTGGCCGCGGAGGGCCCGGACGCCAAGAAGGCGGTGGAAGGGGCGGAGCAGGACATCAACCGGTTGGATAAGCTGCTTTCCCGCACTCGGACAGACAGCGAAATTTACACGCTCAATCATGCAAACGGGGCGTGGACGACGGTGTCCTACGAAACCTATGGCCTGATTCAGCAGGCAAAAGATATCGCTGTCCTGACAGACGGCGCTTATGATCCTACAGTCGCCCCACTGACAGATTTGTGGGGCATCGGCACAGACAACGCGCATGTACCCGCACAGACCGAGATTGACGCCGCGCTGGCGCATGTGGACTATCACAGCATTGAGCTTGCGCCGGGTGCGGATGCGGAAAAGGGCG
Source organism: Intestinibacillus sp. (assembly GCA_050255995.1). Classification (GTDB taxonomy): domain Bacteria; phylum Bacillota; class Clostridia; order Oscillospirales; family Butyricicoccaceae; genus Intestinibacillus. Next base: position 18,145 of record JBFWIM010000024.1, read on the forward strand.
GGCGCGTACGCCTTGTGAACGGCGCGGAGCTCGACCTCGGCGGCATCGCCAAGGGGTACGCAGGCGCGTGTGCTATCACACCGGAGGACACGGACACCGCTTTGCTCTCGCTGGGTGGCAATGTGTCAGCCTTCAGCAAGGATGGAAATACAAAACCGTACAAGATCGGCGTAGCGGACCCGGACAGCCCGGCGGAGTATCTGGCGACCGTCCTGCTTACAAACGGCTGCGTGGTCACTACAGGCGATTATGAGCGCTATTTTGAGCAGGACGGCGTGCGGTACCATCATGTGTTTGATCCCAGGACGGGTTATCCGGCGCAGACCGACCTGCGCAGCGCAACGGTCGTGCAGCCTTATGAGGACGGCGCGCGCGCAGACGGGCTGTCCACCGCGCTTTTTGTAATGGGATTGCAAAAGGCGCTGGATTTTTGCGATAAGAACGCCGTACCGGCCATCTTTATTACCAGGGATAAGCGTGTCATCCTGTCCGAACCCATGAAGAAGCCGCAGCAGGACGGGCTTTACTATGCCTTTGGAGAGTTCGTCGGAGCGGACAAGGGATATACCTATGCGGGGTAAGCTTCGTACCTTCCGCCCGGGCGACTTTGTGATTTTTCTGCTTGTGGTGATATTGGCTGCGGCGGTGGCGGTTCCCTTTTTTCTGAAGCCGTCGGACGCACTTTATGTCGAGGTACGGCGTAACAACGAACTGGTGAAGCGGCTGAAGCTGACAGACGGTTATCATGAGACCTTCACGGTTCAGGGGGAGAACGGCGTACACAACACCG
>JBFWIM010000025.1:0-18586 GCA_050255995.1 Intestinibacillus sp.
ATTTCCGTGATCTCGACCGCGGGATTGAGCCGCATATCCCTGATCATTATTTCGCCGACAACGATCCCTCCAAGCCGCCCATTGTCTCCTGGCGCTCCCACGGCCAGCTCTTTTATACCAACTGGCTTAACCATTACGTTTATCAGACCACTCCTTACGATATTTCCAAACTTTGATTTTTCTTTCCTTGCTTAAAACCGCTCAAAGGAGCGGTTTTTTTAACTTCGCGTAAAATACCCTGTTCTCCGGCGGGCTTCCTGTTTATAATCCCACTGATTCCTGTCTATACTAACGTTCAGACCGGAAAGGATTGGGACTTATGATCTACACACTTACCTGTGATCCCTCACTTGATTTGACTATCCTTTTGCAGCGCCTCAACCCGGGAGAGACGCATCGTGCGAACAATGTGACAATGCGCCCCGGCGGATATGGCATCCATATCTCCCTGACGCTCGCACAGCTCGGGATATCGAGTACCATGCTCGGATTTACTGCAGGCTGCACCGGACATGAGTTGGTGCGTCTGGTGCGCGCCCTGGGAGGCACCCCCTCATTCATCGAACTTCACGAAGGCAGTACGCCCATTCGCCTGCTGCTGTGCGCACCGCACCAGACTAAAATTTACGCGCCTGCGCTTACGCTCTCACCGCGAGCGTTATCCAAACTTGAAAATCAGCTGAAGCTTCTGCATGCAGGGGATTATCTGGTTTTATCCGGTGATGTACCGCCTTGTCCGGAGCCAAATCTATACGGTGCAATTTTGCGCAATATGCAGTCGCGAGGCGTGGAATGCGTAGTGGATGCATCCGCAGCACACCTGCGCCGCGTGTTGCCGTACGCGCCGTTCCTTGTAAAACCTAACTGCCGCGAACTGGGCGAGTTATTTCAGGTGCACCTGTCTGAGGCAGAGGACATTATTTTTTATGCCCGGCGGCTGCAGGCCTGCGGGGCGCGGAATGTACTGGTTTCTATGGGGGCACAGGGCGCCATACTATTGACCGAGCACGGAGAAATCTTACGTGCGCCGGTGCCGCAGGGAAAACCGATCGCATCTGCCGGCGCAGGCGCCAGTATGATTGCGGGCTTTCTCTCCGGCTGGCTGGAAACAGCGTCCTATCGAACTGCGCTGGAGCGCGCCGTTTGCGCCGGCACCGCGACTGCCCAGGAAGAATGGTTGGCCGGGCGCGACGCAATTTATGCGCTGCTGCGGCAATATCGTTCGGAAGGTGCCGTCCTGTAACAAATGCTCGGATCTTTTCCCGCATTCCATATAAAAGCGGTCTCCTGCTCATGCAGGAGACCGCTTTGCTTTATAGAACACCAAAAATCTTTACGCCTGGCCGCCCATTCTGGATAAAAAATGAACGATAAGGGCAATTAGACCGATAACAACAAAAATCCCCAACATTCCTTGCCACATGATGGTGAAAGCCTGCATTAAGTTCTGCATCGTTTGCTCTGTAAACATTCCATTGCCCCCTTATAAAAAGAATCCAAGAATGACGCCGCCTGCGACCACGCTTGCAATCTGTCCTGAGACATTCGCGCCGACCGCATGCATCAATAAATGATTCTGATTGTCCGCTTCAATTCCCATCTTCTCCACCACGCGCGCCGACATCGGAAAAGCCGAAATGCCTGCCGCACCGATCATAGGATTAATTTTGTGCTTTGTAAACAGATTCAAGAACTTGGCAAACAGCACGCCGCCGATGGTATCGAATATAAACGCAAGCAGGCCAAGGCACAGAATCATCAACGTCTGAACGGTCACAAACTGCTCCGCGCGCATGGAGAAGGAAATGGTCAGGCCGAGTAACAGCGTGATCAGATTCGCCAGCTCATTCTGCGCAGTAGCCGAAAGGCGGTTCAACACGCCGCATTCGCGAATCAGATTGCCAAACATCAGGAAGCCAACAAGAGAAACGGATGCGGGTGCAACCAGCCCTGCAATGATGGAAACCAGTATCGGAAACAGGATACGCGTGCGCTTGGTGACCGTTCCCGGCGCATAGGGCATGCGAATCGCGCGCTCTTTTTTGGTGGTGACCATACGGATCGCAAGGGGCTGGATAATCGGCACCAGCGCCATATAAGAATATGCAGCAACGGCAATTGCGCCGATATACTTGCTTTGCAGCACTTGCGACACCAGAATGGAAGTGGGACCATCCGCCGCGCCGATAATGCCAATAGAGGCCGCATCCTTGATGTCAAAGCCCAAAACAACCGCCACAACAATCGTCAGGAAAATACCGAACTGCGCTGCCGCGCCGAACAAAAACATTTTTGGGTTGGACAGCAGCGGACCGAAATCGATCATCGCGCCGATACCGATAAAGAGCAGGAGCGGGAACGCCTCGGAAATGCCGATCCCGTTTTCAAACAGCCACTGAATAATACCGTGTGTCTGTCCGGCGCCCTCCGTGATCTGATCAACTACGCCGCTCATCGGCAGGTTGACCAAAATCGCACCGAAGCCCATCGGCAACAGCAGTGCCGGTTCATAGTTCTTTTGAATGGCCAGCCAAATCAGCACACCGCCCACACAATACATGACCACCTGCTGCCAGGTAATCGCCATGACGCCTTCCCACAGAAACTCCATACTTTCGCCTCCGACTTTTCTTCCTTTTAAGATTCCCAGCTATATCTGTCTGTAAACACAAGGGAGACATAAAAAAACCTGTGCTCCTGATACAGGAACACAGGTCTGGTCATTTCAGATAAAGCCAGGATGCCTCTTGAGGCAAACACGCTTGTTGACTTCATCACGCGGATATATATCCGCGCCGACTACTCCCCTTTGTCAAACGTATCTTACCATAACAGGATGCGGCATGTCAAGCAGAACCTTCCTGCCGGGATATACCCCCGCGTCTTTTGCCTTCACTTGACTCTCAAAACAAACTGATCTGCGGCTCGTCATAACCGCTTTTGTACGCACGGATAATTGTCTTCATATCAAACAGAATGCCGCGCTGCACACAGGCTTCGGTAAATGCTGCCCACAATTCTTTTGTGCGCGGGCTTGCGCAATAATACCCCGTGCCATATTGCCTCACATATTTTGCACGCAGTCCCGGGAATTCCGCGTCAAGCTGCCTGTAGTAATACTCTCGCTGGCGGTCGCGGCAGGTAACGCCAAATGACGGATATATGAACTTTGCCCCGGCATCCGCCGCCTGACGAACAATTTCACACACACCGGAAACGTTGTCCTCTAAAAACGGCAGAACCGGCATGAGCAGCACGCCGGAAAACAGGCCCGCAGCCGACAGCCGTTCTATCGCTTTGAACCGCGCCGAGGGTAACGGCGCATACGGTTCAATCTTTGCCGCGAGCGCATCGCCCGCCGTGGTCACCGTCAACTTGCAGAGAACCGGCATTTGCTGCCGTATCTCCCGCAGCACATACATGTCACGCGTAATTAAATCACTCTTTGTGGCGATTGCTGCGCCGAAACCAAACGCCGAAAGCAGCTCCAGCGCATGCCTTGTGTACCGATACTCCCGTTCCAGCGGATTATACGGATCGCTCATTGAGCCGGTGCCGACAACGCCGCGCAGAACCTTGCGGCGCAGCTCATCCCGTACAATCTGCAGACAGTTTTCTTTCACACGTACGCGGTCAAAATGCTCTATGCCGTAACAATCCGATCGGCTGTCGCAATAGATGCAGCCATGGCAACATCCGCGATACAGATTCATATTGTAGTCGACCCCGAACCATGAACCGGGCGATTTGGTACGCGTCACAATTGTTTTGGCGGGTATCGTTTCCATTTTCTCTCCTTGTGCCGACTTGTATTATCAAGGCGTCATGCATCTCCATGTTTATCCCCAAAAGGCAAATCACTTTTTAAACCTCAGTTTTCACTTATATTTTTTTCATGATTTAAATGGTTTTATTATTTTTACTCTTTTACCATTTCTAGGGTTGACATTTTTTTATGACACATATACAATGAATTTAATTTCCCAGTGTTTCTTTAATACCTTTCTTGGGGTTGCCGTGATTGTAGCCGTGGTTTCCCGCCACGAAACGTCCAAAAACAGTGCACATGTAAGGAGTGTATAAGAATGCTGTACAGTGTTGTAGAAGACCAAGCGATTGAACCCGCCATGTTTGGATTGGCGTCTACCAACGGAGAGTGTTTCCGGCGATTAACCACTGATTTTTCCGAAATGGAATCTCTTGCTCAGATCTGCAACCGCCTTCAGCCGTCACCTATACATTTCTACGATATTATCGAGGATTTCCGCAAATCATCGTAGGAAAGACGTGTTTCCCTCTGCAATCGAATATCTTAAGCAAGAGATTGTCTGCCTGTTAAAAAAGAGCGCGTTTTAACGCGCTCTTTTTGTCTGTTTAAAACTTGGCAAGCTCCTCGGCCAGCAGTTTATTGATAATCTGCGGGTTCCCCTGCCCCTTTGAGGCTTTCATGCACTGGCCAACCAGGAAACCAGTGACGTTCTTCCCGGCCTTATGGTCCTCAACGGCCTTGGCGTTCTTTGCAAGCACATCCTGCACAATGGACAGAATCGCGCCCTCATCCGAGACCTGCTTGAGCCCCATGCGCTCGACGATAGCTTCGACGGTCTCGTCGGTCTCAAACATCGCCGGCAAAACCTTTTTGCCCGCGGCGCCCGAAATTGTGCCTTCATCAATCAGTACGATCAGATCAACCAGCTTGTCCGCCGTCAGTTGAGTGGCTTCCAGTTCAACCGCCTTGTCGTTCAGATACTTGGAAATATCAGAAAGAATCCAGTTGGCCGCCGCCTTGGGCTTGACCTTGCCGGTTTTTGCGGTATTGTCAAGCAGCTCAGCCTTGGCGAAGCTGTCCGAGAGCTGACGGGCTTCCATTGCGGTCATACCGTACTCGTTCAGATAACGCTCATAGCGTGCAATCGGCAGTTCCGGAATCTCTGATGCGATCCTGTCCATCCACGCGTCGTCGATTTCGACGGCGATCAGGTCCGGATCGGGGAAATAACGGTAATCCTGCGCGTCTTCCTTGGTGCGCATGACGGTGTTTTTGAGTTTTACATCGTCCCACCGGCGGGTCTCCTGCTCAACCGTGCCGCCGTGCTCGACCAGATCGATCTGGCGGGCAACTTCGTAGTCGATTGCGCGAACCGCGCCGGAAAAGGTGTTGACGTTCTTCATCTCCACGCGCGTTCCGAACTCCTTCGAGCCTTCCGGACGGATGGAAACGTTGACATCGCAGCGGATAGAGCCCTCTTCCATTTTGCAGTCGCAAATATTCAGATAGCTCAGCGTGGTTTTAATGGTTTCAAGAAACTCCTTCGCTTCCGCTGCGGAACGCAGATCAGGCCGCGTAACCATCTCAATCAGCGGCACGCCGCAGCGGTTAAAATCCACGACGGTACCGTCGATCTCCTCATGCAGCAGCTTGCCCGCATCCTCTTCAAAATGGATGCGCTCCAGGCGGCAGGATTTCTTTTCGCCGTCCACATAAAAGAAGACTTCGCCGTTTTCACAGATCGGCACATCAAACTGAGAAATCTGGTACGCCTTCGGCAGATCGGGGTAAAAGTAATTCTTACGGTCGGACTTGCACAGACGGTTGACCTTGCAGCCGGTCGCAAGGCCCATCTTGGCGGCATAGTGCACGACTTGGCGGTTCAGAACCGGCAGCGAGCCGGGCATGCCCGTACAGACCGGGCAGGTATGGGTGTTGATATCCCCGCCGAACTTCGCGGAGCAGGAACAGAAAATTTTGCTTTCGGTGGACAGCTCCGCGTGCACCTCAAGACCGATGACTGCTTCGTATTTCATAATTCGTCGTTCCCTCCCTTACAGCGCCGCGATGATGTTGCAAAGACCGGTCGCCTGCTCGAAAGCCAGACCGGCGTTCAGCAGACGCTGCTCACCGAAGCGCGGGCCGATCAGCTGCATGCCGACGGGCATTTTGTCCGTATCAAACGTGCAGGGCTGCACCATCGCAGGAAGTCCTGCAATATTGACGGATACCGTGCACACGTCGCCCGCATACATTTCGAGCGGATCGGTGGACTTTTCGCCGATCTTATAAGCGGTCGTCGGCGCAACCGGCGTCAAAATCAGGTCACATTTTTCAAACGCCGTATTGAACTCCGCCCTGATGCGGCGCTGTGCGGCGCGCGCCTTCTTGTAATATGCATCGTAGTAGCCGGAGGACAGCACATAGGTACCCAGCATGATGCGGCGCTGTACCTCGCTGCCGAAGCCCTGGCTGCGGGACTGCACATACAGGTCGATGATGTCCTCAAAGCCCTCTGCCCGGAATCCGTATTTGACGCCGTCAAAGCGCGCCAGGTTGGAGGACGCTTCCGCAGAGGACAGGATGTAGTAAATTGGGAGCGCATATTCTACAAGCGGAAGCGAGATTTCAAAGACTTCCGCGCCCAGCGACTTGTAGACCCCAGCCGCTGCGAGCACGCCGCGGCGCACCTCCTCGGAAATACCCTCGCCAAAATACTCCTTGGGGAGGCCGATCTTAAGTCCTTTAATGTCCGCGTTTAAACCGGAGTGCAGCGAGCCGAACGGCGCTGCGCAGGAGGTGGAGTCCATCTTGTCCTGACCGATGATCACGTCGGAAAGCAGCGCAACGTCTTCAATGCTGCGGCCGAATGGGCCGATCTGGTCGAGCGACGACGCAAATGCAACCAGGCCATAGCGGGAAACCGCGCCATAGGTCGGCTTAAGACCGACCACACCGCAAAAGGCCGCGGGCTGACGGATCGAACCGCCGGTGTCGGAGCCCAGTGCGATCGGTGCTTCACCCGCTGCGACGATGGCTGCGGAGCCGCCGGAAGATCCGCCCGGCACACGGTCAAGCCCGTGGGGGTTGTGGGTGGGATGCATTGCGGAATTTTCACAGGAAGAGCCCATCGCGAACTCGTCCATGTTCGCCTTGCCCGTGATTACCAGATCATTCTGCGCCAGCTTGTCCGACACGGTCGCGTTATACGGCGGTACGAAGTTGTACAGCATCTTGGACGCACAGGTCGTCAGAATGCCCTTGGTGCAGATGTTGTCCTTTACCGCAACCGGCACGCCTGCCAGCGGGCTGAGCGTTTCACCCGCCGCACGCTTTTCATCCACCTTTTTGGCCTGCAGGAGCGCTGTTTCCCGGGTCACGGTCACATAACCCTGCACCTGATCCTCCACGGCATCGGTGCGCGCCAGCACATCCTGCGCCAGTTCAACCGCGCTGATCTCCTTTGACGCGAGCAACTTGGACAGCTCACCCGCCGTTTTCTGATACAATTCCATCTGTTTCACCTCTTTATTCTACCACGCGGGGCACGGCTACGCCACCGGCCTGAAAGTCCGGCGCATTAGGCTTAATCAGTTCCTCCGGATTGCTTTCGGGCTTTGCAACGTCCTCACGCAGCGCGTTGACGTGCTCGGTATCGATCTGATCGGTGATGTCGCCCAGATCCAGCTGCTGCAGCTTGTCCACCATGCCGATAATCCCCTGCATGTCCTCCGCCAGACGGTCGAAAATGCCACCTGTGCTATCGAGCCGCGCAAGCACCGCAATATGCTCGATTTCTTTTCTGGAAATTGCCATTTGCCAGTTCCTCCTCTATGTTGATGTGCAAAAACTCAATAAGGCTTTTAAAATTATCCGTCCCGCTCTGCCAATTGCCTGAATTCATCCTCGGTCAGCACCGGGACGCCGAGCTGTTCCGCCTTGGCGAGTTTGGAACCAGCCGCCTCGCCCGCGACGACATAGCTGGTCTTCCCCGACACCGAGCCGGACGCCTTCCCGCCCAGGCTTTCGATCAGCGCGGTCGCTTCCTGACGGGTAAACTGTGTGAGCGTGCCGGTCAGGACAAAAATAAGTCCCGTAAACTTGTCGCTCTTGGCAGTTTTTTCTCCGGTGAAATTGACGCCTGCGGCGCGCAGCCGTTCAATCAGGTGCCTGGACTGTTCCTGTTCCCGCCACGCAGCGATGCTCTCCGCCGTTGTCAGGCCAATATCGCGGATATCGGTCAGTTCCTCTACGGAAGCGGACAAAACCGCATCCAGATTGCCAAAATGATTCGCGAGCACCTTACCCGCCTTCTGCCCCACGTGACGGATCCCGAAGGCAAACAGCAGCCGCGACAGATCCCGCGATTTGGATGCCGCAATACTTGTGATCAGATTCGTCGCGGATTTCTCCTTCTTGCGGTCAAGTTTCAGAACGTCCTGAACGGTCAGATAGTACAAATCCGCAGCCGAGTGGACCAGATCCGCATCGACCAGCGCCTGCAGAACAGCCTCGCCGCAGCCGTCGATATCCATCGCGTCACGCGACGCAAAATGCATCAGGTTGCGCAGCAGCTGCGCCGGACATTCCGCACCCATACAACGGATTGCAGCCTCGTCCGGATCGTCATAAACCGGCGTACCGCAAACCGGACACACCTTTGGCCACACAAAAGGTATCACATCCTTCGGGCGTTTCTCCTTGACTACCCCGATAATCTCAGGGATGATCTCACCCGCCTTGCGCACCCGAACCGTGTCTCCCTCGCGTACGTCGAGAGCCGCAATGAAATCGCGGTTGTGCAGGGTGGCGCGCGAAACCGTTGTGCCGGCAAGCCGCACCGGTGCAAGCGCCGCGTTCGGCGTCAGCACCCCGGTTCGGCCGACCGATATCTCGATTTTCTTGAGCAGCGTCTCTTTCACCTCGGCCGGGTATTTATATGCCGCCGCCCAGCGCGGGAATTTTGCGGTCGAGCCAAGCATCTGACGTTGTGTAAAGGCGTTCACCTTGACCACCGCGCCGTCGATATCAAAATCCAGTTCGCCGCGCGACTCACCCATTCCCTCAATTTCGCGCCGCACCTCATCCACCGTCTGGTAGACCGGATAACGCGGGCTGACGGGGAATCCGAGTTTTTTCAGGTAATCGAGCGCCTCTGTGTGGCTGGTCATCGGGAGCTCATCGCTGTTTTGAATATTAAAGCAGAAAATGGAGAGCCGGCGCTCCGCCGCAACCTTGCTGTCTTTTTGACGCAGCGAACCGGCTGCCGCATTGCGCGGGTTCGCCAGCAGCGGTTTTTCTTTAAGCTCCAGATCGGCGTTGAGCGCGTCAAACACGGACCGTCTCATATAAACCTCGCCGCGGACGATCAACCGCTCCGGCGCATCCGTTAATTTCTGCGGAATGTCGCGAATCGTGCGCAGGTTATGCGTTACATCCTCGCCGATCAGACCATCACCGCGCGTTGCCCCCCGGATGAAAACGCCATTTTCGTACTCCAGCGCCACCGAAAGACCATCGATCTTATATTCCACAACATATTCGGCCTTACCGACAGCGCTCTGCACCCGATCAAAAAACTCCTGCAGCTCTTCAACAGAAAACACATCCTGCAGGCTTTCGAGCGGATATGCGTGACGAACCGGCGCAAATTTTTCCGATGCCCGACCACCGACGCGCAGGCTCGGGGAGTTCAGGTCGGCATATTCCGGATGCTGATTTTCCAGCTCGCGCAGACGGCGCATCAGTCTGTCGTACTCAAAGTCTGTAATAGTCGGCGCGTCCTGGTTATAATATCGGTCATTATGTTGCCGCAGCTGCTCACGCAGGGCGGTAATTTCCTGCAAAACGTCCATGTTTATCTCCCATTTCAGCATACTTTATTATTATACCAAACCTTTCCCGTTTAAGAAAGGATTATTTTGATGTTTTTGGCGTTCGGGAGCTTGATTCGGCATAATCATTGACTTTTCCCAGCAGGCTCTGCTCCGTGTCGTCGATATAGGTATACTGCTCCGGAACCGTACCGACAATGACAGTATCCGTTACACTGAATCGACTGACAATTGACGCCGTCCGGTGGCCGAACAGCGTCATCACATCAACGTCTGCACGCACCTCCAAAATGATGTTATGCCGCGTCTGGTTGATGCCGGCCTGGGTAAACGCGCTGATAAAATCCGCGCTGGCTACGCCAAGTCCCGACATGCCAATATGCAGCTTGGGGCCCATACCGCCGAAATAGTCCGGAGCAAGCAGGGTGCCGATCGGGATATTCAGCGACGCGCTCTCCAACGTATTGATCTCATCATACAGCGTATTGACAATTTCGGTCTTGATACGGTTAATCGAAATCGTATCGGTTTTCAGCGCGGTCACCCGGCTGTCGTTATCGCGCTCCAGCGCCACCAGGCTCTCATATTCTGCGCGGTTCTTGTAAATTTTATCCTGCACCGCGTCGTTGATCCCCCGCGTAGCCGTATACTGCACCAGATTTACCGAATGCTGCAGAATGACCGGCCTTGCGTACATGTTAAACAGACTGGCAATCGCCACCACCACCAGTAAAACTGCAATCAGGCGCACTCTGATCCGTAAACCGCCCGGTCTGCGCCGCTGTCTCTTCCTCATATTTCCACCTCCGCTCTTTTTACTCTATGCAGCGGAAATGAAAAAAAGGCGTACCCTTGGCAGGTACGCCTTTGCAAGTGCAGAAATTTACTCCTCGTCGGAGCCGTGATCGTCCTGGTTCATCGCAGCGCGAACGGACAGGGAAACCTTTTTCTTCTCATCGTTGATATCGATGATCATAGCCTCGACCTCCTGGCCGATGGTCAGAGCCTCATCCGGCTTTGCAATGCGGTGATCCGCAATCTGGGAGATATGGATCAGGCCGTCAACGCCCGGAATGATCTCAGCGAACGCGCCGAAGGGCATAAACTTCAGAACCTTGACGGTAGCAACATCGTCAACCGCGTAGTTCGCCTTGAAGATATTCCACGGGTTGTCCTCAGCACGCTTGTAGCCGAGAGAAATCTTCTTGTTCTCCTTGTCCAGACCAATGACGTAAACATTGACCTCGTCGCCGATCGCAACTACCTCAGACGGGTGCTTGATGCGGCCCCAGGACAGCTCGGAGATATGGATCATACCATCTACGCCGCCGATATCCACAAAAGCGCCATAAGAAGTCAGGGACTTGACAACGCCCTTGAACTCCTGTCCGACTTCAATGATATCCCAAACCTGCTCCGCCTTCTCCTTGCGTGCCTCCTGCTGTACGGCACGAATCGAGCCGACGACGCGCTTGCGCTGACGGTTGATCTCGGTGATGTAGAAGGACTGTTTGGTCTTCAACAGCTGTGCCATCGGCTGATCCTTCGGGATGCCGGTCTGGCTCGCCGGGATGAAAACACGAACGCCAAACGCCGTCGCGACAATACCGCCGCGGTTTTCTTCAATGATGGTGCCCTCGACAACGATGTGCTCATCCTTGGCAGCCTCGATGGTCTCCCAGCCCTTGAGCTGATCAACGCGCTTCTTGGACAGAGTGATGGTGCCCTCGCTGTCGTTTACACGAATGACTACGGCTTCAATGTCGTCGCCGGACTTGTAATGATCTTCCGTCTTGTAAGCGGGATCGTCGGACATCTCGCTCAGAGGGATGTAAGCCGCGTGCTTTACTCCCAGGTCGACCTGAACGTCGGTGGGCGTGATCTGAATAACTGTACCGGTGACCTTATCTCCTGTATTTAAAGTTTTAAAGGATTCTTCCAGCATTGCCGCAAAATCCTCGCCATTGTCGAGTTTGGTTTCTTCGCTCATCATGTTACTGACCTCCTTAATTATCCATGCCGGAGTGGATGCGCCTGCTGTAATGCCGATGTGCCGCTGACCAAGCTGCTCCCTGTCCGCCCGTGGTAGCTCCGCAGCGTCTTCAATATAGAGCACCTCATGGCAAAGGGACTTGCTAATTTCATGCAAGCGCTTTGTGTTTGAGCTCTTTTTGTCGCCAATCACAATCATAATATCCGATTTTCCGGCAAGCAGACGAGCCTCAGCCTGACGCTCATCCGTCGCATTACATATTGTATCAAATATTTTGCAGTTTGTACACTGTTTTTTTAGAATCTCAATAGATTTCTCCCAAGTTTTTCGGTTGATGGTTGTCTGCGCAACCACGCTGACCGGTCTTTCGTCCGGCAGCATTCCTGTCTGCACCGCCTGCTGAACCTCTTCGGCACTCTCAAAAACATCTGAATTCCCGCACCATCCCTGGATGCCGACGACTTCCGGATGGTTCCGGCTGCCCAGAATCACAATATGTTGTCCGCTTTCGCTCTCGTTTTTCACAATCTGATGAATTTTTGTCACAAACGGACAGGTTGCATCGAATACCTTGCAGCCCTTGCGCCGAAGTGCCTCATAGCATTCCGCAGATACGCCATGCGCACGGATCAGAACCGGCGCGCCATCCGGAATATCCTCCATTTTTTCCGCTGTGCGCACACCCTTATCAGCCAGCCGGCGGATTTCATGCGTATTATGGATGATTTCACCGTAAGCATAAATACCGGCGTGCTGTTCCGCCTCACGCTCCGCCAGATCCACGGCGCGGCGCACGCCAAAGCAAAAGCCGGCGGTTTTTGCCACCTCTACACTCATACCCGCTCCTCCGCATTCAGCGCATAAATACGGCGCAGGATATCCTCCGCGATCGCAGCATAGTCCTTGCTGCCCGCCTCCGGGTAAAACGGCTTGCCTATGACAACATTCACGCGGCCGAAACGCTGTTTGTTCTCCGGGATAAAAATAGGCAGGATCGGCGCCTTCGTGCGTGCGGCAAGCATCGCCGCGCCCTCCTTGGTTTGACCCTCGCCTGCACCGCGCGTGCCCTGTGGGAAAATGATCAGCTTACGCCCGTCCTTCACCGCTTTCAACGCGGTCTTAATCGCGGTGACGTCTGCGTCGCCGCGCGAAACCGGAAACGCGCCCAGCCAGGTAATCAGCTGTGCGAAGAAGCCGCCCTTTTCAAACAGTTCACGCTTGGCCATAATCGCTATGTTATGCCGTCCGGACACCGCCGCCGCCGCAAGCGGCGGATCGGCATAGGAAGAGTGGTTTGGACACACCACGCACCCGCCGTCCGGTATGTTCTCACGTCCCGTGACGTGCAGCCTGTAATAAAGATGAAATGCAATTCCCACCAGCGGAACCACAATCCGCTGGAACCATCGATGAAATTTTGCCATGTCAACCGCTCCCTCATGGATTATTCCCGGCAAGGCGCGCATCAATCAGACCGCGCACCGCCGCAACACTCTGCGGAAGGTCAAGACCGCTGGTATCAAGCAGAATGGCGTCGTCCGCCTGTCTGAGCGGTGCGGTTTCCCGTCCCTCATCCTTGGCGTCACGCGTATTCAACTGCTCAAGCACCTCGTCCAGCGCCACATCCTGTCCTTTCCCACGCAGTTCCCTCCAACGCCGCTCAGCACGTGTTTCAGCGCTGGCGGTCAGAAAAATCTTAACTTCTGCATCCGGCAGAACCACTGTACCGATGTCGCGTCCGTCCATGATCACACTGTGGTGCCTTGCCATATCCCGCTGCAGGTCCAGCAGATAACCGCGCACCGCCGGAATCGCCGATACCAAAGAAGCATACCGGGCAATCTCAGACGTACGGATCGCGTCCGAGACGTCCTCTCCATTCAGCAACACATGTTGCGCGCCACCCATATATCGCAGCTCCAGCTGCAAACCGGGTAGAAGGGCGCTGACCGCCTGAGCATCGTCCCCCGCAACATCCGCACGGCAGGCCGCCAGACCGATCGTCCGGTAGAGCGCACCGGTATCCACATAGATAAAGCCCAGCTCGGCTGCAACCGCACGCGCAATGGTACTCTTGCCCGCGCCCGAGGGGCCGTCTATTGCCACCGCAATCTGTTTCATATCCACTTTCCTTTTCTTCATTTCTGCGCAGCCGCAGTGCCCGCGAGATAACCGGTCGACCATGCAATCTGCAAATTGAAGCCGCCTGTATAGGCATCCACATCAAGCACTTCACCCGCAAAATACAGGCCGGCGACCTTTTTTGACTCCATCGTTTTGGGTGACACCTCGCGCACGCTTACTCCTCCGGAGGTAATGATGGCCTCGGAAATCGGCCGTGCCCCGGAGATCGTAACGGGAAACGCTTTCATAAACCGCAGCAGGCTGCGCCGCTGTTCCTTGGTGATGGAATGCACCTTGCAGCGCGGGTCGATCTCTGCGCACCGCACCATCACCGGAATCATTTTACGCGGCAGCAGGTCGCCCAACGCATTGATAAAATCGTTGTTTTTATGCTTTTCAAAGTCGGACAACAGGCGGCGGTCCAGTGTTTTCTCGTCCAGCGCAGGCTTGAGATCAATTTCAATACGATAGCTTTTGCTGCCGAAATAGCGCATATGGGCGGAGGCGGACAGGATCAGCGGCCCGGACACGCCAAAATGCGTGAACAACATCTCACCAAAATCCTCGTAGATCCTTTTATTGTCCTCAAACACGGCAACCGATACGTTTTTAAGCGATAGCCCCATCATCTCCCGACAGAGATCTCCCGCTTCGACGAGCGGTGCCAGAGACGGCCGCGGAGGCACAACGGTATGTCCCAGCTCTTTTGCAAAGCGGTAACCGTCGCCCGACGAGCCGGTTGCCGGATAGGATGCGCCGCCCGTTGCAACGATTACCCGATCTGCCTCATAAAAGCCATCTCCGGTGCGCACGCCGGTTACATGGCCATCCGCCGCCGCAATCTCCACAGCAGTTTGGTGAACTAACGTAACGCCTTCGCGGCGAATAAAACGATGCAGCGCGTCAATAATGTCCGCCGCTTTGTCCGAAACCGGAAACACACGGCCTCCGCGTTCGGTTTTGAGCGGCACGCCCTCCCCTTCAAAAAAAGCCTTGACCTGCGCAGGGCCAAACGTGCCGAGTGCGCTATAAAGAAACCGCGGGTTGCATGGCACGTTTGCCAGCACGGTCTGCGCATCACAATCGTTGCAGACATTGCAGCGGCCCTTACCGGTGATATAAAGTTTACGCCCTATTTTTGGATTCTTTTCAAACAGCAGAACGCGCGCGCCCGCACGCGCCGCCATGCCTGCCGCCATCAGCCCGGCTGCGCCGCCGCCGATGACCGCTATTGTGTGCTTTGTCAATGTATTTTCTCTCCACGGCGCACGGGTTCTAGACCCGTCCGCAATTTATTCGTCCTCAAGCTTTTCGTACACCTGGTATTCGTCCCAGATGCTCTCCAGCTTGTTAAAGGTCTCCTCAATCTCGTTCTGCTTCCCCATACCGACTGCGACAATAAGCGCGTTGATAACAGACAGCGGCGCAACCAGCGAATCCACAAACGATGCCATGTCACTTTTCGCGATCAGGGTATGGTCGGAAAAGCGGGTCAGGGGCGACAGACGCGAGTCCGTGACTGCAATGACCTTGGCGCCGTGATCTTTCGCATACTGCATTGCGCGCAGCGTGCGCTTGGAGTAGCGTGGAAAACTGATGCCGATAAGTACGTCGTCCTCACGGATGCGTAAAATCTGTTCAAAAGTCTCGCTCAGGCCGGCCGTATCCACCAGATGCACCTGGTCAAACAACAGTGTGAAATAAAATCCCAGAAAGCTTGCCAGCGCGGATGCCGAACGCACGCCCAGAATATAGATGCGCCGCGCCCTGAGGATCGCCTCCACCGCGCCGTGAAACGCGTCCCGGTCGATCTCGTCCAGCGTCATCCGGATCTTTTCCATGTCGGAATTGAGCACCATTTGCAGCACGTCGCGGTTTCCCATCCGGTCGTTCGTGACCTCCATGCGCTGCACCGCGGTCAGCTTGTTGCGAATCATTTCCTGCAAGGCCTTTTGCAGGTGCGGATAACCGTCATACCCCAGCTCGGTTGCAAAGCGCACAACGGTGGACTCGCTGACGCCCACCGTCACGCCCAGCCGGCTTGCCGTCATAAAGGCCGCCTTGTCATAATGTTCTATGATATACCGCGCGATCAGCCTTTGTCCCTTGGAAAAATCACTCAGATTGTTCTGAATTTTTGCCATTAAATCGTTCACTGCGGCGCTCCTCTTTCCCTACAGAAATTCTCCTCTTATTGTATTCGGAAACGCCGAAAAATGCAAGGTCTTTTCCGCGGACTTTCACTTTATGCCGCAAGTCCTGCATCATAGGGATTTTAAGTAAGCGATCTCGTCCGCGGTCAGAGCCCGCCATTTGCCCGCCGGCAGCGCAGAGTCAAGCGCAAGCTCTCCCACGGCCTCCCGCTTGAGCCTGCGCACCGAAAACCCGCACTGCGCGCACATTTTCCGGATCTGCCGGTTGCGCCCCTCGTGAATGATGATACGCAGCGAGGCCTGTCCCTCGTTCTGGCGCATGACGGCCACCTCGGCGGGCTTAATTTCGTAGCCGTCGATCTTCATGGGACGGCTGAGCTCCGGCAGGTGGGCAAGATCGCCGCGCACACTGACCTGATATCGTTTCGGCACTTCGTGGCGCGGGTGTGTCAGCTGAAAGGCAAGATCGCCGTCATTCGTCATGAGCAAAAGCCCCTCGGAATCATAGTCCAGCCGTCCGACCGGATAAACGCGCGCGCCGCAGTCCGCAACGAGTTGCGACACATCACGCCGGCCTTTTTCATCGTGCAGTGTTGTGACAAAACCGCGCGGCTTGTACAACATCAGATACAGCTTGGCTTCCGCGCGCGCAATTGGTTTTCCGTCCACACAGATGTGATCCCGCGCAGCGTCCGCCTTTCCGCCGAGCTGAGCGGGACGGCCGTTCACCGTCACCCGCCCCGCCGCAATCAGTTCTTCCGCGGCACGGCGAGAGCATATGCCCGCCTGTGCCAAAAGTTTTTGCAAACGCTCCTGCATTTTGGTCTCTCCTGTTTATTCTCTGTTTGGTTTTAAACTTTTATGCCGCCCACAGGCTGCGCAGGCGATCCCAAAAACGTTCCGGGACGCTTTTCTCCTCCGGAAGCAGCGCCGTGCCCGTCTGATAGATCAAATCGTCCTCAGCCAGCACGGTATCTCCGACGCAGTATTCCACTTTGCCATACAAGTCACCCGCCTCGACCGGCGCATACGTGAACCGGCTGCCAAGGAACACGGTTTTAAGCATTTCATATTCACGCTGTGTCAAATAGATCTCGGTCGTATTTTTGGCGGCAAGATCAACCGACATCGCCGTGCCTCCCTCAACCGGCTGCGTACGCAGTATGGCGCCCGCCTCGTGCAGGGTATAGGGCTGATATTTCTGAAACGCGCTTTGCAGCATGGACATATGGTCATTCCAGTCGTCGGGAGCGTTCAACGTCACCGCGACCAGCCGCCTTCCGTTGCGCTCCGCCGCAGAAACCAGGCACCGCCCGCTCTTTTTGGTAAAGCCCGTTTTCACACCGACGCAGTCCGCGTAAAGTGTGAGCAGTTTGTTGTGGTTTTTCATATACCGCCCGCCCGCCTGGTAGGACTTGGTGCTGACAATTTCACGGAACTGCTCGTTGCGCATGCCATAGGCGGCAAGCTCCGCAAGTTCCCGCGCAGTGGTGTAATGCGTCTCACCGTCCAGGCCGTTCGGATTGTCAAAGTGGGTATTGGTCAGCCCAAGCCGTTCGGCCGTTGCGTTCATCAGGCCGACGAAGTGCTGCAGCCCGCCGCACTCCCCGGCAATCGCGAGCGCCGCGTCGTTTCCGCTCATCAGCATCAGTCCGTAGAGCGTATCCCGAAGCGTAATGCGCTCGCCCTCCTTCAGATACATGGAGGAACCCTCGACCCGCGTATACTCCTTTTTAACAACATATTCCCGGTCAATGTCAAAGTTTTCGATGGCTACTATGGCCGTCATGATCTTGGTCGTCGAGGCCATGGGTAGCCGTTCGTCGGCGTTCTGTTCAAACAGCACCTGGCCGGTGGCCCCATCGAGCACCACCGCGCTTCGCGCGCTGACCGCCTGTGCCTGCACAGGCAGCAGAACACATAACAGCGCTGCTGTCAGCAATCCGGCGATTTTTCTCATATTTGCAATTCCCCCTCCGCACAGAGAAGCCTACTCGTACTATTCACTATACGAGTAGGCCTCGGGGGATATGTTTGCTAAATTTCCGGATCGAGCTCCAAATCTTCCTCAGACTGCGCTGCCGGAGCCGCATTCTCCTTCGTATCGTCCTTGTTCTTGCGGCTGCCGAAGAAGTTTGAGACCTTGCTGACCGCATCCGGGATCATTTCAACCAGACGGTCCATCGTCGTATCGGCCTGTGCATTGATCGGCAGGATACGCGCGCCGGCCTGATCCACCACCACAAAAGCCACCGGCGTGACCGTCACGCCCGCACCGCCGCCGCCGCCAAAACAAAGCGGCGCATTATCCCGTTCTCTGCTGTGTTTGGACATATAATCCGTGCCGCCGGATGCGAAGCCGAAGCTGACGCGTGAAATCGGAATAATTGTCGTGCCGTCACGCGTTTCAATCGGCGCGCCGACAATGGTGTTCGCATCCACAAGATGCTTGATTTTTTCCATGGTTTCGTTCATCAGATTATTAATTGGATGTTCGCTCATACGTTTTCGCCCCTTCTTTTTTTACCATCTGCCGATATAGCCCATACAGACGCTTGCGGTGGTGAAACAGAACCGCAAGCACGCTGCCCGGACGCATGGCAACCACCAGCTTTACTTTCCAGCGTGTAGCGGCGGACTCAAAATCACCGTCTACCGCAATATGGCAGGTTTTCATATTAAAATTCTGCTCCAAAAATGGCAAAATCATACC
>JBFWIM010000026.1:0-1301 GCA_050255995.1 Intestinibacillus sp.
GTCAGTTCAAAATACGGCATCATGAAGTCGAAATCCCTGAGCGCAGCCACGTTGGCCTCGAGCAGCTCGGGGTAATACGCAACAACCGGGCAATTGTAGCTGTTTGACGCGCGGCCTTCATCCAGATTGTAAGTCATGCAGGGATAGAAAATCGAATCCACGCCCTTTTCGAGCAGGTTTTCAATATGTCCATGCATCAGCTTTGCCGGATAGCAGACCGTATCGGACGGAATAGAATGCTGCCCCTTGATATAGAGGTCGCGCGTGGAAATATCGGACAGGACGACCTCAAATCCGAGCGCCGTCAGGAACGTGTGCCAGAACGGCAGCATCTCATAAAAATTCAGGCCGAATGGGATGCCGATACGGATGCGCCCTGCGGCAGATGGACCCGATTTGGCATAGGTCTTGATTCTTTCAAGCTTCCATGCATACAGATCCGGCAGCTTCCGCGAATCACCCTTGCCAAGCGGACGCTCGCAGCGGTTGCCGGAAATGAAACGGCGTCCGCCGGAAAAATCATTGACTGTTAAATTGCAGTGATTTGTGCAAAGTCCGCACCGCACCGAACGCACGGTGTGCGCAAAACGGACAAGCTCCGCCGCAGAAAGCAGGCGGGTCTGCTCCGGCACATTGCTCTTGGCATGCAGCGCCGCGCCATAGGCGCCCATCAGGCCGGAAATCGCCGGACGGGTCACCTCACGGCCGATTTCCTGTTCAAACGAACGCAGAATCGCGTCGTTCAGGAATGTGCCGCCCTGCACCACAATGTGCTGCCCCAGATCGTCCGGCGAATGCGCGCGAATGACCTTATACAGCGCATTTTTTACAACCGAAACCGACAGTCCTGCGGAAATCGCGTCGATACCCGCGCCGTCCTTCTGCGCCTGCTTGACCGAGGAGTTCATGAACACTGTGCAGCGCGAGCCAAGATCGATCGGCCCCTTGGCGAACAGGCCAAGCTTGCAAAATTCCTCAATGGAATAGCCCATGGAGCGCGCAAAGGTTTCGATAAAAGAGCCACAGCCCGAAGAGCACGCCTCGTTGAGCGAAATATTGTCAATGCAGTTGTTGCGAATCTTGAAGCACTTGATGTCCTGCCCGCCGATATCGATGATAAAATCGACGTCCGGGCAGAAATACCGTGCAGCCTTAAAGTGCGCTACGGTTTCCACCAGACCGTGATCCACGCCGAAGGCGTTCTGGATGAGCGCCTCGCCATATCCCGTCACCGCGGAAGAGACAATATGTACCCGGTCTCCGCAAAGCTCGCGCAGCTTCAGCAGCTGCTCCCGGATTAC
>JBFWIM010000026.1:1401-15001 GCA_050255995.1 Intestinibacillus sp.
CCGGATTACCCTTGTTGGAGGAGTAATGATGGAATAAAAGCTGATTGTCGTCGCCGATCAGCACGATCTTTGTGGTGGTAGAGCCGCAGTCGACGCCGAGATAAGCGTCGCCCTCATAGACCGTAACGTTCTCCGTCATAACGTCATGCGCGTTGTGGCGTGCGCGAAAGTCCTCATACTGCGCCTGACTCTCAAACAAGGGCGGAAGCGTCTGCGAGAGGACAGGCTCTCCGGCCGTCTTCTCCAGAATGCCCAGCAACTCATGGAAGCTGTACTCCCGGCTGGTGGAGTCGTTCGCGTACTGCGCGGCGCCTGCCGCAATGGCAAACGGCGCAAGCGCCGGAAAATGCGCGTGGCTGTCGTCCAGCCCCAGTGTGATTTGAAAGCGTTTTTGCAGGCCCTTAAAGAAAAACAGCGGGCCGCCGAGAAACAGCACATCGCCCCCGATTTCGCGTCCCTGCGCCAGACCGGTCAACGTCTGGTTCACGACCGCCTGAAAAATAGAAGCCGCAACGTCCTCCCGCCGCGCACCCTCGTTCAGCAGCGGCTGGATATCCGATTTGGCGAACACACCGCAGCGTGAGGCAATGGTGTGAATGCGCTCCGCCTTCTGGCTGACTTCATCAAGCTGCGCGGGCGTCATATCCAGCAGAACCGCCATCTGGTCAATGAAGGCGCCGGTACCGCCTGCGCAGGAGCCATTCATGCGCTCCTCCAACTGACCGGACAAAAAGACAATTTTGGCATCCTCGCCGCCCAACTCAATGACGACGTCCGCGTTTGGCACAAACTTTCCGACGGCCTTTCGGGTTGCGAAGACTTCCTGCACAAAATCAATGCCGCTGGCTTTTGCTACGCCGAGACCCGCAGAGCCTGTGATGGCAACGCGCAGCGGTTCCCCACCGATCATCTCCCGCGCGTCCCGCAGCATTTCGCACGCCTTTTCACGCACCTTGGAGAAATGACGCTCATAGCGTTTGTATATAATCTCACCCGCACGCACCGCAACCAGCTTGACGGTGGTCGAGCCGATGTCAATGCCTAAATAGATATTCATGCTCTTATCCTTTACCCGTCTCCGTCTGTCATTCGGAGATACGTTTTTATGCAGTCTTTCGTCAAATATACTACTTTACTGTAATATTAACTCTTCTCTGACGCAAAGTCAAATAGAATATTTTGATAGTCTAACTTATTCCAACTTTACGCTAAATAAATACCATTTGTACCAGCACCATATACAAAACCGTACCCGTTACGATGCTGACGAGCGTGTTTTTTCCAAACCAGTGAACCATTGCCGTCACCACGCACGCAATGCCCTCCGGAATGCCGAATGGCCAGACAGAGAAAGCGGTATTCCGCAGGCAATAGACGATCAGCATCGCGATGACCGCCGCAGGCATGGCCGCCCCCAGATACACGATATAAGCCGGCACCTTCCGCTGACCGCTAAAAATAACAAACGGCACGAAACGGGTAAACGCAGTCACCACAGCGATTACCAAAACGATAGCGGCGGAATAGAGAATGGTATGCACGTTCATACGTCCGCCCCCTTTTCCATTTCCTCCACCAGAAGCGGCTCCAGCTTCCGCCGTAGCGTGATAAAGCAGACAACAATCATCACAATGGCCGGCATGAGCATATTGTTTCCGCCCAGCAGCCGGGAGGCGATAAGCGACAGCACTGCCGCGCCTGCGCCAATGACCGCGGGCAGCCTGGATTTCGCCGCACGCCACTGATCGACACAGATCACTATGAACAGTGCGGTCATCGCAAAATCGATGCCCTGCGTATTAAACGTTAAAAATTGACCGACGAGCGCCCCCAGAGTGCAGCCGATGATCCAGTAAAGCTGGTCGAAAAGCGCAATCAGAAATAAGAATTTCTCCTCGCTCTCAGGGTCAGGAGCCTTCTCTGCGCAGAGCAGCGCGTAGGTTTCGTCGGTCAGCCCAAACATCATATAATATTTGCGCCAGCCCATCGGCCGAAACCGTCCGATGAACGAAAGACCATAAACAAAGTGCCGGAAATGCACCAGCAGCGTCGTAGCCGCAACTGTGAGCAGATCTGTCTGCGCGATCAGGAACGGAATTGCCATGTACTGCATGGTTCCCGCATAAATCATTACGCTCATAAAGAGCGCCCAAATAAAGCTATAGCCCGCGCCCTGCAGCAGCAGGCCGAAGGCAATCCCCATAAATAAGTATCCGCACATAACCGGAATTGTGACAATCAGCGCACGCCGCGCGAGCGAGACTGCCTTGCTTTTGCCGTCCAATGCTTTTCCCCACCTAATTTTTAATTTACTTTTGCTTTTTTGGTGCTGTCAATATCAATTCTATTATAATCTTTTTGCTTTCACTTTTCAATGACAGTTTTCGCGCAAAAACTCTTGACAAGCGGACACAATCTGATATAATAACAAGCGGAAATATTCAAAAGTTTATAACCTTATCAAGAGTGGTGGAGGGATCGGCCCTATGAAGCCCGGCAACCTGCGGCAAGCCGTAAGGTGCTAAATCCGGCGGTATTCAGTTCCCGGCGCTTGCCGGAGAACCGAAAGATGAGGCAATTCTGCTACGCTCCGCCGGGAGCGTTTTTTTGTTGCCTAAATGACACATACTATCTTATAGAGAAAGGAAACTGCAAACAATGGCAAGACATTTGTTTACCTCCGAATCCGTGACCGAAGGCCATCCCGACAAGATCTGCGACCAGATCTCAGATGCGGTTCTTGATGCGATTATCGAACAGGATCCGCAGGCGCGCGTGGCCTGTGAAACCACCGTTACGACCGGTATGGTCATGGTCATGGGCGAGATTTCGACCCAGTGCTATGTAGACATCCCGCATATCGCGCGCCAGGTCATCTCCGACATTGGCTATGACCGCGCAAAATACGGTTTTGACGCAATGACCTGCGCCGTGCTGACCTCCATCGACGAGCAGTCCGCCGACATCGCTCTGGGCGTTGACAATTCCCTTGAGCGCAAGAGCGGCGCGTCGGATGCCGATCTTGCAATCGGCGCAGGCGATCAGGGTATGATGTTCGGCTTCGCCTGCAATGAGACTGCCGAGCTCATGCCGCTGCCCATCTCGCTGGCTCACGCCATGGCCAAGCGCCTGACCGCCGTGCGCAAGGACGGCACCCTGCCCTATCTGCGTCCGGACGGCAAGACCCAGGTTACGGTGGAGTATGACGAAAACCGTCAGCCCATCCGTGTGGACACCGTGGTGCTTTCCACCCAACACAGTCCTGATGTATCTCTCAGCCAGATCCGGAGCGACATGTTGGAGCAGGTCATCCGCCCCACCATCCCCGCCCATCTGCTGGATGAAAATACCCGCCTCTTCGTCAATCCGACCGGCCGCTTTGTTGTCGGCGGTCCGCAGGGTGACAGCGGCCTGACCGGCCGCAAGATCATCGTCGACACCTACGGCGGCATGGCGCGCCACGGCGGCGGCGCATTCTCCGGTAAGGATCCGACCAAGGTCGACCGCTCCGCAGCCTATGCGGCCCGTTATGTCGCCAAGAATATTGTGGCGGCAGGGCTGGCCAGCCGCTGCGAGGTGCAGCTCGCCTACGCCATCGGCGTGGCCGATCCGGTATCTATCATGGTTGACACCTTCGGTACCGGAACGGTGGACGATGCAGTGCTCGGCACAGCCATTTCTCAGGTTTTTGACCTGCGCCCTGCCGCAATCATCGAGACGCTGGAACTGCGCCGCCCGATTTACCGCCAGCTCGCGGCTTACGGTCATCTCGGCCGCGAGGACCTTGGCGTAAGCTGGGAGCAGACAGACCGTGTGGATGCGCTGCTCGCCGCAGTAGCCGCCGCAAAATAAGATTCGCGCATCTCTCAGGGGAAGCATCGGAACCGATGCTTCCCCTTCACATTTTCTCCGTCAGGCGGCCGAGATTGCGTATGGTCTCTTCGTCTATGAAATGCTCCACCTGCTCCACCTGCTCCAGTACATCCTCTCTCCCGTTGAGCTTGCAGAAGAAACGCTGAAGCACGTCGTGACGCCACAGCAGATATTCCCCCATCGTGCGCCCCTGTTCGGTCATCCGAATCACGCCATATTTCTCGTATCGCAGAAAGTCCGACTCGGCGAGCCTTGCGACCATACGCGAAGCCGAGGACGGACGCACATGAAGCCGTGCCGCCAGATCCCCCATCCGGACTGTGTCGCCATTCGCCTCCGTCCGGTAAATCATCTCCAGATAATCCTCCATCGCTTCGGTCATCCGTTTGTCTTCTGCCTGCCGGTATCCGGTCAGTGTACGAAACTCCGCCTGCTCCATCATGCTCTTCCTTTCATATGACCATGCACCAAAGTGCCGCCACCGCATACGTTATTTAGTGGAGAGCAAAACTGTTGCCCTCCACTAAAATGTATTGTGAGGCTGAAATTTTATGAATACAACTACAACTCTGGAACAGATTGCCGTCGGCTCCTCCGCACGGGTGCAGGCGCTGCACACCACCGGCTCCATTCGCCGCCGTCTGCTTGATCTGGGTATGATTCCCGGCACCCGCGTGGAATGTCTGCAAAAAAGCCCGGCGGGCGATCCGACGGCTTACTTAATCCGGGGCGCGGTGATTGCGCTGCGCTGCGAGGATTCGGCAACGATACAGGTGATGTAAGGAAAGGCGGGGCTACACATGAGTCTGGCGGCAAACGCCCAACGAACCATGGTTGATTCTGGATTGCGCATTCAGAAAACCGGCGAGCGCGATTTCGTGATCGCGCTCGCCGGCAACCCAAACGTAGGCAAAAGCACAGTTTTCAACGCATTAACCGGTATGAATCAGCATACGGGGAATTGGGCAGGTAAGACGGTCGCCAGCGCGCAGGGCATCGTCTACCGGGACGGACGACATTATATTCTTGTCGATCTTCCCGGTACATACTCCCTGATGGCGCATTCCGCCGAAGAGGAGGTCGCACGCGATTTTCTATGCTTTGGGAAACCGGACTGCACGGTGGTGGTCGTCGACGCCACCTGTCTGGAACGCAACCTCAATCTCGTGCTCCAAACGACCGAGATCACCTCCCGCACCGTTGTCTGTGTCAACCTGATGGATGAAGCCGAGAAAAAAGGCATCCTTCTGAACCTCCCACTGCTCTCTGAGCAGCTCGGCGTACCGGTTGTTCCGTGCGCGGCGCGCGAAGGACGCGGATTGGACACGTTGCTGGAAACCATCGGCGCGGTGGCAGACGGGAAGCGCTGCTGTGCGCCGCCCCCCATCCGGTATCTCCCCGCGGTTGAGGAGGCCGTGGCGCGGATTGAGGCCGTTCTACCGCCGACGGTACCGCTGAATCCCCATTGGCTGGCGCTGCGCCTTTTGGAAGGCGACTCCGCTTTTTTGCACTCCTTAACGGAACACGTGCCCATTGAAATCCCGTATGACGTTCTTTCGGATGCACGCAGCCTGCTGCTGCAAAACCATATCGAGGGGGACGCACTGTGCGATCTGCTTGTCGCGGGATTGGTTCTGCACGCTGAGGAAATCGCGTGCGACGTCATACAGGAACAGTCTTCCGCAGCAGCCATGCGCGACCGGGCAATCGACCGCATCCTGACCTCGCGGCAAACCGGTATCCCGATTATGCTGCTCCTGCTCCTTGGTATCTTTTTTCTGACCATACAGGGCGCAAACTATCCGTCCGCTCTTTTAAATACTTTATTGTCTTCTCTTGATGCGCCGTTCATTGCCGCTTTGCAAGGGCTCGGCGCGCCGGTCTGGCTGCAAAGCCTGCTGGTGGAAGGCGTCTGGCGCGTACTTGCCACTGTCGTAAGTGTGATGCTGCCACCCATGGCTATCTTTTTTCCGCTGTTTACCCTGCTGGAGGATCTGGGCTATCTGCCCCGCGTAGCATTTAATCTGGATCACTACTTCAAAAAGGCAAAAACCTGCGGCAAACAGGCCCTGACATTGTGTATGGGGTTCGGATGCAACGCCGCCGGCGTTGTCGGCTGCCGTATTATCGATTCGCCGCGCGAGCGCTTAATTGCAATTCTGACCAACAATTTCGTGCCCTGCAACGGGCGATTCCCCACGCTCATTGCAATTCTGACCATGTTTTTCGCGGGCGGCGCCGCGGGCTTTTTTTCCTCCGCCCTATCCGCCTTCCTTCTCACGCTCGTAATCGTTTTCTGTGTCCTGATGACGCTGTTGGTTTCCCGCATCCTGTCTTCCACAATCCTGAAAGGCATACCCTCGTCCTTTACGCTGGAGCTGCCGCCCTACCGCATGCCCCAAATCGGCAAGGTCATCGTCCGCTCCGTGTTTGACCGGACGCTGTTCGTTCTCGGGCGGGCAATCGTCGTGGCCGCGCCCGCCGGGCTGGTCATCTGGCTGCTGGCCAACATCACGGTTGGCGACGCATCACTCCTCACACACTGCGCCGCCTTTCTTGACCCGTTCGCCCGCCTGTTCGGGCTGGACGGCGTTATCCTGCTGGCTTTTATTCTCGGATTTCCCGCAAATGAAATTGTTATGCCGCTTATCCTGATGGGCTATCTGTCTTCCGGCACCCTCAGCGATATTCCCTCCCTGTCCGAGTTCCATACGCTGTTGGTCGCGCACGGCTGGACAGCGGTCACTGCAGTCTGCACCATGCTGTTTTCCCTCCTGCACTGGCCCTGCTCCACCACCTGCCTGACCGTGCGTAAAGAGGCCGGCAG
Source organism: Intestinibacillus sp. (assembly GCA_050255995.1). Classification (GTDB taxonomy): domain Bacteria; phylum Bacillota; class Clostridia; order Oscillospirales; family Butyricicoccaceae; genus Intestinibacillus. Next base: position 8,102 of record JBFWIM010000026.1, read on the forward strand.
CCTCAAGTGGACCGCGGCTGCCTTTATAATTCCGACCGCGTTGGGGCTTCTGGTCTGCTTTATCGTCGCAACCGGCGCACGCCTGCTCGGGATCGGCTGACGGCGCTCACGCTTCCGACAGCTGCTCCGCCGCACACATCCCCAGATAGAGCGAATACAGCTGCTCCCAGTCCTGCAAATCAAAGCCCACCAGTTCCCGGATACGCTCGAGCCTGCCCAGCAGCGTATTCCGGTGCAAAAACAGCTGCTTTGCAGCCGCGCTCACGTTGAGCCGACAGGCAAACAGACTGTGCAGCGTGCGCATGAGTTCAGTATGGTTCTGGCGGTCGCTCTCAAGCAGCGGGGCAACGGTTTCCCGGCAGATCCTTCGCAGCGTTTCTTCGTTTTGAGCAAGTAGCAGGTGACGCCCCAGATAATGCGAATAGCACAGCGCATGATACGGCATTTGCAGGCGCTGCGCCAAATATGCGCTGCGCAGCGCATCCTGAAAGGAACTGCGCAGCGTAGCTGTGCCCTCATAGCAGCGGCCGACGCCAATAAACAACACGCCGTAGCCATAGGGTTCAATCGTGCCGATCAGGCGTTCCGCGGCTTCATTGGCCTGCGCTACCGCATCCACCTCCGGAATCTTGGGTGAGAAAAACAGAAAAACTGTTAAAAATGCCTGATGAGAGAACAGTTTCCCATTCTGCGGGAGACGCGCGCTCAGATGTTCAATCAGTTCGCGCTGGTGTCTCTGCGACTGTACGGAGGACGCCCTCTGGATGCAGATGCAGACGCGTTTTGCCGTCGCGTCAATACCATAGGTATGACAGATTTCAGCCGCCGTGCCTTCCGCCTGTTCTGTTGCGGACAGCAGGTATTCAAACAAGAAATCATACTGGCCGCGGTTTCCGTAAGCATGCCGGTCGGTCGCGAGCGAGAGCCCCAATAGCTTCACCGCATGTTCCGCCAGGGAAGTCTGGAACATGGTCAGCTCGTTTTCCGCGGGTATACAGAGATAGCCCATGTGCCGCGGCAGGGCAACCACGCAAAATCGCCGCAGCTGATTATCCGCATAGAGGTTTAAATACTGCGCGCAGCCTGCCTCGGCAGGCAGAGGATCCGCACTGTCGAGCGTGATGGGCTGACAGACGCGATCCTCCTCAACCGAAAGAAGCATGCCCAAATTGTAATCGGTCAACATCACCGGACAGTGCAGCATACCGCTCAGCCGCTGCAGCATCTCCTGCACGCCCTTATCCTGAAAATACAGGTCGCTTATGGACTGTACGCAGGACAACAGCCGCTGCTGTTCGTCGAGCTGCCTGTCCTTCAGCTCGGAGAAAACGATCCGGGCGAAGTCCGAAAAAGGGTAATAAAACGGGATTTCCAGCAGCGGCAGACCGATCCGCTCGGCCTCCTCGCACATTTCCGCCGGAATCTCATCAAAATACCGTTTGACCTTCATACCGATCGCCACACAGCCGATTCTGGCGGCATCGCGCAGGATACGCACGCCGAACGCGCTGTCCTCCATGAACAGGTATCCTGTGGTGAGCACCAGCTCGTTTTCCTTGAGAAACCTGGACACGTCCGGGTTGTCCAGAATATTCACGCTGGCGATGGTGCGATCCAGTCCGCGCGCCCCGGCAACACAGCGCAGCCCGCTGCACTCGGGATGGTGTATTAACTCGTTCACTGTCATAGCGGCGACCTCCTGCTTTTTTGATAGTATAGCACGCGCCGCAAATACCGACAAGAGCAGATGTGTGCAAATTGTACTACCCAAACATTTTTATGCTGTGCACTTTACCCTTGCTGCAGAATGATCGGCGCAGTATACTGAATACAATCTAATAAACGGATTGCAATGGAGCAGATAAGCCGAGGGTTTATCTGTTCTTTTTTTGTAAGGGGGCTTGTATATGGCAGTTATGATCAATCACGTGAGCAAGGCGTTCGATGAAACGGCAGACGGTACGCTGCGATATGTACTCCGGGATATCCAGCTGGAGATCGGCACCGGAGAATTTATCTGCGTGCTTGGCAAGAGCGGGTGCGGCAAATCCACGCTGCTCAATCTGCTGGCGGGGTACCTCAAACCGGACCGCGGCGAGATTGTCGCGGATGGACGGACGGTGACAGCCCCGGGGCCGGACCGCGGCGTTGTCTTTCAGCAGCACGCGCTGTTTCCCTGGTGCACGGTTCGTCAGAACATCGGCTTCGGCTTGAAGCTGCGCCATGCGAAAAATATTCAGGAAACCGTTGACCGGTATGTCGATATGATCGGTCTGCGGGAGTATGAAAACGCCTACCCTGCCGAGCTTTCCGGGGGTATGGCGCAGCGTGTCGGCATCGCCCGCGCCTTGGCGAACGATCCGCAGATTCTGCTGATGGACGAACCGCTCGGCGCGCTGGACGCAATGACGCGGGACGGCATGCGCCGTGAGATCATTCAGATCTGGCAGCAAACCAAAAAGACGATCATTTTCATCACGCACTCAGTACCGGAGGCCGTTTATCTGGCCGACCGCGTTATCCTGCTTCAGGAGGGGCGCGTCGCGATGATCGAAAAAATCAGCCTGCCGCACCCCCGCGATGTCCATGCCTCGGAATTTCTGGAAACGGTGGAACGGCTGGAACGCGGCCTGATGGGCGCCGGCCAGGCGTCCGTCATCACGGAATAGGAGTGAAGGACGCTATGACAGGGACAAAACAGAATCTTTCGCGCAGATCTGCGGCAGCCAAAACCCGCAAACAGAATAAATGGATTCAGGCGATTGTGCTTGCGGTCTTTTTTATCGTATGGCAGCTTGTTACTATCGCCAATGTCAGGGAAGGCTGGTTTAACCCCGTCTTTCTCCCCGCGCCCACCACAATTGTGGCCACTGCGGCGAGCTATCTGGCACAGGGCAAGCTGCTCGGGCATATCGGCATTTCGCTCTATCGGCTGCTGACCGGTTTTGCCATCGGCACGCTGTTGGCAGTGGTTCTCGGCTCGCTGATGGCGCTGTTTCGCAAGGTAAACAACCTGCTCTCACCGATCATTAATCTGTTCGGCCCCATTCCGGTGCTGGCCTTTCTGCCCATGTTCCTGATCTGGTTCGGCATCGGTGAAAACTCCAAAATCACGCTGATCGCCTATACGACCGTTATCGCCATGCTGCCCTACGTGCTGGACGGCATCCGGGGCACCGACTCGCTGCTGGTACGCTCCGCGCTCAGCCTTGGCGCAAGCGGCTTTCAGGTTTTCTGGCACGTCCTCGCGCCAGCTGCGCTGTCAAACATCTTTTCCGGTATGAAAGCCTGTCTGGGGCTTGCGTTCTCCTCACTGGTCGTTGCGGAAATGATGGGCGCGTCCTCCGGCCTCGGGTTCATTATTGTTGACTCCAAGAACTGGTTCAAACTGGCGGACATGTTCATGTCGGCCATCATCATCGGCTTACTGTACACCGGCTTTTTCGCAGTCCTCACCGCCGCCGAACGCCTGCTGTTCCGGTGGAAGAAAAGCGGTTTGGACAGCGCGGTGGAAAATTAAGAAAAGCGGTGAAACAGCATGCCAATACTTGTAAAAATTGACGGCGCGCGGATCGAAGCGCAGCTGGCGCGGCTGGCTGAGATCACGGCGACGCCCGGCGCGGGCGTCACACGGCTGCCGTTTTCCCCCGAAATGCGCGCAGCGGCTGTGCTTTTGTCCGAATTGATGGCAGAGGCGGGTATGCAGGTGCATACCGACGCGTCCGGCGCCGTCATCGGCACATTGCCCGGGAAATCTCCGGACACCCTCGTAATCGCCTCCCATTATGACACCGTGCTGCACGGCGGCGCCTACGACGGCATCGCCGGTGTGGTCTGCGGCATTGAGATCGCCCACGTGCTTGCGCGGACGGAACCGGAACGTCCGCTCACTCTGCGTATTGTTGCAACCAATGACGAGGAGGGCGCGCGCTTTGGCACGGGATTTTTCTCGGCAAAAGCTTTCCTGGGGCAGCTTGCAGAAGATGATCTGCGCACAGCCAGCGATGCGGACAGCACGACCCTTTGGGACGCGATGGAATCCTGGGGTCTGAACCCCGCACGGCTCAGGGATGCGGCGTGGGATCTGTCACATGTGCGCGCTTTTTTCGAGATTCACATTGAGCAGGGCCCCGTTCTCGAGCGCGAACGGGCGGAGCTTGGGGTTGTGAGCGGGATCGTCGGCATGTGCCGCCGTATGGTCACAGTACACGGCGCGACCGGCCACGCCGGCACCGTACCAATGGACTGCCGCTGCGACGCGGTCGAGATCGCTGCCAAATGCATTTCTCAGGTCGGCGACATTGCGCGCCGGTTCGAAGGCGCGGTTGCAACCGTCGGACACATCACCGTTTCCCCGAACGCCATCAATACCATTGCGGACAGTGTCTCCTTCTCGCTCGACACCCGTAGCCTGGATGCCGAAGCCGTGGAAACCATCAACCGCCTGATTGACGACGAGCTGAGGCGGCTCGAGATACGCTCCGGCGCGTGGACAGAGAGCGTTACCACGCTATGCCAGCCCTCCTCCCCCATGCATCCGGAGCTGCAACGCCTGCTTTTGCGCTGCGCACGGGAGCGCGGACGGTCGGTGCGTGTGCTGCCGAGCGGCGCAGGTCATGACAGCCTGCCGATGGCCGCCGCCGTTCCGACGGCCATGCTGTTCGTGCCGAGCCGCGGCGGCGTCAGCCACTGTCCGGAGGAATGGAGCTCGCCTGTACACCTTGCACACGCTGCGGAGGTTCTGTTAGATGCTGTTAAAACACTGATGGAGGTAGATAAAAATGAGTTATCCTAACGATCTGCTCGCAACACGAGCGGTTGTGAAAAACGGACTGTATGCCGTCATCCCGCCTGAGGGATTGGTCAATAATGTACTCCCCTTTTTGAACGGCTGCCGCGCGAGCATCGTCTGCTCCCCTAAAATAGGCGCCAGCTTTGTCCAATACGAGGTGACGGTCGAACCTGGCGGCGGCACGAGCGAGCCGTTCACGGTCGAAGCTGAGGTGGAAACCTTTCTCTACGTGGTCTCCGGCACACTGGACGCGGGTACCCAAGGCGCAAGCGGCACACTGACCGCCGGCGGTTATCTGTTTGCGCCTGCCGGGGCGGGCATCCGGTTTCAGAACACGGGGGATTCGCCTGCGTTTATCCTGTTATATAAGCAAAAATACATTCCCCTGCAAGGGTATGAAACAACGCCGGTAATCGGCAATGTTAACGACATTCCCTACCGCATTTACGATGACATGGAAAACGTGTTCATCAAGGATCTGCTGCCGACTGACCTCGGCTTTGACATGAACATGCACATTCTCTCCTTCGAGCCGGGCGGCTGCCACCCGATCGTGGAGACCCATGTACAGGAGCACGGCGCATATGTGCTGTCCGGCGAGGGCATGTACCTGCTCGATGATAATTGGATGGGCATTAAAAAGGGCGATTTCCTGTGGTTCGGACCATATGTGGCGCAGTGCGCCTATGGCGTGGGCCGCGAGCCTTTCGCCTACATCTATTCCAAAGACTGCAACCGGGACGTTGCCTTATAAATATCGGTAAAAAGGAGAATACAGAAGATGAAAGTCGTTTTTTTAGAGCCGCTCGGCATCCCGCAGCAGACACTCCGCGAGGGTGCGGAAAAAGCCATCGGCGGCCGTATGGAGGTTGTGTGCCATGATACCCGGGCAGAGGATGTCCCCACGCTGATTGAGCGTTCCAAAGACGCCGACGCGGTGGTGCTTTCCAATTTCGCCTACCGCAGGGAAGTCATGGAGCACTGCCCCAATCTGAAGCTCGTCTGCGTGGCCTTCACCGGCGTTGATCATGTCGATGTCGCGTATTGCCGCGAGCGCGGCATCACGGTCTGCAATTGCGCAGGATATTCCACCGCCGCGGTGGCAGATCTGGTATTTGGGTTCGCGGTTGCGCTGGCACGCAACATTCTGCCGTGCGACCATGCGGCGCGCAGCGGCGGCACCAAGGACGGCCTCGTCGGCTTTGAGCTGGAGGGCAGGACCTTCGGCATTGTGGGCGCGGGCGCCATCGGCCAGCGCGTGGCGCGCATCGCGCAGGCCTTCGGCTGCGGGGTGCTGGCATACAGCCGCACGTCCAAAGAACTGCCGGGCGTGACCTTTGCCGATCTCCCCACCGTGCTGCGCGAATCCGACTTCGTCTCGCTGCACGTGCCGCTGAACGACGCGACGCGCGGCATGATCGGCGCAGCGCAGCTCGCCCAGATGAAGCCCACCGCCTATTTGATCAACACTGCGCGCGGCCCAATTGTGGATAGCGCCGCGCTGTCCGCCGCGCTGGAAAACGGTGTCATTGCAGGCGCGGCGGCAGATGTGTTTGAAACCGAGCCCCCCCTCCCCACCGGACATCCGCTTCTGCATGCACCGCATCTGATTGCCACGCCGCATATCGCGTTTGCCTCGCAGCAGGCCTTTGAAAAGCGCGCGGTCATCGTGAATGCAAACCTGCGGGCCTGGCTGGATGGAGCGCCGCAAAATGTCATTTGAGTGCGCGCCTATGGACAAGGTTAAAAACGAAATGAAAAAAGCCGATGCACTGCGGATCCAGGGCTGGCTCGAAAACATCGACAGCTTTAACAGCACGCCCGAATTCGGCACCACGCGGGTGCTGTTCACCCCGGTCGAGCTTGCCTGCCGCGAGTACGTCAAACAGGAGATGCGAACGCTTGGGCTGACGGTCACACAGGACGGCGCAGGCAATCTTTTTGGCACGCTGGAGGGCATGGAGCCCCGTCTCCCGCCGGTGTGGACGGGATCTCATATCGACACCGTGCCGAACGCAGGCATGTTTGACGGCATGGCGGGCGTGGTGGCCGGGATGGAAGCGGTGCGCCTGCTGCAGGAGCGCGGAGCAACCCTCCGCCGCAGCCTG
>JBFWIM010000026.1:15101-18167 GCA_050255995.1 Intestinibacillus sp.
GTGGACGGGATCTCATATCGACACCGTGCCGAACGCAGGCATGTTTGACGGCATGGCGGGCGTGGTGGCCGGGATGGAAGCGGTGCGCCTGCTGCAGGAGCGCGGAGCAACCCTCCGCCGCAGCCTGACAGTTGTCGTATACATGTCCGAGGAGCCGACGCGTTTCGGGCTGTCCTGTCTGGGCAGCCGTATTCTTGCAGGCGATCTTACCGCGGAAAGGACCGCATCCCTGCGGGACGCGGAGGGGAACAGCCTGTATGAAATGCTGGATCGCTTGGGTTTTGTGCCAAATCATTTCAAAAACGTTGTCAAGAAGCCCGGCGAGGTATATGCCTTCATTGAGCTGCATATTGAACAGGGCAACCGTCTTGAAAAGCTGCGCAAACCGATTGGTCTGGTTACGGCGATCTGCGCCCCGACCAATCTGACCGTCACTGTCACCGGTGAACAGTCGCACGCGGGCGGTACTTCCATGGAGGACCGGCGCGACGCCATGATGGCCTCGGCGGAAATTTCCCTTCTGCTGGAACATTTGGCGCAGGAGGCCAGCCGCCTGGGCAGCTATACCACGGGCACCGTCGGCCTGCTGCAGAATATTCCGGGCGCTGTAAATGTCATCCCCGGAAAAACGATCTTCTCCATAGATATTCGCGGCGTGGATTTTGCCGTCAAGGACCGGATGCTGGCCGAACTGCGCGGCGGGATCTCAGAAATTGCGCGACGCAGAGGCATAACGGCAGATCTGGCGCTGGAGAACCATGACCGCCCCATGATCTGCGACAGCCATGTACTGGATATTCTGCGGGACGCGTGCGGCGAAACGCCATATGCCGAAGTGATCAGCGGCGCATACCATGACTCGCTGTTTGTCTCCCGCTTCGTGCCCACGGCAATGCTGTTTGTTCCTAGCAGGGGCGGCATCAGCCACAGCCCCGAAGAGTGGACGGACTTTGTAGATATCGCGCGCGGCGCGGATATCCTCGCGGACGCGCTGGAACGTCTTGCAAACGAAGTATGAGAAGGCCTGCCCACAGCAAAAGAAGGCGCGTATGCGATTGGCATACGCGCCTTCTTCTTTCTCCGGTTTAAATAAACAGATTGATATTTGATTCTTCTGCGTCGCCGAGATACGCGCCGACACCGCCGAGCTCGACGCCGTCGATAAGCTCTTCTTCCTTGATGCCCATGACATCCATGCTCATTGTGCATGCAACGATTTTCACGCTCGCTTTTAACGCCTTCTGAATCAGCGCTTCCAGCGAATCGACGTTCTTGTCGTTCATGATCTTCTTCATCATCGCGGTACCCATGCCGCCCATATTCATCTTGGACAGCTTGAGCTTTTTACTGCCGCGCGGCATCATCGCACCGAACATGGACTCCATAAACGACTTCTTAACGGGCTGCTTTTCGGATTTGCGCAGGACGTTCAGCCCCCAGAACGTGAAGAACATCGTCACCGGCCGCCCCATGGCCGCCGCACCGTTGGCAATGATGAAGCTCGCGAGCACCTTGTCAAGGTCGCCGGAAAACACAATAATTGTTTTCCCTTCGGCGGTATCGTGCACCACCGGCGCATCCTTCGCTGCCGCCGCGCCCTTTTTCACCAGAGCGACATAGTCATTGCCGCGGCGCTCGCTGGAAAGCAGAATATTTCCCGTCCGGCGGCACCATGCGCCGATATCGCGTAAGAAGCCCGGGTCGGAAGCGGATACCTCCATCACGTCGCCGTCCTTCATGCCCTTCATCGTTTCAAACACCTTCATGATCGGGCCGGGGCACTGCATGCCGCTGCAGTCGAGGCGCATGCACGCTATGGGAGCATCCTCAGTATCGGCATGACCGCCATCCGAGACGGACGTTTGCTCAAAAGGGGCGGCACCGCCCTCCTCATAGTGCGTAGACTGATAAAACCGCGTACCAGCCGGATAGAGCAGCACCTTCTTGAAGCCGTGCTGCATCAGGATGCGGGCCGCATTGTAAGAGCGCACCCCGATGGCGCAGAAGGGAATGACCTCTTTTTCCCGATCCAGCTCACCGAGCCGGTCTCGCAGCTGACCCAGCGGAATATGCTTTGCACCCGGCAGCGTGAACGCCATCAGCTCCGCATCTTCACGCACATCAAGCAGTACGGCGTCCTTATGTGTTTCCACCGCATCCCAAGGGGCAAACTGCACCAGGCCGGACAACACGTTTTCCGCGACAAAGCCCGCCATATTGACCGGATCCTTGGCCGAAGAATACGGCGGCGCATAGGCAAGTTCCAGCCGCTTCAGATCCGCAATGCCCGCATTCAGACGGATCGCCACGGCGATGGTGTCAATGCGTTTGTCTACGCCGTCAATGCCGACAATCTGCCCGCCGAAGATCTTTTTGCCGTCCATGCTGAACAGCAGCTTGAGCGTCAGCGGCACCGCGCCGGGATAATAGCCCGCATGGGAGTTTTGTGTAATGATCAGGCTCTCATAATCCTTGCCCTTTACAAGACCGCGCTTTTGCAGCGTCTTTTCATTTGCGCCGGTGCTGGCCGCGGTCAGGTCAAACACTTTCGCAACCGAAGTGCCTTGGGTGCCCTCATATTTCTCATTGCCGCCCGCAATATTGTTTGCCGCAATGCGTCCCTGCTTGTTGGCGGGTCCGGCGAGCGGGATCATGGTGCGGTCCTTGGAAATGAAATCCTCTACTTCAATCACGTCGCCCACGGCATAAATGTTCGGATCGGATGTGCGCAGGGTTTCATCCACGACAATACCGCCGCGTGCATTCATGCTCAGTCCGGCATTTTTGGCGAGCTCGCCGTTGGCGCGCACGCCGATTGCCAGAATAACAAGCTCCGCCGAGACAGTCTTTCCACTCTTCAGAGAAATATCAACGCTCTTACCGGTGTCCGCGAAGGAGGACACGCCGTCACCAAGATACAGCTTCACCCGGTTCTGTGAAATATTCTCATGTAAAAGCTGTGCCATCTCGTAGTCGATGGGTGCCATGACCTGATCCAGCATTTCAATAATCGAAACGTCGAGTCCCGCATGGTGGAGGTTTTCCGCCATTTCCAGTCCGATAAAC
>JBFWIM010000027.1:0-17636 GCA_050255995.1 Intestinibacillus sp.
CAATATTGAAATTTTGTTCATTTCATATATTTTATATATGAATAGATTGTATTTTAAAATATACGCTTTGTCAATCCCTGTTTGCATTTCTGCAATACTTTTTATTCATATAACTTGCGTAAGAGCGAAAGTTCTATTTGACAATCCCAACCATCGTGCTATAATTATGTTCATGATATGAACATCTGTTCACACTTCAAAAGGAGTACGTTTATATGGATACACGCGAGGATCTTCTTGTACGCGTCGCCGAACTCTATTATCAGCAGGGACTAAGCCAGCAGGAAGTTGGGCAAATTACAAACCTTTCCCGCCCCACGGTGTCGCGCTTGCTGGATGAAGCGAGGGAAACCGGCGTCGTAGAAATCATCGTACACAGTCCCGTTCTGAAAAACCCGCAACTCTCCTATGCCATCCGCACCACCTTCGGCCTGCGCGACGCCATTGTAATCGCCGGAAACCACGAATACGACAAAGCCCTGCGCCGCTGCGCGGAGGCCGCGGCCAATCTGCTCAGTACCGTGCTGGACAACAACCAGACGCTCGGCATTTCATGGGGCAAACCGCTGCAATATCTTTGCGACGCCATGAAGCCCCGCAGCTATTATAATCTGAACGTTGTACAGATGGCGGGGTGTCTCGGCACCGGAAATCCGCATTTCGACGGGCTGGAGCTGGCGCTAGAGATCTCAAAGAAGCTGGACGGCACATATTCCAATATTTACGCCCCGGTATATGTGGACAACAAGTTGGTATATCAGCACCTGATTGCCGAACCGCAGATTGAAACCACACTCAAAAAAGCACTCACCACGGATGTCATCGTCACTGGGGTGGGATCGCTCCAGGATCCCGCTTCCACACTGCAAATGGCAGGGTACTATACGGATAAGCAGCGTATGGAAATGCTTGGAATGGGCGCGGTCGGCCACCTGCTTGCGCGGATGTTTGATAAGGACGGCCAAGAGATTCCAATACCCGGCCGTTATACCATTTCCGCCCCGCTTGACGCCATGCATCACGCAGGGTGGTCAATCGGTATTACCGCGTCCGCAATGAAGGCCGAAGCCGTGCTTGGCGCGCTGCATGGCAAATACCTGAACGCGCTTGTCATCGACGAAACGCTCGCATACCGGTTGCTGGAACTGGCCGGCGTATCCATCTGAAGAGCGCCACGACGCCCACCGAACGACGGAGGAATTCCTCCGTCGTTTTTTATTTGACTGGATGCACAACATTCCAAAGCTCTGTTTATTTCAGCGTGGCGTCGCAGCAGATCACGCCTTTTGCGCCTTCACCGCGTATCATTTTTTCAAACGCCTCCCGCCAGTCCTCCAGCGGAACGATTGTCGTCACAATTTTTTCCGGAACAACAGTGCCATCCGCCATCAGCGCAATGGACGTGACCCAGGAACTTGGTTTTTGGCTTCGGGAACCGATGTATTCAATCTCCTTGTGCAAAATTAAGTCGGTTGCGATGGTCTCTCTGGGCTGCGGGAACACGCCCATTTGAATGACACGGCCTTTGCGGCGGACAATTTCCAGAGCTTTATTCAGTGCCGGAACCGCACCGGAGCACTCAAAGCACTTGTGTGCGCCAACACCGTCGGTCAGATCCATAACAATCTTCGCGAGATCTTCTTTTGTCTGATCCACTGTCCGGTCCACGCCGAAAGTACGTGCGATTGTAAACCGCTCTTCATCGTTGCTGAGGCCGGCGACTATGACGGTTGCGCCCCGCGCCTTTGCTACCTGTGCCAGCAACAGTCCGATAGCGCCCGCACCAAACACGACAATGACTTCGCCCGGCTGCACATCGCCCTTTTCAATGCTTGCATGCACACCGCAGGCCAGCGGTTCGGTCAGCGCCGCACTCAACAGGCTCACGCTCGGAGGCAGGATATGCACGCTCTCTTCCCTGCTTATCAGGTACTCGGCCATTGAACCATTGATCTGTGTGCCCAGCCCCTGACGGTGACTGCACAGATTGTAATCGCGGCTCCTGCAATACGGGCAAACGCCGCAGGTCGCAAATGTGGTTTCGCTGGTCACCCGGTCGCCCACCTTTACTTTCTTAACCTCCGGCCCCACCTCCGTAACAACTCCGGAAAATTCATGTCCCAACACCACGGGAGGCTTTGTACTCGCGTAGGTTCCCTTAAACGCGTGTAAATCCGTGCCGCATATACCCGAATATGCAATTTTAATTTTCACTAAATCCCGCTCCGCTTTCGGTTCCGGAATATCCGTGTATACCATATGGTCATAGCCACTCTCGGTTTTTACAACAGCTTTCATACTTTGACGCCTCCGCAAGAACATTTGATCATATATAAGAAATTATGTCTATTCCCATTGTTTAATCCCCTCACTGATTTTCTTCATTGTATTGCATACTTGTTGGCAAGTCAAGCACACCTTATCTTATATTTGTTGTTTTTCACAAATTGCATAGATATTTTCATTTCTATTTATTCATATTGCATTTCTTTATTCGATTGACATTTGTTCTGTATTGTGAAATAATATTCACAACATACCGAATGCCGATATGTTCCATTCAATCTGCCCGGAATACGCTTATCGGAAAGGAGCACAAAATACTATGTCGGATAAAATTTATTCCCCGGAGGCGACCCAGCAGGTGGCGGACAGCATACGTAAACAAATTCTTGGAATTGCCCTCAAAACGGGCGGATGCTATCTCGCACAGGCCTGCTCTTCCGCAGAAATCGTTGCCAGTCTGTATACGCAGATTATGAACCTCGGTCCCTCTGCCGGAGCCTGGGAGCCCATCCCCTTTCCGGGCGTTCCCGGGCCTGATAATATGAATTATCAGAGAGGCGCCTCCTACAATGGCGAGCCCGCGCCTGACAGGGATCGCTTCTTTGTTTCGTGCTGCCACTATGCTTCCGTTATTTACTGCGCGTTGGCCGCCACCGGCCGCATCAGTCCGGACTGCATGGATAAATTCAATGTTGACGGGTGGAACATGGAGATGATCGGCGCAGAACATTCCCCGGGCTTTGAAAACACCGCCGGTTCCCTTGGACAGACGGTATCTATTGCAGCCGGCACTGCCCATGCACGCAAAATCAAGGGAGAAACCGGCAATGTCTACTGCATGCTCGGTGACGGCGAACTGCAGGAAGGCCAGCTTTGGGAATGCATCCAGGCCGCGGGCTACTATAAGCTGGATAACTTTGTCATCTTTATTGACGCAAACGGGCAGCAGGTCGAAGGCGCGATCGAGGATCAGATGTCCATTGAGCCGCTGACCGACCGTTTTACTTCCTTCGGCGCGGTCTGTGTCACCTGCGACGGCCATTCGATCCGTGAACTGATGGAGGCCGCCAAAACGCCGCACCCCGGCAAACCACTCGTGGTCATCTGCAAAACCCGCGGCACCACCGGCGTGCCTCCGCTCGAGAAGCGCTGGCCGATGCTTCATTTTGTCCGCATAAGCGCGAACGAGCGCGAGGAATTTCAACGGATTTACGACCAGATGTGAGAAAGAGGTGTTCTGAATGAAAATCGAAGTCAATACCCACGAAAAAAATATGCTTCGCTTTGCGGCAGAGCATCCCGAGGTTTATGTGATGTCGGCCGATCTCGGCAGCTCCTGCGAAGTCAAACAGTTCCGTGCAGCCTACCCGGAGCGCTATCTGACGATGGGTATCGCCGAACAGAACATGTGCTCCTGGGCGGCAGCGTTGGCAAGGGAGGGCTTTCGTCCTTTTCTGCATACGTTCGCTGTTTTCCTGTATCGCCGCATCCTCGATCAGCTGGAAATGAGTGTGGCTTATCCTAACCTGCCCGTCGTTTTTGTCGGTTTTGTTCCGGGCATTACCACTCCGGGCGGCGTGACGCACCAGTCCATCAATGACGTTGCCGTGCTGCGCTCCGTGCCCAACATGGCGATTTTTGATATCGGCGACGCAACCGAGATTGAGGGTGTTCTCGATCTGGCTTATAATTTCAACGGCCCCGTCTACATCCGCATGCTCCGTAAGGAGGTGCCCCGCCTGTTCCCGGCGAACGAGCCGATGCAGTTCAACCGTGCCCGTGTGCTTTCCGAAGGCACGGATGTGGTTCTGCTGTCCTCCTCCATCTGCACCGAGGAGGCCATGCGCGCGACCGCCGTGCTGAAAGAACACGGCCTGTCCATCCAGCATATGCATGTGTCCACGCTCAAGCCGTTCACCGACCCCACCATTGTCGAAGCCATCCGCAAGTCCAAATACGGCGTTGTCACCATTGAAAATCACTATAACATCGGCGGTCTCGGTTCCGCTGTCGCTGATGTGATCGCGGAAAACGGTTTGGGCAAACGGCTTGTCAAGATCGGCCTGAACAGCTATCCGCACGGTGCGTCCAAGATGTATCTGATGAAAAAGTACGGCATTGACGCCATGCATCTGGTCGCCGCCGTCGAGGACCTGACCGGAGAAAAACTCAGCATCGCGGAGCAGGATCTTGCAGATGTCCGCTTTGTCGATTTTCTGGAGGTTTGATTCATGCCTTCTGCCAACGCGCGGTTTAAGGGCTGCATTTTCGACCTCGATGGTACTCTTTTGTACACGCTGCCGACCATCCACTATTACTGTAACCGCTCGCTGGCTCATTTTGGGCTTCACAGCATCACGTTGCAGGAATGTCAGGATCTTTGCCGCCTGTCTATCGCGCATTTCTATCAAAGGCTGCTGCAGCTCGGCGGCTGCCCGGAGGATGCGGTACCGTCGCTTCACCCGCTGATCCGCGACTACGACTGCGAAAGCTATCTGCAGGATTTCACCTATCTGACCGAGCCTTATCCCGGCATATCGGAAACGCTGCGGACACTCAGGGCGCGCGGGATACGCACCGGCGTGCTGACCAACAAGCCCAATGAGATTGCACAGTCGCTCGTACGTTCCTTTTTCAGTGAATTGATTGAGGTTTGCGTCGGCCAGACACCGGAGAGCATTTCCAAGCCGGATCCCCGCTCCATGGACGGCATCTGTCAGGGGCTTTCACTCTCCAGCGGGGAACTCGTCTATGTTGGCGACACCGACGTCGACATGCGCACGGCCATCAACACGGGTACGTTCGCGGTAGCGGCCGCCTGGGGCTATCAGCCGCGGCAGACGCTGGAGGCGTTTCGCCCGGGTTTTATCGCCGATGCGCCTCAGGATATCCTCACACTGTTTTAAACCGTAATCCCTGCAAAATGAACCTTTTCAGGAGGGAAAGACGATGTTTTTAGAAGAAAAAAAAGAAATCATCAAGGGCGGCATTAAACTGGACCGCTATGGTCTGATCGCGCTTTCCGGCGGCAATCTCTCCGCGAGAATGCCCAGCGGCGAAATCCTCGTAACGCCTTCCGGCATGATCTATGAGGACATGGAGCCCGATGATGTGCTGGTGATGGATCTGGACGGCAAAATTCTCGAAGGCACACGCAAACCGTCCTCGGATACAGAGGCAATACTGTACATTTTTCAGCACCGGCCGGACGTCAACGCTGTTATCCATACCCATCAGCCTTATGCGACAGCGGTCGGCCTGATCGAAAAGAACACCTTCCGCGTCAACCTGACGACCCTTGCCAATGCGGCCGGCGGCAACGTCCCGATCACGCCCTTCTCCGCGGCAGGCTCGATCGACATGGGCATCGACACCGTAAAATATATCGGCGACAGCCTTGCGGTCATTCTTGCGCACCATGGCGTAATGACGATCGGCAAGGATCTCAAGCAGGCGCTGTACGCCGCGGTATACATGGAAGAGGCGGCCAAGTGCTATCTGGCTGCGGCGGCCGTCGGCCCCACCAAGCAGATGAGCGAGGCGCAGATCCAGCAGGCCGTCGACGTATTCAAATACTATGGACAGGGCACCCCCACCATTCCCAAGGAACTTACCGAACGCCTCGGCTGATAAAAGAGCACCCCGTTTGTCATGCAGTCTTCCTGCAAACGAACGGGGTGCTCTTTTAATACAAGGTGATGTACGCCCGAAAGTGTACGGGCGCGGTTCCGCTTAAACTTCCGGTGAGACGCGCGCGCCGCGTCCCTGTTCGCCTGTAATCGGAATACCGTCCTTTGCAACGACCTCACCGCGCAGCAGCGTCAGCACAGGACAACCTCGACCCTTGCAGCCGATAAAAGCAGAGACAGGATGCAGATACTGCAGCGAGGCTGCAGTGACCTCCCAGGGCTGTTCCGGATCCATCAGCGTCAGGTCAGCGTCCATACCGACGGCCAGGCTTCCCTTCCGGTGATCCAGCCCGAAAATCTGTGCAGGCCGCTGCGCCATGACGCGGGCCACGTGGGTCGGACTCTGGCGCCGCTGATGTACAAGCGCGTCGAAGAAGACCTGTGCCGTCGTCTGGATACCGCTCAGCCCGCCCCAGGCGTCAAAAAATCCGTTTTTACCGCTCTGTTTTTCCGCCGGCGCGCAGGGCGAATGGTCGGAACAAACGCAGTCGAGCGTGCCGTCGAGCACATAGCCCCATAGGCGTGCGGCATCCTCTGCGCGCCGCAGCGGGGGCGCACACTTGAAGACCGTCCCACCCTCCAGCACGTTGTGCTCGTCAAATACCAGATAATGCGGGCAGGTCTCGGCTGTGACGCGCACGCCGCGCGCCTTTGCCTGTCGGATGCGCTCCGCTACCTCAGGGTGCGACACATGGCAGATATGCACCCGCGCGCCCGCCTCCTCCGCCAGCGCCAGCACGGCCTCTACCGCGATGTGCTCCGCGCTCACAGGCCGCGCATCCAGAAAATCGCGGGCGCCGGCACGGCTCTCTGCAACAGCCCGCGCCTGCTCGCCCCGGATGATTGCATAGTCCTCACAATGCAGCCCGGCAAGGCCGTCAAACGCGGCAAGCGCGCCCAGGCTCTGGCGTATGTCGTAGGCGGTAACCGGCGTGTAGTCCGGGCTGACCGGAGCAAAAAACGCCTTAAAAGCGACAGCGCCCGCTTCGTGCATCTCTCGCAGGCGCCCGGTATTATCCGGCAGCATCGCACCCCAGCAGGCGTAATCCACATAGGCTTTTCCTTGCAGATAGCGTTCCTTTTGCCGCAGGATGGCCGTGTCGCGCACCGCCGGCTCGTTTTGCAGCGGCATGTCGATTACGGTCGTCACGCCCCCAACTGCCGCCGCGCGGGTGCCGTGCGCAAAATCCTCACGCCAGGTGAAGCCGGGATCGTTCAGATGCACATGCGTATCGATAAATCCCGCATACAGCAGCTTTCCCTGCGCGTCCACCGCATCCCGAAACTCCGTTTCGCTGAAATGCCCGTCGCGGCGGATTTCCGCTATCTTACCGTTTTGCATGCCAACCGCGCCGCGCGCCATAGAATCCGGCGTGACCAGTATTGCGTTTTGAATGACCCTGTCCAGCATGTCGCATTGCCCCCTTTGAAACACAGCAGGGTGAGGCTGGATGCCCAGCCTCACTCCCGAATTACCTGTACCGCAGCTTACGGTTTTGCCGTAACAAGCGCGGCATCCACCGAAGACAGCGGCGCGGTGTTGCTGAACTCAGCAAAATCCGGCGCCTTCTGGATGGTACCGATATCTACGAGGAATTTGCTCATATTGGTCGCGGCGTCCACAAACTGCTGGCTGAACTCCATGCTGTAAACGTTCTTATTCATGATGGTCTCACAGAGCTCCGCGTCAATGCCGATCTCTCCCGCAATGATCTCAGCGCATTCCGCCTTATTGTTATTGATATAGTCAGTCGCCTTACCCAGTGCGCGGAGGAATTTGGTCATCTCTTCCGGGTGCTTTGTGACAAAGTCGTTGTTCGCCTGCACGGTCATATAGAAATCAACCCAGTTGACGGGGCCCTTCTTCTCCGGCAGATTATTCTCCGAACCGGTGAAGAGCACTTTGCCGCCGATAGCCTCCGCCTTGGTGATCCAGGGCTCCCAGCAGGCCATCAGGTCGATGTCGCCGCGTTCCAGCGCGCTGAGCTGTTCGGACGCGCCGAGATTGACAAACGTAATCTTATTGATGTCAACGCCCAAATCCTTGCACATGTTCTGCACCGCAATCAGAACGCCCGCACCGGAGGTCATGCCGATCTTTTTGCCTTCAATATCTTTCGCGGAACTGATGGCGACCTCGGGGCCTGCGACGACCGCCTGCGTAGCCGCAGCGTTCGCCAGAGGCGCAAGCACGTCGGCATCGATGCCGTTGGCCGCAACGGTGATATTGTTAAACAGAGACCCGAAGGAAACCTCCGCTTCGCCGCTTGCCACCAGAGAAGCGTTGCTGGAGGGGTCGTTCATCAGCTTGTTTTCGACCGTCAGACCCTCCTCGGCGAAGAAACCCTTCTTATCTGCAATGATCTGCTGTGCGGATACCTGAGGATCTAACTCACCGTAAGCATGAATGACAACCGGATCGCCGCCGCTTTTTGCCGCTGCCTCCGTGCCGGGATCCTTGTCTGTAGAACCGGCGCTGCCGCCTCCGCACCCACTCAGCGCACCCAGCGCCAACGCCGCCGTGAGCATGCCTGCCATCCATCGTCTCAACGAATATTTTTTCATTTTTAACACTCCCCTGTCGAAATTGATCCGCATGGGCAAAGAAAAATGGTGTAAAGAACTTGTCTTTACACCATTGTAATGCTTCGCCAATGCGGCTCTGTTTTAACTTGATTTTATTATAACAGGGAGAAACGGCGTTCATCAAGGACAAAACGCACATTTTAATTGCTTTCCAGATGTACACATTGCATGGTTTGGAATTTCTTCTCATGTTCCATTGCCGTTATGTTGCCTGAAGACCGGCGTCCGCATAATGGATTGCTCCCAAACCGCTCTCTCGCCGACACGCAACCTTTATGTATCAGGCCATCACCCGGATTGTGCTGCCTTCGCTGCTCTTTCGAATGACGATCTGGCGGTCTATGCGCTCCTTGAGCTCGCTGACATGGGAAATGATTCCCACCAACCGGTTTCCGGCCGCAAGCCCGGCCAGCGTCTGAATGGCCTGCTCGAGCGATTCCGCATCGAGTGCTCCAAACCCTTCGTCGATGAACAGCGTATCGACCTCCACGCCGCCCGCGTGGCTCTGGATCACATCGGACAGCCCCAGCGCGAGCGCGAGCGACGCTTTAAACGACTCGCCCCCGGACAGTGACTTGACCGACCGGACACGGCCTGTGTAATGGTCCATCACGTCAATCTCAAGTCCCGCCTGTGCGCGCAGATCAGCCGCCCCCTCGCGGCGCAGCAGCTCATAGCGGTGATTCGTCATTGCGGAAAGCCGTGCATTGGCCTCATGCAGGATACGCCTGAAATAAAATGCCTGCACATATTGTTCAAACGCCAGCTTCTGTTTCCCTGCCAGTTCCCCGTTCGCCGTTTTGGCAAGATCGCTCAGCAGCAGATATTCCTTTTGGCTGGCTGCGGACTCGCGCACCGCTTTCGTAAGCGCCTGCGCGATCGGTTCGTTAATGCTGAGCCGTGCGGTGAGCGTCTGCATGCATTTTTCGAGCTGTTGCTTTTCCTGCTCCAGTCGTTGTCTTTCCGCCTGGAGTTGTCCAATGTCCTGTTTCTGCTTCCCTTCCGTCTCGCCTGCAAGCCGCAGCAAATTCTGATCCGCCGCGTTGACATCGTTCCGGTACTGTTCTATTGCGCGCCGCAGTTCCTCTGTTTCCGTAGCGGTTTTACTAGCGTTATGGTACGCCTCTTCATCGGCAAAGCCGCATTCGGATACCGCCCGGGCGTATGCTGCGCCTGCCTGCCGTTCTGCCTGCCCTGCAATAACCAGCTGCTCTTTCCGCTCTGCCAGAAGTGCTTTGCTCGCCTCAAGCCGGTTCTTCCGGGTATGATAGCCCTCCTCGGCCTGCCGGAAAGCCTCCCTCATCGCTGTGAGCGTTGCCGTCCACTCCTCCATAGCCGCGGCGGCGGCGGCGCGGTCGGCATACTCCAGCGTATCCCGGAGCGCCTTCCATTCGCCCCCCCGGGCGGCAAGCGCTGCGATGGCAGCGCTTTTCTGCTGCTCGGCGCGCGCCATCTCCTCCTCGTTCGCACGCAAGGCGCGTTCCGTTGCGTCTAGCTGTTCCCGGCACTGCTTTTTACGGGCAGACTGCGCCTGTAGCGCAAGCGCCTCGGCGTCATTCTCACCCATTGCCCGTCTGTTGTCCGCAAGCGCGGCTTCGATTTGCCCGGCAAGCCCTTCCTGCATTGTGCCAATCCCGTCCTCCGGGAAGCTTGCGCGAGCCATATGCTCCAGTTGCTCCCCTGCCAGATCGATTTCCGCGAGCTTCGCCGCCGCCCGTTCGCTGCACTGCTGCATATTTTGCCGAGCCTGTTCGGCCTTTTGCTGGCAGGTTTTAAGCTCCGCTTCGCTTGGCGCATCGGAAGCAAGCCGCGCCTTGTGCGGATGCGTGGTTGCGCCGCATACCGGACACGGATCTCCCTCGTTCAGCGAAGCCGCCAGAATACCTGCCTGCTCCCGTAAAAAAGCCATCTCTTTGTCTAAATATATCGTGTTTGCCTCCCGAAAGGCTGCCTCTGCGTCGGCAAATTCCTGCTGTAACCGGGCGCACTCCCTCCGCAGCCCGTCCAGCCTGACCATCTTTTCCCGCAGCTCCAGCAGACCGTTTGCGCGCATCTCAAGCTGTCGCGCGGCCTGCTTGCAAATAGCGGCGCGCGTCTCCACATCCGCCAGCTGTTCATTTTCCATCTGTAGTTGATCCCTGCGCGCCGCGAGCTCGTCCTTTTGCCGCCTGCGTGTATCAAGCGCCGCCTGTGCCGCTGCCTGTGCCGTCTCTAATTGCTGCATCTCGCTTTCCAGCCGGTCGGCGGCGTCATATTGCGGCAGCTTTTCAGTCAGCCGGCCAATCGCGGCGGACAGCTTGTCCCGTGCGGGGCTCTTTTCCGCCTCCGCCCGGTATGCCGCCTGCGCGGCATCCAGTTCCCGCGCCTGGTTTTGGATTTCCACTTCCAGAGCCGCAATGCGCTCCGTCAGCTGTCCGACTGCCGTCTGATACCGCAGATAATCTGTCTCCAGCGGCGCGACGGTATAGCGCGCCTTTTCCGCTTGCTGCAGCGCCTGATATTGCGCCCGGTGGGCTGCTTCCCGTTCTGTCAGGGCCTGCCTTCTTCCCCGCGCGGCGTCCAGGTCAGCAAAGGCGCGGTTGATGTGCTCCGCCCGCGCGATCATGGTAATCTGCACAGCGAGCGCGGCATCCAGCACTCCCGCCTGCTGCCGCAGACTGTCCTGCATCGCCGCGTCCTCCTCCAGCATCGCCCGCAGGCCGTTCAGGATTTCTTCCGCGCTATGAATCGTCGCCACCTCTCTCTCAGCGGCGACCCTGCATCCCTGCTCGCTTTCGGAACAGGAAATGCCCGCAATGTATTGACCGATACTCCGCTCGCCGCTCTCGCAGCGTTGTCTTGCTTCCCGTTCCCGATCCTTCAGCAGCCGCTGTACGGACTGATACAGCTCAGTGCTGAACACCCTTCGGAATATTTCCCCGCGCTCCCGGCTATCGGCAAGCAGAAGCTGAAGGAACTCGCCCTGCGCGATCATCGCAACCTGTTTGAACTGCTTATAATTGACGCCCAAAACCCCTTCCACCTTTGCCGACACATCCCGGTATCCGGTGACGATACCGCCATCGGGCATTTGCAGCGTGGCGTCGGCTGTTTCGGTCGTCACACCGTCCCCATTTTTCTTCGGGCGCTCATAACGGGGGTTGCGTGTAATCACATATTCCTTGCGCCGATGTTCAAAGGTCAGCGCCACATAGGTTTTGGCCTGCGCCTGCGCGAAATCACTGCGCAGAGAATCCACCGTTCTGACCGCGCCGCTCGTTTCCCCGAACAGCGCGAACGCAATTGCGTCAAAGACGGTGGTCTTGCCTGCGCCGGTGTCTCCGGTGATGAGAAACAGACCCTGTCCGCCAAATGCTCTGAAATCCAGTTCGGTTTCCCCGGCATAGGGGCCGAACGCGCTCACGATCAGTTTGATCGGTTTCATTCGCCGTCACCTCCCGCTTCCGCGAAAACCCGTTCCATGACAGCCGCCCGTTCATCCCGGAGCGGGCTGTTGTTTTGCGCTTCATAAAACGCCGCAAACAGCTCCAAGGGGCTCTGCACGGCTATGTCACCGGCAGGCGCTGCCTGAGACAGGTCCGTTTGCCTGCTGCGGCTGTTCTCAAAGTCCAGCAGCATCAGGTTGGGATACACCTGCCGCAGTTGCCCGATCGCGTCGTAGAGCGGCCCCTCATCCGTCAGCGTGACGTGAATATAGTCTTCCGCACTCTGCGGATCTTCCCGCCCGACGCGCAGCAGCTCCGCAATTGGTCCTTTGATTTCGCGCAGATCGTGCAGCGGTGCAAGCGGACGCGCGGTAACCGCAATCTGCCCCTTTGCGCCGAGCTCCAGCACGGTCACCGATTTCGCGTGGCGCGCTTCGGAAAAGGAATACTTGAGCGGCGAGCCTGCGTAGCGAACGGTATCCCGGCCAATGCGCTGCGCCCGGTGCAGATGGCCGAGAGCGACGTAATCGAAACCATCGAACGCAGCTGCATCCACGTGGTCAAGACCGCCGACGGATACACTCTCCGAATCCGAGCGCTCCGGCTGCTGCGTTCCGCTAATGACAAACTGGTGCGCCAACAGGATGTTCCGCTCTGCCGGGTTAAGTTCCGCCGCGTCCGTCACCATGCGCACCGCCTGATCATAGGATTCAATTGCCGTTTCAAAATACGGCTTCACCACAGCCGGTTTTATAAAGGGCAGCAGGAAAATGTTAACCGCGCCATGCTCGTCTCGCAGCGTGGCCTTCCGCATCCTGCCCTCAAACACGCCGGCAATGTACAGGCCGTTTTTGCGCAGAAGACGGCTGCCAAATCCCAAACGTTCCGGCGAATCATGGTTCCCGCTGATCATAAAAACAGCCTGTCCTCTTTCGGTCAGGCCGGTCAGAAATGCGTCGAGCAGTTCCACCGCCTCCACAGGAGGCTGACTTTTGTCATAGACGTCGCCGGCGATCAGAACGCCGTCCGTCTTTTCCTCATCAACCAGCCGCAAAACCTGTTCCAGGATATGCTTCTGTTCCTCAATCATATTGAATTCATTGACCCGCTTGCCGATATGCAGGTCAGCAATATGCAGTAATTTCATGCCTCGGTTCTCCTTCCAGACGAGCGGGTTTTGCCATACGGATGTCGGCACAAGCCGCGCGCCGCCTTACTCGCATCTTAACGGGAATCCGGCGCTATGTCAACCCCCGGTAACACAGCACTTTTTCGTTCGCCGCTGAATACGCTAGTTATGATAGGAGGTGATCCTTTGGCAATCAAGATCTTTATTGACCAGGGGCATAATCCAAGCGGTCCCAACACCGGCGCGCAGGCGAACGACTTGGTAGAGCAGGATGTAAACTATATTGTCGGGCAGTATTTGGCAAGCATGTTGCGGCGGGATCCGCGCTTTGACGTCCGCCTTTCACGCAATACCCCGACCGAAATTCTGGGCACCAGCAATACCACCAGTCTGGCGGAACGTGTCAGAAGGGCGAACAGCTGGCCAGCTGACTACTTTATAAGCATCCACTCTAACGCGAACCCAAATACCGCCATAAACGGTACCGAGGTGTATGTTTACGAGCAGAATTCGCAGCCATACTGGCTGGCGCAGCACATTGTGAACGGTATCGTAAGGCGCACCGGCACGCGCGATAACGGCGTGCGCCTGAACCCCGGACTGTATGTACTTCGAAATACACAAATGCCGTCCGTACTTGTTGAGCTTGGATATCTGACAAATGAAGCCGACGCGCAAAAGCTGCGCGAAAATCCCTATGGCTTCGCACAAGGTATTTATGACGGTTTGCTCAGCTATTTTGGCTTTGACACCGTCTGAGAATGCTTACCCCGTTACTCCTCTCCGCGGAATCCAATTTAAATTTTTGCATTTCTGGCAGCCAAAAGCATGGTTCCCGGCCGATACGCCGGAAACCATGCTTTTTCATTACACGATAAAAGTGCGCTCTCCTGATTGGAAAACGCACTTTCATCCTATTCGCCGTATTTTGTCGATGCCGCCGTGGCGGCCGTTTCTGTATCGAAAATTTACTTTTTGACGCTTTCACACAATACGCGGACAACCTCATCACCGACCTGATCGGTCGTTGCAGTGCCGCCCATATCGGGCGTCAGCGCCTTGGCCTCGACCATAACCTGTTCAATGACATCGATCAATCGGGCGCCCCAGTCCTCGTATCCGAAGAAATCCAGCATCTGGCTGACAGACCACACGGAAGCAAGCGGATTGGCCTTCTTCTGTCCCGCAATATCGGGCGCAGATCCGTGAATCGGCTCGAACATGGACGGGAAGGTGCGGTCCGGGTTCAGGTTTGCACCGGCTGCGAGACCCATGCCGCCTGAAATTGCCGCGCCGATATCGGTCAGGATATCGCCGAACAGATTGGATGTTACCACAACCTGGAAGCGCTGAGGATTTTTTACGAAGAACATGCTCGCGGCATCAACGAGCAGCGAGTGTGTCTCCACATCCGGATATTCCTGCCCAACCTCCGCAAAGATCTCATCCCAGAATACCATAGAGTAGTTGAGGGCATTTGCCTTGCTGACATTGGTCAGGGCCTTGTGCTCCTTGCGCGCCAATTCATACGCATAGCGGATAACACGCTCGGTGCCCTTGCGGGAAAACACACCGGTCTGCAGGACAACCTCATTCGGCTGGCCCTTGAACAGCCAGTCGCCCGCGCCCGCATACTCGCCTTCGCTGTTCTCACGAATCACGACAATGTCAATATCGCCCTTTTTGCAGCCCACAAGCGGGCACGGCGCGCCGTTCAGCAGTTTCACTGGGCGTACATTGATATACTCATCGAACTCATGGCGGATGCGTATCAACAGATCGCGCAGAGAAACGTGATCCGGTACTCCCGGCGCACCAACCGCTCCGAGATAAATCGCGTCAAACGCCTTCAGCTTTTCCATGCCGTCGTCGTCCATCATCTTCCCGGTCTTCAGATAATATTCGCAGCCCCATGGGAAATAGGTGTATTCAAAACGAAAGGAACCGTCGAGTTCAGCGACTTTATCCAGAACCTTAATACCCTCAGCCAGTACCTCCGGGCCCACACCGTCGCCCGCAATTACTGCAATTTTATATGTCTTCATTTTTCAGCTTCCCCTTCAATCTTAATCCAGCGGAAATTGCTCCGCAGCATGACGCAGCGCCCGAACCACCGGCAACTCCTCGCCGGTCAGAAACCGAATGAGCGCGCCGCCGCCTGTACAAATGTAACCCATTTTTCCCGCGAGGCCGTATTTGTTGGTTGCGGTGACGCTGTCGCCTCCGCCGATCACGGTATAGCCGTCTGTGTCCGACAGCGCTTGCCAAACCGTCCTGGTGCCATATTCAGTTTCCGTCTTTTCAAAAATGCCCATCGGGCCGTTGACAAAGGCTGTTTTTGCACCCAGAATGATTTCCTCGTACTGCTTTGCCGTCTCCGTGCCAATATCGACCAACATACGGTCGCCCGGCAGTGCGCCGACTCTGGCTTCCGCGCGTTTCTCATCCACCGTGTACGCCAGATCAACCGGCAGCACAATTTTGTCGCGGTACTGCGCCAAAATCGGTTTTGCGCTTTCAATAAATCCGCCGTAGCCTTGTTTTTTGATAAAGCCGAGCGAAGCCTCGCCGATATCCGCGCCTTCCGCTGCAAGCAGAATGTTTGCGACGAGACCGCCGGTTAGCACCTTGTCCGCGATGCCGCGACCGAGCACCGTGCTCATCATCATGAAAGCATCTGCGATTTTCGCGCCGCCGAGTACAAATACGCAAGGCCGCTCTGGCGCTTCCATAAGGGAGGAGATGACGCTGTATTCCTTTTCAAACAGACGACCCATTGCGGACGGCAGCAGCTGTTCAAATCCGCACAGCGTGGGTTGGTCGCGGTGCGCCGCCGCAAAGGCGTCGCAGACATAGCAATCGCCGAGCGGCGCCAGCGTGCTCACCACCAGCGTTTTGGCCTGCTGTTCATGTGTCAGCTTCAGCGCACGCTCAAACAGCGTCTGTTCCTCAGACATAAAACGCACGTTATCCAGCAAAAGGACCCCGCCTGCCTGCAGGCCGCGGATCGCATCCTGCGCCGCCGGGCCGCAAACATCCGGCAGGAACCTGACCTCACTGCCAAGCAGCGCAGTCAGAACCTTGACGTGCGGGCGCAGCGTGTAAAAGTTTTTGTACTCGATATCGCTGCCCTGATGCGCCAGCAGCACGACCTTCGCGCCACGGTCGCGCAGTTCGCGGATGGTCGGCACGCAGCCGCGTATACGGGTGTCGTCCGTGACTTCGTCTTTCTCACGGTCGATCGGCTCATTGATATCGATGCGGAGAAGCACGGTCTTTCCTGTGACATCCAGCGAATCCAGCGTGTAGATTCCAAATTTCTTCATGGTTTTTTCCTTTTCCGGCCGGTCACTTCATGCCCAGATATTTGTTGGTCATGGCAGTGCCCTCTTCGCGGGTCATCTGCATCTGCATCGCGGCACGGATGCCATCCATGTTTTCCGGGATGACGACGGACTCCTGCGGGACGTTGATGGCAAACATGATCTGGTCACCGGACATGACGATGGATTCGTCCCACAGTGCGATTTCATAGTTATCTCCGCGGAACTTCCCCATATCGCGCGCATAACGGAACAGGGAGGCGTTGCCCAGGAAGCCGTCCGCGATCTTGACCGTGCGAATGCGCGGATGCGCGGCCGCCAGATCCAGCAGCCCCTGCTTGCTGACGGATTTTTTCGGGGTGGCCATGACGGTGATGATGTGCCCGTGCGTGACCGGTGTGTGAATCAGGATTCCGGTAGCATCCACGTGCGGCATGATGTTCATCAGGTCGAGCGCCTGGTGAGACGGCGCATACTCAAGCTGCAGCGCATTGGTCAGACCGCGATGATAGTCGCCCGGGTCAGCGACGCGGCGGATGATCGTAACGGCAATCCGTTCCACGCCGACAGCCCGATCAAGCATGTCGACCGCACGGATGAGGCCGGTGGTATTGCAGCTTGTCAGCTTCAGGAATTGCTGGCCAAGGCCCTTTTCATAGTTTGCATAGCCGTGGAAAAAGACATCCGCAATGTTGTTTTTCTCGCCGCCCTGGAAGATGGCCTTTTTCCCCATCCGCTGATAGAGCTCTTTGTTTTTTGCGCCGATACCCGCGGAGGTCGCATCCAGCATAATGTCGCACTGCTCTACCAGATCTTCCATGCTGCCGGAGATCGGCACGCCGGCCTCCCTGAGTTTATCCTCATTTTCCGGAAGTGCGTTGTAAAAATGATACGGCATGCCGGATTCCACCAAACCGCGTACCGAAAGGGTCGGCGCAACATCGGCGACGCCAACCAGTTCCATGTCTTCCTGCAATGCTACACCGGTTGCCAAACGCAGGCCGATTACTCCGTAACCCGCGACGCCCACTTTGATCTTACTCATCCTGGTGTTCCTCCTCTTGCGCACATTTTGGTTATATGTTGATGCTTTTTGATTATCTATTTTAAACTTTACCATTTTTTTATTGGGATTGCAATAGCAAATTTTAAATTCTATCTAACTTTTTATTGTCTATTTTGTAACAATATCGTTATT
>JBFWIM010000028.1:0-17009 GCA_050255995.1 Intestinibacillus sp.
AGATCCATCTCAATAACCTCCTACGCCGCAAGTTTCTATGTATACAGAGTATAATATATAATTATATATGTCAACTGGTATTCGGAATATATTTATACTCTCGTATACAATGCCGAAATCAGTGAACAATGATTGTCCGGTATGCCAAGAAAAAAAAGCCGTAAGGCACAGCAAGCCCTGAGAAAAGCCACGTGTCAAATGCTGCATGCGCTGGCCAGGCAGAAATCCGCGTATGCGTTTTTTAAAAAGAACCTTGCAGCATAAAAAGCACGGGGTCCAAAATTCAACGGCAAGAAATAATACAACAAAAATCAATTGCATACTGTTCACGGAAATGTTTTTGTGTTATACTTGTCGTATTATGAGACGTCTGCAATATACATTCGTTGAGGAGGGTATCAATCGTGTCGAAGAGCAGTGTTGGCTTGAGCGAGCCGATCTATGAAAATATTCTGCATTTGATTATGACAAAGCAGTTGATGCCGGGAGAGAAAATTCAGGAGACAAAGCTTGCGCAGGACTTCAATATCAGCCGTACGCCGGTGCGGGATGCAATCCGCAAATTGAGCAATGACGGACTGGTTGAGATTTTTCCAAACCGTTTTGCACAGGTGCGGCAGTTTACGGAAGACTCCATCACCGAGGTAGGCACGCTGCGCATTTCATTAGATGTGATGGCTGTAAAGCTGGCGGGCCTGTTTGGCAGCTGCGCGGATTATCTGCGTTTAATCCAGATCGCGAAAGAATGTACCGCAGCCTTTGAAGCGGGCGACGGCGAAAAAAGGCGCCAGCTGGACTGCGAATTTCACCTGAAGCTCGCTGAGATCTCCAGAAATTCGCTGCTTTTAAAGTTTCAGCGCGAACTCTGCCTGAAGGTGCAGTTTATTATGTTGCATTACCCCAAAACGGTAAGTGATGAAATGGGGCACCTGCGGCAGCATTATGAAATTGCCGAAGCGCTGATGGATCATGACGAGGCCAGAGCTACGGACCTGATCGTCGCGCATTTGACTTCGTTCTACGGACTGCGCGATAAATTTCCCAAAGATTTTTTCAAACAGTTGCTATAATAAACAAGCGCAGTTTTCGCCTGAAGATTGCGTTTCAGCCTATCGAAGCATCTGTCTTTCGCTTGAACCGGAAGACGGGTGCTTTTTTGTGTTCTCAAAAGGGAAATTGTTTGCACGATTGGAAAGCAGAGTATCCTAGCGGGTCTGATAGAGATTCTTGATATCCGGGCGGTACGCTGAAACCGGCCGCGCCGCCGGTGTGTTTTTGTAATCCGCAGGCTCTGATCGGGTTGCTCCGGCTTCCACCGGGAAACGGATATCTGTTTTCAGTGAAACTACGCCAAAAACGGTCTGTCAGAGTGGCAGACCGTTTTCAGGGAAGTGGTGTGGAAGAGAGTGAAAAGCGCACACGGTAGATACGGTGCTGCGGGGAAACGAAAAGGTTAAACACCGTGAACACAATATAACACCACATTAATATATTGTCAACCAGAATAAAATATATAATATATAAATTCATTAATGCGTACAAATATATATTAAAAATTTTATAAATATGATTGTATACAATATCGTTGACAGGTCGACGGCAAGATGGTATTCTTGAGACAAGGTCAGGACGATTGGCCGGGAGCCAGGCCATAGGTAAATGATCCATGCCACTCCGTTAAAGCGGGAGAGAACCCGGCAAACGCGGGCAGCTTATCATAACTGCCTGGAAACAGCCAGGGATCGGCGCCACGCGGAGAAAAGCCGGAAGGGAGACGGTAAAGATTATGCCGGCGGGCTGCGTGTCATTGCGTACGGTTCATGACGATCGGCGCGCAGCTTCGCTCCGGCAGGAAACCCGCAACACTCTGTCTGCCGCCCGGATATCCTGAGACGGGCGATATCGTTTGGAAGGAGCAAAAAACAATGAAAGCGGCGGTTATTGAGCGGGCAAACAGCCTGCGATTGCAAGAAGTGTCCATACCTGCGTTACATGACGGCGAAGCGCTGATCCGCGTGAACTACTGTGGTATCTGCGGCAGTGATCTGCATGTGCTGCATGGACAGCATCCCACGGCGCGCTTCCCGGTTGTGCCGGGGCATGAGTTTGTAGGCGAGTTGGTGGAGTGGAGAGGCGCGAACACGGACGGGTTTGCACCGGGAGATCTGGTGGTGGCGCAGCCTTTCTTTTCATGTGGCCACTGCGAACCGTGTGCGCAAGGGTATGATAACGTGTGCCGCGATCTGCATTTCATGGGGGCGCATTGCGACGGTGCTTTTGCCGAGTATGTCAAAGTGCTGACACACAAAATGTACAAAATCCCGCGGGATATGGATCTTCCTCTTGCCGCGCTGACGGAACCGGTTGCCGTTGCAATGCATGACGTTCGGCGCAGCGGCCTGCAGATCGGTCAGACCGCCTTCGTCATAGGCGGCGGGCCAATCGGTATGCTGATTGCAATGGTTGCCCGTCACGCAGGTGCGCGCCGGGTGGTGGTCTCCGAAATCAATGCGTTCCGGCGGGAGTTTGCCGGTAAGCTGGGCTTTGATGCGGTTAATCCGCTGGACGCGGATTTTAATGAGCAGATTGCGGCGCTGACGGATGGCAAGGGATTTGATGTGACTTTCGAAGTATCGGGCAGCAAGCCGGGAATCACGTCCGCCGTGGAGAATACGACGATCGGCGGCATGATCATGGTAATCGGTATGAGCAGGGAGCCCTATCCGATCAACCTGTCTGAGATATTCGCACGGGAATTGCGGATGCAGGGCGTTCGCATTCATGAACAGTACAACTTCATCGGCGCGGTTGAGCTGCTCAAAAGCGGGGCGCTGAACGATGCGTTCGCCACAATGGTCAGCAGAATCTACCCGTTTGCTGAGGTGGAGGGGGCTTTTGCATTTGCACAGCAGCCCGGAGATTACTTTAAGGTGCTTGTAAAAATGTAGAAAGGGGGATGGGAAAATGCGGTGTCACATTTTGATATGAGAGCGACCCCTGAAATCATGGAAATCGGAGCGCGGACAGGGCGGTCCATCTATCCGGCGGGCTGGCGATCTGCTCCTGCTGGCAGACTGCATAGGATGCGTGAACCAGCTTTGTAGCCATTTACAATTGCAATTGCATTATATAGTATGTAACATAAAGATATCGGAATAATTGTATACGGTTAATAATGTTAGCAGACATATTGCGTTAAAGGTCACAAAAGTAAATTTGGGAATACGGAGAAAAGAGGTACATAATGGGCGCTATTTTAGGTAGTTTTCTAGGAATTACTCTTATTGTTCTGGCGATTTCATTCTATAAGTCTCTCAAAGTTTCAAAGCACACGAGCGATGGCTATTTTCTTGGCGGCAGAAGCCTGACCGGCGGAGTGATTGGCGCATCCCTGCTGCTGTGTAATCTAAGCGCGACCAATTTCGTTGGTATGACCGGCGACGTGTATCGCATCAATATGTCGACCATTGGATGGGAAACACCCTGCGCAATCGCGCTGATGGTGGTTGGTATTATCCTGCTACCGCGATACCTGCGCCGCGGATTCGCAACGATTCCCGATTTTTTGGAAGAGAGATATGATGCCACGGTCAAAAAGTGGGTTTCCCTTCTTTTTATCATCTGCTATGTGATTAACACGCTGCCGATTTGCCTATATGCAGGCGCTATCACGCTCAACACCATCTTCGATATCCCAGGCTTATTCGGATTGACTTACGTGCAAGGCGTATGGGCAATGGTGTTGCTCATCGGTTTGGTGGGTATTCTCTATGCGGTATACGGTGGTCTGAAAATGGTAGCGACTGCGGATACGCTGAACGGTATTCTGCTTGTTGTGGGCGGCCTTTTGGTTCCGGTTTTTGGTCTTTTAATGCTTGGTAAAGGAAATATTGGCGACGCCATGCACACGGTTCTGAGCAACGCACCTGAGAAACTGAACGCTATCGGTACGGAAAAAGACCTGCTGCCCTTTTCGACAATGTTTACGGGTCTGTTCCCGGTACTGATTTATTACTGGGGCATGGATCAGGCGATCATGCAACGTGCGCTCGGCGCCAAGAATTTGGAAGAAGGACAGAAGGGCATGCTCTTTGCAGGCTTCCTCAAGCTGCTGACGCCGCTTCTCCTGATGTTTCCCGGTATCATCGCCTTCCATCTTTACGGCGCGGGCACGATTGAAAACAGCGATTTGACGTATGCAATGCTGGTGAATGATGTGTTGCCAAAACCGCTTATCGGTTTGTTCATCGCCGCGATGTTCGGCGCTATCCTCAGTACATTTAACGGAACACTCAACAGTGTTGCGACGTTGTTCGCTTTAAATATCTATCATGGAAAGCAGAAAAACGGCGTTAAAGTTTCGGAAGAGAAAATCGTAAGAATCGGCAAAATCTGCGGACTTGTTGTGGGTATTGCCTCGATGATCATTGCGCCGCTTATGATGTATGCGCCGGATGGCCTGTATTCGATGTTCCAGAAACTGAACGGTTTGTTCAATGTTCCGATTTTCACAATTATGGTTATGGGTTACCTGAATAAGAAGGCGCCCGCTATCGCCGCCAAGATTTCTCTTATCGCCTTCATCGGCGTCTATGGCTTTACGCAGTTCTTTCTCGACTTGCCGATTTACTTCCTGCACGTTTCGGGCGCGATGTTCGTTATTTGCTGCATCTTCATGTGGATTATGGGTAAAGTGAAACCGACGGACAAAATCATGGAGGTTCAGCGCAAAAACGTGGTGGCAATCCAGCCGTGGAAATATCGCTACGGAGTTGCAACGTTTCTCATCGCGGGCGCGGTGGTTACCTATATCGCGCTCTCGCCCATCGGATTTGCTGGAGAACACGGTGCGACCGCGATGACCGGCGTTTGGATGGTTGTCGGCGTGGCGGCGTCTTGCATCGCTGGGTATGTGTTTAAGAAGGTTATGAGCCGCGTCGACCGGCAGGTTTATGAGGAGGACGGCGTACAGACTGAAGGTGTGAATCTGCAAAGTAACTTGCATACGATCGAAGACTGAGGAGGGAATTTACATGACGCCAAGACTCGAAAACATAAAGCGCAGACTGTTTGAAAAAGAGTACCACGACCCCGGCGTGTGGCACTTTAAGGACGTATCAATCGTCAGCGACACAAACCGGGACGAACCGCTGGTTGTCCGCAAAGGGCTGGCCACGCGGTACATGGGAGAGCATCTGCCGGCATATATCCGTCCGGACGAGCTGATTGTCGGCAATCCCAATATGAACAGCGTCGGCTTCGGCACGGTGCTGCCCGTCTACGCGACGGAGGAAGAGCTGGCCCATGCGGCGCAGTATAAAATGAATGCCAATTCGGTTTGGGGGCACCATCCGCCGCACTGGGAGAAGGTGCTGCATGTCGGCTTCCGCGGCATCATGGATGAAATTCAGAACGCGCTGCAAAAACAGTATGCGGCAGGCGAGCCGGATCCAAAAGCGGTCGCGGAATACCGTGCGATGCTGCTTGCGATCGAAGGGGTCATTCACTTCGCGCAGCGTCATGCCGAGCGGGCGCTCGCGGACGCGGCGCAGGAGGCAGACCCCGTGCGGCGGCGCGATCTGTTTGAAATTCACCGGGTATGCTCCCGCGTGCCGTACCTTCCGGCGGAGACGCTGCATGAGGCGGTGCAGGCGTACTGGTTCACTTACGCGCTGGTCAACAGCGGCGGGGAATACGTGCCGCTCGGCCGTGTCGACCAGCACCTGTACCCCTATTATCGGAGCGACATCGCAAACGGGTTAATCGACGATGCGCGCGCGGATGACCTCCTCGGCTCTTTTCTTGCAAAATGCAATGAGCGCATTTGCACCGATACGAAAAAGTGGGAAAACCACTATGACTTCGGCCTGTTTTCCCAGGGCGTGCCGCTGTCCTATTCCACCGGTACGGAGGAGTCGGGCGGCCACGAATCGGGCGGCTACGATATCCGCGCGCTGAGCTATCAGGAAAATGAGAGCATCCACAGCGACGCAAACTTCAACTTCGGGCAGTCGGGCAACGACTGGCTGATGAATATGATTATTGGCGGCCTGCGCCCGGACGGTGAGGACGGCACCAATGAGGTGACCTTCAAGCTGCTGCGCCTGCGCTTCGAAATGGGTCTGCTGATGCCGACGCTTTCCGTGCGCGTTTCCGGCAAAGCGCCGGAGCGGCTGTGGTGCGAGCTCGCGCTGTGTCTGCGCCACTGTGAGGGAGAACCCGCCATTTATAATGACGACGCGATCATCCCGGGCTTTGTGGAAATCGGGGTACCGGTGGAGGAGGCGCGGGATTACTCCAACGACGGCTGCTGGGAAACGTTGATCCCCGGAAAGAGCTATTTCAGCTATGCGCACATCATGAACCTGCGCTGCCTTGAGTGGGTATTTACCCGCGGCGTAACGGTGATGACTGGTGAGAAGGAAGGCGCCGACACCGGAGCGCTGGCGGATTTCAAGGATTTCGAGACATTTTATGCGGCTTACTGCCGCCAGGTAGACAGCCAGATCGACCTGCAGGTCAGCCGCCGGCTGGAAAATCTCGGGATGTCGGAAATGATTGCGCCCGATCCGCTCATGTCGACCATGATGGACGGCTGCATCGAAAAGGGGCGCGATATGACGGCCGCCAATATTTTGCCCTATACCTTCCACCTGCTGCTGATTACCGGCCTGTCCAATGCGGTGGATTCCCTGTGCGCAGTCAAAAAGCTGGTTTTTGAAGATCATGTCGCAACGCTCGAGGATTTTAAGAACGCCATTGAGAACGACTGGAAGGGTTATGAGGAGCTGCGCCTGATCGCGCTGAACAAAGCGCCGAAATACGGCAATGACAACGATGAAGCGGACGATATGCTCGCGCGCGTCATGAAGGACTTTGAAGAATCCTGTGTACGTTGGCGTGGAAAGCAAAGCTTGATCAAAATTCCGGTTGGCATCGGTACGTTTGAAAATTACGCCGCGCTCGGCCGTAATCTGAGCGCCAGTCCGGATGGCCGCGGCTCTGGTGAGACGCTTGCACCCAACTATTCTCCCACGCCGGGCATTGACGTGAACGGGCCCACTGCAGTCATCAAAAGCGCGACGCATCCCGATCTGATGCGCTATTTCTGCGGCTGCCCGCTGGATATTTCACTGAACGCAAACGAGTTTCAGGGCGAGGCGGGCGTGACCCGTATGGAAGGCATTATTCGGTCATTCTGCGATTTGGGCGGCCAGATCGCGACCATTACGACCACCAGCGTCGAAGAACTGCAGGACGCGGTCAGGAATCCGGAAAAGCATAAAAACCTGAAGGTTCGCATGGGCGGGCTGTCGGCCTACTTCATTGCCATGTCGGCTGTGCAGCAGCAGAACATCATCCAGCGTTTTGCAAGGGGCGCTGTGATCAAATAGCGAGGAGTTGAGAGCATGGCGACCGCACTGGTTTCCAATATTCAAAAGTGCTGCGTGTACGACGGCCCCGGCCTGCGCACGGTGGTTTTTCTGATGGGGTGCCCGCTGCGCTGCAAGTGGTGCCAGAATCCGGAAAACCTCACGGCGCGTCCAGTCGTGCTGTTTGACGCGGACAAATGCGTGGCCTGCGGCCGGTGTCTGCCCTGCTGCCCAGCCGGCGGCAGCAGGCTGACCGCAGACGGGCTGCGGATTGACCGGACGAAATGCACCGGCTGCGGGGCCTGCGTGGAGCACTGCTATATTGAGGCTAGGAAGCTTTGCGGGCGGGAGATGTCGACCAAAGAGGTGTTTGAGGCTGTCATGCGTGACCGGGTGTTTTACCGCGACAGCGGCGGCGTTACGCTCAGCGGCGGAGAACCGACGCTGTACACCGATTTCTGCATCGAACTGTTCCGGCATTTACGGGAAGCGGGCGTACATACGGCGGTTGAAACCTGCGGATTCTGCGAGCCGGAAAAAATGTGCCGGCTCGCCGCCGAGACCGACCTGTTCCTGTTCGATTTCAAGGCGTTCACCAGTGAGGTGCACCAAATGTGGACCGGGCAGCCCAACGATATCATAAAGCGGAACCTGGAGCTGCTGCATGAGCAGGGTAAGCGGATCATTATCCGTGTGCCGCTGATTCCCGGCGTCAACGACGGGCAGGAATTTGAGCGGATGCTGCAATATCTGCTGCGCTTTCCGGGTCTTCGCAAACTGCACCTGCTGCCGTTCCATCAGGTCGGCTCGTCCAAATATGTCCTGTCGGATACGGAATACGAGATGCGGGAAATGCCGGAATGCAGCGCAGCGCTCGCGGAAATGTGCGCGGCACAGGCGCGGAACTGTGGATTCGACGTAAACATCGGCGGATGGGACGCCGGGACGGTATAAGGGAGTAATTCGATTACAACAAAAGGAGAGGTTAGGATGAAACAGTTCAAGCTGTTTATCAACAATGAATGGGTCGGCGGCGAGGGCGGCAAGACCTTTACCACGGAAAACCCCTGCACAGGCGAGGCAATTGCCGAGCTGTCCTACGCGTCGGCGGCGGATACGCGGAAGGCGATCGACGCGGCCGAAAAAGCCTTTCCAGCCTGGGCCGCGCTTGACGCGGAGACTCGCGGCAGATATCTGCACCGCGTGGCGGATCTGCTGGAGGAGCGCTTGGAGGAGTTCGCCCGTTGGGAGGCGATGGATACCGGTAAACCGATTCGCGAGACCCGTTCCATTGATATCCCGCTGGCCGTCCGCGCGTTCCGCTTTCATGCGGACAATATGAAAGCGCTGAACGGCAAGGTGATCCCGGTGCCGGGCCAGCCGTTGTTTGACTACACCACTTATGAACCCTACGGGGTGGTCGGCAGCATCGCGCCGTGGAATTTCCCGCTGCATCTGCTGACCCGTTCCATCGGCGCCGCGCTCGCGGCGGGCAATACGGTTGTCTGCAAGGCCGCGACGATCACGCCGGTGACCAGTCAGATGCTGGGAGAAATCTTTGCGCAGGCAGGCGTGCCTGCGGGCGTGTACAATATTGTGTGCGGTTCGGGCGGCGTGGTCGGCGAGGAGCTGCTCGCGAGCGACAAGGTGGCAATGGTCGCATTGACCGGTTCGGAGGCCGTTGGCCGCCGACTGATGGCCGCTTCGTCGGAGGCCAGGCGCATCAAGCCGCTTTCCCTTGAGCTGGGCGGCAAGAGCCCCATTATTGTTGAGCCGGACTGCGATATGAACGGCGCACTCAATTCGGTGATTCTCGGTTTCTGCATGAATCAGGGCGAGGTTTGCGTCTCAACCTCTCGTCTTCTGCTTGCCGACGAAATCTACGACGAGTTCATGGAAAAGCTGGTCGACCGCGTACAGCGCATCCGCATCGGCGACTGTCTGGATGAAAACACGCAGATGGGCTCGCTCATCAGCCGCAGCCACCGCGAGAGCGTCCATGGCTTCGTGGAACGTGCGATAGAGGCGGGTGCGACGCTGCGCTGCGGCGGCCATAGCCTGACAGAGCCGCCGTTTGACAAGGGCAGCTTTTACCTGCCCACCATCATTGAGAATGTAACGCCGGATATGGAGCTGTTTCAGGAAGAGGTTTTCGGGCCAGTTCTGGCGGTCACAAGATATAAAGCACTTGACGAGGCGGTCGAGTTGGCCAACGCGACGCGGTTTGCACTGGGCGCGTCGATTTTCACCGAAAATATTCGTAAGATGTATTGGACGGCGGAGAGAATCGATGCGGGCACCGTCTGGATGAACTGCGCGACTAAGTCGAACATTGAAACACCGTTCGGCGGCAACCGCAACAGCGGTCTTGGACGTGAGGACGGCGTGGAAGGCCTGCTGGAATATATGAAGGTAAAAAACCATATCTGGTTCATGGGCGATACGTACGACAACTTTTTTGGGTTCGAAGACGACTGACCGGGAGCGGCTGCGCCGGCTGTTTTTAGCCGGCGCAAATTTGCAAAGGAAACCAAAACAAAAAACAGGAACGATCCTGCGGCGCATCCGCGGATCGTTCCTGTTTTTTACTTAAAAAGGGTTTACAGCACAAGGGAGGGCGGCGCGTAGGTGCGGGCGGCAAGCTCCTGATTGAGCATATAGAGCCCCTTCGGATCGGAGCCGAACAGCTCCATTTTCTTGACCAGGTCGGAGGCATTGGTTTCCTCTTCGCCCTGTTCCTTGACGAACCAGTCCAGGAACTGAATCGTACGGTAGTCCCTGACCTCCTGGGCAGCCGCATAGATATTATGGATCTGGCTGGTGACGTACTCCTCGTGCGCCAGACCGGCCTTCAAAACCTCCATGCCGTCCTTATGAGAGGAATCCGGCTTATCAATGGCCTCGAGTGTGACTTCCGCGTTATTATTTTGCATATACTGAATCATCAGCAGCGCATGGTCCAGTTCTTCCTTGGCCTGAACCTGATACCAGTTTGCAAACCCGTTCAGGCCCTGTTCAACATAGAAGTTGGCGAACTGCAGATACAGATAGGAAGAATAAAATTCCTTGTTGATCTGCGAATTCATCAGCCTGGAAACATTTTCATGCAACATCATCAAGACTCCTTTACATCAATATCAGGAAAATTACTTGCAACAACAGGATCGTTTTCCAGAGAGATCCTGTGTAAAATATAGCATAAGCAATCAAAAATTACAATACGGTCAGGCGGAGTTTTCCAGTTGGCCGATATGGGGAATGGAGAAAGCCTCGCTTAAAAAACGAGGCTTTCTCCATATTTGGAATGTTTGTGGAAAGAAGTTAGCTTACAGAACCGTCCGGTTGACAGATTAGGTAGAGGGTAAAGGATTTGCTGGTCGTGCTCAGCTTGAAAGTATAGTGTCCGGTCACGGTTGCGGCGTAGCAGGAAGCGCTGCCGCTGGAATAGGTCCAGCCGTTGAGGCCCGAGCCGGAGACGCTGCCGTAATTTGCAACAGCGGTGGTACCATTATAGGTAAAGTTGCCGGAGATGGAAATGTTGCCGATTTTTACGCTGCCATTATAGACCGACGCGTTCTTTGTGGCGTTGATCGTGGTGCCGCTTAATCTGGCGAGGGGGTTTGTGAGGGTTGATTGTTCAATCCCATCAACGACTAAGTAGTAGCCGTCTCCCAGATCAATGACTTCACCCTCATCAGGGGGTGTCAAAGCAAAGGCGGAAGCAGAGAGGCAAAATACAGTGACAAGGCTTAAAAGGACAGCGAGTAATCTTTTTTTCATTGTCGTTTCTCCAATTCATTGTTATTGTGGTGAATCTGTGGATGCGGGGGAAACCGAAAGAGCGTCTTCGACGATAACAAACGAACCGTTTTCTATGACCTGATGCGACATCCACAGTTCGCGGAGCAGCAATAGTATGCATACCAAAAGAAGTGCCACGCATACGCCGAGCACAACACGCCTTTTCCGACGCGTCATATGTAGATCTGCCGGATCAACGGATTCGCGCAGATCGCTTGCCGTTATTTCCGGAGGTCCGAAATTCCGGCAAAGGTCTTCATAAGAGGCGTCGGGATTCACGGCTGCAAAATCGGCCAGCTCCTGCCGGAGACCTTCTGTCAGCACACGCCGCGTCTTGCCGCAGCAGGGCATCTGTTTATTGACGGCGCGCAAATAATGGTTAATTGCTTTCGTCGCCATACTGCTGCTCCTTCGGATGGGTGATGATTTTGTGCACAGCAAATACAAGACGGTCATATTCCGTCAAAATTCCGGATAGATATTCTTTCCCGGCGGATGTAATTGCGTAGTATTGGCGAACACGGTTATCCGATGAGACCTGTTTTTCGCCTTCCGCCACGTAGCCGAGTTTGACCAGCCGGTAGATGACGGGATAAAGCAGGCTCATCGTATATGCACCGTTGCTGCGTCGGCTCAATTCCTGAGCCATTTGATAGACATACATCGGCCCTTCCAAGAGCAGGTGTAGCACTAACATGGGGCTTGCAGCCCGCTTAAAATAATCTGCAAAGGAGTGGCCGGAGTCCTTGGAGGGTTCATTCTTTGTGGCCATTTTGGATTACTCCCACATGTAGGATAATTTTATTATAGCATCATAATAAATAAAGTCAATGATTAGTATTGACAAATATAATTAAAATATGTAAAATACGATTAATACGGCAATATATTTAATGGAAATAATGCAATAAAATAGAAGATATATTCCGGGAGAGGTCACGGGATCAGGGGTGCGGCAGATGCGCAAAAGTACGAAAATCAGGTTGATTTCAGGCGTTCTGCTGATAGGTTTGGCCATATCGGCGACTATTATGCAGGATCGGTACGGCGGAAGGTGGCCGGTTTGCATTGCCCCGGGGGATCAGATCTTGTGCGAGGTTCCGCTTTCCTCCGGCACGCCGCAGAGTGTTTTCGCCGTTGCCCGGCGGACCGAGGGCTGCACAAACATTATGGTAAGCCTGGTGGACGACGCGCACACACAGCCGGCCGGTTTGGTGTTCGCAATGGAAAGCCGCAGGGGCGGAGAAACCGTGGGCAGGCAGACGGTCGCGCTGATAGAGGGGCAGGTCGCCCGCATACCGGTGCCGGAGCCCGGTGCGGTGCTGTACTTTGCCTGTGGTTACATGGATCCGCTGACGGAGGGCACTGTCACCGCGCGGCTGCGGTTGCTGAAATAGGAGAACCGCCGCGAGAATCGCATATACATATGCTGCACCGTGGGCACAGCGCTATGGGAGAGACCGAAACCGCGCTGTTTCCGGAACGGTATCGATCCGGCTGCGGTTGCAGCGCGAACCATTACCGTCAGCATTTTGTGATCAGGCCGCCGTGAGAATTCCGGCGGCCTTCTCGTGCGCAATTTGAAAATTCGCTGTAAACAATGCCTTTGCCCTTCCTATTTGCACGAAAATCATGTAAAATAGAACACAGAAGCAAATGTTACGGGAGGTAGCTATGGCAATACAGGAAATTTGCACGGTTGCGGAATGTACGGAGATCGCCCGCGGGCTGTTTCTCATGGTGCTCGATGCACCGGGAATCGCCACGCAGACGGCGCCCGGACAGTTTGTACACCTTGCCTGCGGTGAGGGGAATCTGCTGCGCCGCCCGATTTCGATCTGCACGGTGCAGGCGCCGTTCGTCCGTATTGTGTTTCAGGTCAAGGGCGAGGGGACAAAGTGGCTGTCCGCGCGCAAAGCGGGTGACAAAATTGACGTGCTTGGCCCGCTCGGCCACGGGTTCGACCTGCATGCACTCGGTGCGCGGCCAGTCTTTATCGGCGGCGGCATCGGCGTGCCGCCCATGCTGTATATGATGCAGGCGGCAAAGCTTGCAGGCGCGGAGCCGGCCGCGATACTGGGCTTCCGGAACCGGGACGCAGTGATTCTGGAGGATGCGTTCAGGGAACTTGGCACGGTGTACACCGCGACGGACGACGGCTCCTACGGCCATCACGGCTTTGTGTCCGACGTGCTGCGCGAGCATATTGGGGATTTTACTTCGGTCTGCGCCTGCGGCCCCAAGCCGATGCTGCGCGCGCTTGCGCAGCTTGCGGACGGAGCCGGGCTGCCCTGTCAGGTTTCGATGGAAGAGCGCATGGGCTGCGGCATCGGCGCGTGCCTGGTCTGCGCATGCGAGCTCAAACTGCGGGACGGCGGCGACGGCGTGCGCTACGGTCATGTCTGCAAAGACGGCCCCGTATTTGATGCAAAGGAGGTCGTATGGTGATGGACCTGCGTGTGAACCTGTGCGGCGTGGAGCTTAAGAACCCGATCACGACCGCATCCGGCACCTTTGGCTTCGGCCACGAGTACGGCGAGTTTTTTGACCTGTCGGTGCTTGGCGGCATCGGCGTCAAGGGTCTGACTCCAACCGAGCGCCTCGGCAACCCCGCGCCCCGCATCGCGGAAACCCCGATGGGCATTTTGAATTGCGTCGGCCTGCAGAATCCGGGCATCGACCGCTTTATTACCGAACAGATTCCGTTCCTGCGGCAGTACGACACCAAAATCATTGCGAACGTCTCGGGCAATACGGTTGAGGAATACTGCGGGATGATTGAGAAAATCTCGGATGCGGATGTGGATCTGATTGAAATGAATATTTCCTGCCCCAATGTCAAATGCGGCGGCATGGCTTTCGGCACGCAGCCCTCCATGGTAATCGAGGTGGTTTCAGCAGCCAAAAAATACGCGAAAAAACCGCTGATTGTCAAGCTCAGCCCCAACGTCACGGACATTACGGAAATCGCGCGTGCGGCGGTCGATGCGGGCGCGGACGCGCTTTCGCTCATCAACACGCTGCTGGGCATGCGCATTGACGTGGACACCCGCCGTCCGGTCTTATCCAATGTGATGGGCGGTTTGTCCGGCCCGGCGGTGTTCCCGGTCGCGGTGCGCATGGTGTATCAGGTGCGGCAGGCGGTCAAGGTGCCGATCATTGGCATGGGCGGCATCCGCACCGGCCGCGATGTGGCCGAGATGCTGCTCGCAGGCGCGGACGCGGTCGCCATCGGCACCGTCATGTTTGCCGACCCGATGGCGCCGGTTCGCGCGCTTGCGGAACTGAGGGCCTATATGCAGGAGCATGGCATCGAAAAAGTGACGGATTTAAGCGGTGCAGTGGAGGTTTGAACATGGAAACCACAGTTTATCTGGTACGTCACGCGGAGGCGGAGGGCAACGTCTATCGCCGCTGCCACGGACAGTACGACAGCCTGCTGACCCCGCGCGGACTGGAACAGCTGCCATATCTGGCACAACGTTTTGCATCCGTGCCGCTGGATGCGGTCTATGCGAGCGATTTGTACCGCGCGCGCACCACGGCGCGGGCGATTGCAGGCGCAAAGGGCATGGATGTCCGGCTGCGTCCCATTCTGCGGGAAATCGATATGGGCGCGTGGGAGGATAAGACTTGGGCGGAGCTGCCGCGCCTTGACGCGCCAAAATTTCACGAGTGGCAGTCAGAGCCGTGGAAATGCGTTGTGCCGGGCGGCGAAAGCGTGATTGACGCGGGGGCGCGTATGTTCGGCGGCGTGAAAGAACTGGCCGGCGAACATGCGGGCAAAGAGATCGCCGTTGTGACGCACGGTTCGGCCATCCGCGGCGCGCTGTGCCTTGCGCTGGGACTCTCGCCCGAGCAGCTCTCTGAGGTGGGCTGGGGGGACAACACCTGTGTTGCCAAGCTGCGGTTTGCCGGGGACGGCGTGCGCACGGACTACTGGAATGACGCGAGCCATCTTCCGGAGCAGCTTTCGACCTTTGCGTCCATCGGCTGGACGAACCGCAAGGGCGTGCCGGCATCGCCGCAACTTTGGTTCAAGACGGTGGATCTGGACGATCCGGCCGAGGTGCTGACGCTGCTGCGTCTGGCCCGCCAGAAATATGAGAACGCTTACGGCAGCGCCGACGGGCTGCATCCGGAGCAGTATATAGAAGACACGCGCCGGATGCTCGGGAAGAACCCGCGTGCGGTGTGCTTTGGAATGTTGGAGGATGTGCCGGCCGCACTTGTGCGGCTTAACGTGTGCGATGAAACCCGCCCGGACACCGGCATGGTAGGTTCCTTTGTGATTGACGAGCCGTACCGCGGCTGCGGGCTGTCGCAGCAGATCATCGGGCAGGCAATCAGCGTTTACCGTGAGCTGGGCAAGGAATATCTGTGCGCCTATGTGGCGGAACACAACGAGCGCGCCAAGGGCTTTTACCACAAGTTCGGCTTTACGCAGGACGGCGAATGCCGCAACGAGCTGGGCAACCATTACCGCATGGTCAAGCGCATCAGGGTTGATGCGCCGGAGGCGTGAAAGTGCGCCGGATTCATTGGAATCCGGCGCTTTTGACATTTTACATAGGATGTAACGTGCCGACGGCAGCAATTGCGGCGACAATTAGCAGAATGGGCAGAATTTCTGCCAGGCATATTGGCCAACAGGCATGATGGCTTCCTGTCATGACAAATGGCGAAGACAAAACTAAACCGCAGGAGATTAGCACGAGAGGCCAGGGCGGAAAGGCAGACAGACGCGCATATGCCAGCCTGATCCAGAGCAGAGTGAGGCTTAAAGGGATAGTGATCAGCGTGTTCAGTAGCCGCCGTCCATTGCCTGGATCGCGGTAGTAGTTGATGACGCGTTTGAAAAGCTGCATTTCTGAACCTCCTGTCTGTTACATCTGATTATACAACAAACGGACATTGAAATATATGGTAAAATATACAGAAGTTTGGGTGTCGGATATTGTAAAAAAGCCCGTTCGCAAAAGCGAACGGGCGGGTATCGGACCTTCATTTATGCGCGGCGGATGATGCCCATCGGCGTTTGCTCGCTCGACTGCCCGAGCGGGTTGTCCTTCAGCACGCGGACGCACCAGTCGCGGTCGATGGAGGACTCGGATGCGCCGAGGATGTTGCCGCCGAGGTCGTTTAAGTCGATGATGATCACCTTATGACCCACGCGGGCGGCGATTTTTGCGGCGGTCGCGTCCGGATCGGCGGGG
Source organism: Intestinibacillus sp. (assembly GCA_050255995.1). Taxonomy (GTDB): domain Bacteria; phylum Bacillota; class Clostridia; order Oscillospirales; family Butyricicoccaceae; genus Intestinibacillus. Next base: position 16,391 of record JBFWIM010000028.1, read on the forward strand.
CCAAGGACGACGCACTCGTTATACGGCGGCAGGGTGTTGGGCGTGGGGCCGTCGATGGATGCGGCCTTACGTCCCGCAACAATATAGAACCAGCCGCGGCGGCCGAGCAGCTTTCCGATCACCGAGCAGAACGCGGCAAGCAGAATGCGCGGCGTGCCGCACTCCCGCAGCGCCATTTCCATGGTCTCCGGAATGCCGAGGCCGATGCCGTGCGGCGTTTTGGTGACATGCTTTGATAAAAATACCGCGAGAGGACGCGGCTTAATATCCTTTAAAAAGATGGCGCGCTTCTGTGAACAGGCAACGCATTTCTCCGAAATAAACAGAATGTCGCCGTCCTGTAAATGCGGCGCGGCATACTGTTCCGCCACATCGACGATATCGTCCTGATCGGTCACCACATGGGTTTTGATCGGCAGGCGGCGGTAGGAGATCCCGTCCACCTCGATGAGTTCATTTTTCCCCTCGTTGCTGGTTAACTCTGCCATAACAGAAGATCGTCCCTTCCCGTTTCTTTTCATTCCGCTTATTTTTCACGAATATATACAGTATAATACACAAGATGCTAAAAAGCAATTACAAAACCGCCAAAAAGTACCGGTATGCGGCGCGGTTTTTC
>JBFWIM010000029.1:0-16737 GCA_050255995.1 Intestinibacillus sp.
CTGGTACACAACGGCAAGGAGGATTGTATTGGCCTCCTGATTGTGAAACACGGTCAGCTGCGCGTATTTGCCCTTTCCGACGAAGGGCGGGAGATCACGTTGTACCGGCTTCTGGAACGGGATATGTGCTTGTTTTCCGCCTCCTGTATCATGCGCAGCATACAGTTTGAGGTGGCTGTGGAGGCGGAGCGCGATACTGTGTTTCTGCATGTTCCCTCTGCGGTATACCAGCGCCTGATGCAGGATTCCGCGGCAGTAGCAAATTACACGAACGAGCTGATGGCTTCGCGTTTCTCCGAGGTTATGTGGCTGATGGATCAAATCCTATATAAACGGATGGACGCGCGCGTCGCGGCATTTTTGCTTGAGGAAAGCGCGCTGGATGCTTCCGATACGCTTGAGATTACGCATGAGACCATTGCGCGGCACTTGGGCAGCGCACGGGAGGTTATCACGCGGATGCTCCGGTATTTGCAATCGGAAGGCGCGGTAGCGCTGTCGCGCGGCGGCATCCGGATCATGGACGTCAAAAAGCTGAAAACAGTCGCAGGAGACAGTCTTCGGTAAAGAGCAATGTGATTTTGTCACGGTATGAGAGCGGCGTTTGCGGTAGTATAAGAACAACAAAGAAACAACCGAAAGGAGAAAATGAATATGTCTGCTCTCAATATTACCAGGAATAATTTTAATGAGGTTATGTCCTCAGGCAAGCCTGTACTGATCGATTTTTGGGCGCCCTGGTGCATGCCCTGCCGCATGTTTGCCCCGGTTGTCGAGGAGGTTGCACAGGAAAACGCCGAGCGTGTCTCCGTCGGGAAGATTAATATCGACGAGGAACCGGAACTGGCTGCGCAGTTCGGCGTCATGAGCATACCGACGCTCGTATTGCTCCAGTCCGGCAGAGCGGTGGCCTCTTCTGTCGGCGCACAGCCAAAAACAGCCGTGCAGCGTATGCTAGATAAGCTGTAATCCCCCCCAATAAAAACAAAGGAACCCGCAATCCCATGGGATTGCGGGTTCCTTTGTTTTTATGGCGCGTCGGATTCCGGAGGAGTGGGGTGATCCGTTTCGTTCAAGAAGGCCGGGGAAGCTGACGGCGCTGCTTCCTGGCCGACCAGAAAATCAGGCAGCTTTACGCCCGCCATTTGAAAGGTATCCTGCAGCGGAGGGATGGATTTCAGCATCCCGGAAAGGAAGTTTGCCGTAGTAGAAGAGCCGTTCTGCCCGTTCATGGAATCCCAAACCGTAACCTTATCGATTTTCAGATTCTGAATCGCTTCCACCTGCAGCTTGACCAGCTCCTCAATTTTGTCGACAAGCATGAGCTGGATCGCGGCGTCTACCTTGCCGCCCGCGGCGTCTACCACTCTGGAGAAACCCTCGGCCTGTTTTGTCAGAATGGCTTCTATGCCCCGCGCCTGTGCTTCCTGCGTGGCGAAAATCGCATCGGCTTCACCGCGCGCTTTGCGGCGCACCTGCTCGGCCTGCGCTTCGGCTTCCAGCTCCAACCGTTGTTTTTCAATTTCCGCATTTACGATGATGTTGGCCTGCTGTGTCGCCTTTTCACGCTCGGCGCGCACATCCTCGGCGGCTCTTTCTGCGGCATAAGCTTCTTCAAGCGCCTTTGCCTGCGCAATTTTTTCCGCGGCGGTCGCCCGGCGAAGCGCTTCCGCCTGCTTTTCGCGAAGGGTTGCTTCTGATTCCGCAATGGCGGCCCTGGATTGGTTCTCACCGGCAACCGCGCTGGCGTCGGCGTCGGCTACGCTGATGCGCTGGTCGCGCACGGCCTGCGCTTCACCGACAGCGCCGTCGCGGTTCTTTTCAGCCACCGACTTCTTCGCGTCGTTGATTGCCTTGGCGGCTGCTTCCTTGCCGAGCGCTTCTATGTAGCCGGATTCGTCGGTGATGTCCGTAATATTGACGTTGATAAGGCGCAGGCCGATTTTTTTGAGCTCGGTTTCGACGTTGTGCGAAACCGCGGCGAGCAGTTTGTCGCGATCGGTGTTGATTTCCTCAATATCCATGGTTGCGATGACCAGACGCAGCTGGCCAAAGATAATATCCTTCGCGAGTTCCTGAATTTCCTGAAGCCTGAGCCCGAGCAGGCGTTCGGCTGCATTCTGCATGATGCCCGGCTCTGTGGATACGCCGACAGTAAAGCGCGAGGGGACGTCCACACGAATATTCTGTCGCGATAAGGCGTTCGTCAGGTCAACATTGATCGAGATGGGTGTCAAATCCAAATATTGATAGGCCTGAATTACAGGCCACACAAAAGCCGCGCCACCGTGGATGCAACGTGAAGAGCGGCTGCTGCCATCGTTATCGATTCCGACTTTACCGTAGATGACCATAACCTTATCAGAAGGACAGCGGTGATACCGGGTCAGGATGACCAGGAGCATGGAGAAAAGAAGTACCGCGATGACAGAAATGAGAATAATGGTGCTGATGTGCATAGGGAAAATCCTCCTTATGTAGTAGTATGTGAGTTACGAGTAGCACCGGGGGTGGACAGGGGTCTGACGATCAGAATATTTCCTGCGAAGAGTCCAACGACCTGTACGGCAGCGCCGGTAGGCAGTGTGGTCCCGTCGTCGGTCATTGCATCCAGCTCGAGCAGCTGGCTTTGCAGCGTTAATGTGATCTTGCCGAGACCGCTGCGGGCAGGGGGGATGGGGATATAAACCGTTCCGGTACGTGTAATCGCTTCGCGCAGTTGTAAAGCGCCGCTTTCCTGTAATCTGAGCGACCACTTCATCAAATAAGCAACCGCGAAAAGTGCGGCGCAGCCGCCAAGCAGCGCCAGCAAAACCGCTGCTCCGACTGGAACGGCGGCGTCGAGAAGAGCTACGCCGAGCCAACCGCCGACCGCAAAAAATGCGACGAAGCCACGTACGGTAAACAGGCGCACACCTGCGGCGTCATGCTCGGATGACTGCGTATGATCGGGCGCGTCGTGAAAAAGTTCGGCGTCCGGATCCGGCACAACATCCTCCAGGATATCCGCGCCTTCCATCGACGGATCCGGTTGGTCAAACTCGGCGGGATCCCCGCTGCCTCCCGCCAGCCCAAAAAGCAAAAAAATGGTTTGCAAGGCAAGAATGATGGTGGCCGGAACTGCAATACATAAAAAAACCTGCTGCATCGCAGACATGCTTTGCCACCAGAGTGTCAATGTATCCATAGATAACAGTCTCCTTATTTATATCAGAAATTGGTGCAGCAGATCCAACGCATGGTGACGGATTGTGCCTGCAAGATAGAGAAGGGACATGGGGAACAAAGCCTGTTCCAGACGCCGCTGCAGATCGCCGTCGCTGCAACGCGCGCGGGCAAGGGCACGCACCCGGACTTGCAGCAGTTCCGCATCGGGCTCCGATAGTCCGCGGACAGTAGCACACAGGCAATCGTATAAAGTGATTTCTTCAAATAGAGCATCCGTTTGCCCTGCAGACCCGGACTGTGTTACAAAAGCAATGAGCTGCACGATCTGTTCGATTTGAAGATTGTCGCGCAGTGCGCTGATCAGCAAAATTCGAGGTAAGTGCGTGGTGCCATACTTTTTGTCAATCGGCTTTGAAACCCAGCGGCGCTTCACCCAGTTTTGGATGGTAGAACCCTCAAGCCCGGTGATGGAGCAGATTTGTGACAGGCTCAGTCCGCCGGTGGCAGCAACCAGGGGAAGGATGACGTCAAAGGCGTTTTCTGCCCCGGCAGGGTAAGACAGTGTGGTACCGGGAATATATTCGGGCACCGTGACTCCTCCTTTGCTGAAAAGGCAAATGCTTGTGATACATAGAACTTATCACAGGTTCACGTGAACTTCAATAGGGAAATATAAAATTTTATGCAGAAAAAATATATTAATGGAAGTATATGTTTTATGATCCTGAAAACGAATACCGGTTCGCAGATCAAAAAAGCAGTAAAAAGTGTTCTCAGCAGGGACATATGGATACAGAAGGGATGGATTCGCAGAAAAAGAGTTGTGGCTGGCAGCGCTCTGTCGAAATATCATCCAAAAAGACGACATAAATGCGGAACAACTTGTCCGTTGCGCGGTCTAATGCCTGTCCCCTTCTCATAGGATGGGGACAGGTGATGAACATGGAGGAAAAAAGACTGAGGGCATTCGAACAGGCGGTCGCCGCACTGCCCGCGGGGCTGCAGCGGGAGGCGCTGGCTCTGCCGCAGGAGACGCGTCTGTCCTGTGAAGAACTGCGGTTGCGGGCGGGCAGAAGCATGGGCTTTAGCCGCATGGGTCATGAGACCGCTTTTGGAAAACAGATCATCCGGTCGGAGGATCTGCAGGAGACTCTGGGACGCGCGACGCGGTATTCGGTACATAGCTTTGGGGAAAGTCTGCAGAACGGCTTTGTCACACTGGAAGGCGGTCACCGCCTGGGCCTTTGCGGGACGGCTATCCTGCGCGACGGCGCGGTGAGCGGAATCCGGTCATTGTCATCCATCAATCTGCGGATTGCATCGCAGGTGCAGGGAGCAGCGGATACGGTCGCGCCTTCTTTGCTGCGGGATGGCTGGCCGGTCAGCACAATTTTGCTGTCACCGCCTGCGTGGGGAAAAACTACGCTGCTGAGGGACTGTGTGCGGCAGTTGTCTGAACACGGTGTGCGCGTCGGAGTTGCGGACGAGCGCTGCGAGATTGCGGGCTCGGCGGGCGGCATTCCCCAGTTTGATCTGGGGCCAACGACGGATGTGCTCGACAGCGCACCAAAAGCCGAGGCCGCACTCCTGCTTCTCAAAACAATGTCTCCCGCACTGCTTGTGATGGACGAAATCACTGCGCCGCGCGATGTGGAGGCGGTCTCCTATGCGGCGCATTGCGGCGCTGCGGTTCTGGCAACGGCGCATGCGCTGAATATCACAGAATTTCGCAGGCGGCCGCTCTACCGGCAGCTGCTGCAAGACCGGGTATTTACGCAGGCCGTGGAAATCTCGCTGGAAAACGGAGAGCGCCGCTATAAAATTCATACGCTGGGAGGAGAACAGGCATGCTGAAACTTTTGGGGGCCGTTCTGATTGTCGGCGCGTGTTCAGCGCTCGGTCTGGCGGCCAGGCAGCGATTGCGGCAGCGGCTGCATGCGCTGGATGCCATGATCGCGGCCCTGCAATATATCGCGTCCGAGCTGCAGTGCAGAATGACACCCCTGCCCGAACTGATCGACGCGCTGGCACGCTCGGATAATGACATCACTGCACGTATCTTCCGCACGATGCGTACTAAAATCCGGCACGAGGACGAGCTTTCGCTGCCCTACAAGTGGTGCCGCGCCTTTCAGGAATGCCGCGAGACTGTCGGTCTGGGAGAGGAAGAAAACCGTCTGCTGTGTGATGTGTCCGGATTCTTGGGAAAATACGACGCCATGCAGCAGATCAAAAGCCTGGATTACGTTCGTAGGAGATTGTGCGACCTGCGCGTCTCGGCGCAGGAGGAACTGCACAGCAAGGGAAATATTTATCGCACCTGCGGCATTGCGCTCGGTATTGTGACCGTGCTGGTTTTGCTGTGAAGGGATGTGGAAAACGGGAGGAAGGAAACATGCAGGTAGACCTGATTTTTAAGATCGCCGCAATCGGCATTATTGTCGCGGTGCTCAACCAACTGCTTGTTCGGTCGGGGAGGGAGGAGCAGGCGATGATGACGACACTGGCTGGGTTGATTGTCGTTCTGATGATGATTATTCAGGAAATCAGTCAACTGTTCTCATTGATCAAGTCGGTGTTTGGGTTTTATTGAGTATGGACGGGGTGTTATCGGTCGTCGGTATTGCATTGACGGCGGCGATTTTTGCGCTGGTTCTTCAAAAAAGCGCGCCCGGTCCTGCTTTCCTGATCACACTTGCAGCCGGTGTGCTCATATTTGCCGTTGCGGTGCGGGGAATCGGACAGATTGCGCAGACGTTGTACGGCGTGCTGGCAGCCGCGGGCATTGAAAACGGACTGTACATGCCGGTGGTTAAGGCGGTGGGCATTGCGGCAGTGATACGGATTGCGGCAGCACTTTGCCGTGATGCCGGACAATCGTCTCTCGCTGCAAAAGTCGAAATCGCCGGAGCGGTCGCGGCGATGGCCGTCTGTCTGCCGCTTTTTCAGCGTGTGCTGGAAATGGTGTCCTCAATGGTTGCATGAAAGGACAGGATGTATGAAAAAAGTGGTTTTACTGGCCATATTTCTTGCTTTGGCGCTGATGCTGCCCGCCTCCGCTTACGACGGGACACTGTATCAGAAGCAGCTTACAGCGGTGGGCGGCGACCGGCTGCGCGGTGCGGTAAGCGGAGAAAGCGCGAGCTATCTGGCAGGTCTCGGGCCATCACCGGATGCGGATATCGGACAATCTCTGGTTACGCTGGTGGAACGCACTGCCGGGGAAAGCGGAAAGGCCTTTCACGCTGCGCTGCGTAGTTTGACGCGGGTTATGATGGTGGTTGTGCTATGCGGCAGCGCATCGGGTTTTTATACGGCGGCGGGTGGCACGAATCCGATGGCAATCAATATGGCGGGGGCGCTGGGCGTGACCGCCGTGCTGCTTGGCGATATGCGCGGACTGCTGTCGCTGTGCAGCAGTACCCTGGAGCAGGTGAGCGTCTTTTCCAAAACCATGCTGCCGGTGATGGCCGCCGCAATTTCTCTGTCCGGCGCGCCGACCACGGCGACTGTGATGCAGTCTGCGACCATGTTCGCGTTTGACCTGCTTGTGAGATTTATCACCGCGGTTCTGGTTCCGGCTGTTTGCGCATATATCGTATTGATCACGATCAATGCCGCAATGGGAAACGACATGCTCGAACGCCTGGCCGCCTTTGTCAAATGGGCGACGACATCCAGCCTGAAACTGGTGTTGACGCTCTTTATCGCATACATAACCATTTCCGGTTCAATGGGCGGGAGCGTGGACGGAGTCGCAGTCAAAGCGGCCAAGTTTGCGGTCTCAGGTTCGGTTCCGGTCGTAGGCGGCATCATTTCTGACGCGGCGGAAACGATGCTGTCGGGCGCGCTGCTTCTCAAAAACGCGGTCGGTGTTTTCGGTATGGTCTGCATTGCGGCGATCTGTCTTGTACCCTTTTTCAAGGTGGGCATCAGCTATTTGCTGTTCAAAGCAGGCTCGGCCGCCCTGTCTCCTGTATGCAGCGGCAGCCTGTCCAAGCTCATCGGGGGGATCAGCGACAGCTTTGGTCTGCTGCTCGGCATGCTGGGTACCTGCAGCGCCATTCTGTTTTTCGAGCTGGTGTTCTCAGTTGCGCTGGTGAAGCCGATATGATCGAACTCGTACGGCAGATGATTGTCAGTGTCACAGCCGCCGCGATTTTTTCGACCGTGATGCTCATGATCGTGCAGAAGAGCGCCCTGCACGAGGTGATCCGGCTCGCCACCGGGATGCTTATGATTCTGGCGCTGCTGTTGCCGCTCTCCCGGCTGTCTTTGCCAACTTTCGGCGGCGCTCTGGAAAAGATCCGATCGCAGACAGGGCAGCAAGTAACGGAAGCGCAGCAGAAAAATCAGGAGATCGCCAATTCCAGCTTTGGCGGGGCAGTATCCAAATATATTGAGGAGAAAGCCGCCGCAATGGGAATTGCGTGTACAGTCCGGACCACAGTTGCAGAGGACGACGCGGGCACGCTGGGAATCTCCCGTATTCAGGTGAGCAGTTCCGAGCTGACTTCCGCTCAGCGCAGCCAGATCTCCGAGCTGATCGAACGGGAATGCGGCGTGCCGCCTGAGCGGCAAGAACTTGTGGAGGACTGAAAAGTATGGAAAAGGAGAAATTTCTGGGCATCATTCGTCAGGCGGAACCGTTTTTGAAGCGTTACCGCTATCCGATTCTGGTTCTGTTTGCCGGCCTGCTGCTGCTTGCGCTGGGCACCCCTCACAAACAGTCTGCGCAGAGCGAACAGCCCGCAGCCGAGGCTGGCGCGCAGAGTGCGGATACGGCCGGCGGCAGTTTCGATCTGGCGGCGTTTGAAGAAAAGCTGCGGCAGGATGTCAGCCATATCGACGGCGTAGGCAGAGTCAGCCTGTCGCTGTCACTCAAATCCACTGAAGAGGCTGTTTATGCCGCCGATATTCGCGAATCAAACCAGAGCGCGGAATCTTCGTCTTATGAGAGCTCGCTGTCCATCGTGTCCGACGGCAGCTACGGCCAACAGCCGATCCTGGTGAAAAAGCAGTATCCGACCTTCCGCGGGGCACTGGTGCTGTGCGACGGTGCGGATAACGACGCGGTGCGGCTTGCCGTAACGGAAGCGGTCAGTACAATGTGTGGTATCGGGGCAGACAAGGTTTCAGTGCTTAAAATGCAGAGCTGAACATAGAGTAGTAAAAACTGACAGGCAGGAGGAAGGAATATGATTTCCATTCGCAAACGAGGAGCCGTATATGGCGTAATTGCACTGATGCTGTGCGTAGCGGTGTATTTGAACTGGAGCTACGTCAAGACGCCGGATGATCTGGTGGTGGCACAGCAGGCCGATGAAGGAACGCAAACCGGAAAAAACTATGGCGATGCCGAGCAGGTGGATAGCGTACAGGCCGGTGATGCCGTGGGCAGCACGTCCGGCGACGCAGATACAAGCGAAGCCGCAGTCGTTTCCAAGGAGGATTATTTCGCCCAGTCCCGTCTGTCGCGTGAGAAGGCGAGAGACGAGGCAATCAGCATTCTAAAGGAGACGGTCGAGAGCGAAAAGGCGGATGAAAAATCCAAGGACGAGGCGAGCAGGAAGATCTCCGCACTCGCGGAAAACTCTGTGCAGGAAGCGCGGATTGAGAGCCTGGTTAAAGCCAAGGGCTACACGGAAGCCGTTGTATTTATCGGTGAAAACAAAGTGAATGTGGTTGTGCAGCCGCCGCAGGCTGGATTCCAAGCCAGTGACGCTTCCAAAATCAAAGATATTGTAGTGAACGAGACCGGAGTTCCGGTCGAGAACATTACCATTGTGGAAGCGGCATAAGGACGGATTGTACCTTTCCTTTTCGAAGCGACTATGGTATAATACCCACAGGAAATTGGCGCTGTGTCCGCGGAAATGGATGAACAGGCATGTTTTGTGGTGTGTTGCGCCATAATATGCAGAAGGAGAGTGAGCAGTATGGCAGAAAGCAATTACTGGTCCACAACGGGGGATCAGGGGACAATAAAAATTTCCGACGATGTGGTTGCGTCGATCGCGGCGCTCGCTGCGGCGGAGAGTGAAGGTGTCAGCGGGCTGTATTCCAGCCTGACCTCAGATATTGCAAGCTTTTTGGGTAAGAAGAACCTTTCAAAGGGCGTCAAGGTGGAGTTTGAAGGCAACACTGTCGCTATTGAAATTGGCTTCCTCGCCACCTATGGATGCAATATCCGCGATGTCGCACAGAATGTGCAGAAAACCGTCAAATCGTCGATTGAATCCATGACGGGTCTGTCTGTATCAAGCGTCAATGTTCATGTCGGCGGTGTGACGTTTGCTCCGCCCGCACAGGAGGAGCCGGAACCGGCGACCGGTGCGCCGGCAGAGGCCGAAACTGAGGAATAATTGCATACGCTTCGCGGCTGCCTACTGGGCAGCCGCTTTTTTGCGTTTGTACCTTGCGCTTCTGCGGATTTTGGGGTAGAATAACTTTACTATATATCATGGTACGGTTTATGCTGTCAGAAATAATCGGAGGATAATTGTGAGCAGAAAAAAAGCGAGAGAAATTGCTTTGCACTTGATTTTTGAAATGGGATTCCGGGAATTCCAGGCGGATGAGCTGTTGGCTGACCGGCTGGATGAGGACATTATGCAGTCAATTGGCCGGGATGTCACACTATACGCGGGGAATTTGTCCGAAAACCAGACTGCATATATCGTATCGGTGGTGAAAGGCGTTGCATCGCATCGGGACGAACTGGATGCACTGATTGAGGCGAACGCGCATGGCTGGAGCCTGTCTCGCCTGTCCAAGATGACAGTGGCAGTGCTGCGGCTCGCCCTGTATGAAATGCGCTACGTAGAGGATGTACCGGTCGGTGCGGCAATCAACGAGGCCGTAGAACTTGTCAAATGTTACGAGTCCGACGAGGCGGGAGCGTTTGTTAACGGCATCCTCGGTTCGGTCAGCCGTGCATACGAAGCCGGGAAATGAGACTTTATCTGGGTGTCGACACCAGCAATTACAGAACATCGGCTGCCTTTTTTGATGCAGAGACAGGCGTCTGGCACAACGAGGGGCGGCTTCTTGACGTGCCTGAAGGGTCAATTGGCCTGCGGCAGTCCGAGGCGCTGTTTCAGCACACGCTCCATCTGCACGAGATGATTGCGCGTCTGCCAAAAGGCGCGGGAGGGAGTATCCATGCTGTGGGTGTGAGTGCCCGTCCTCGCGCAGTCGAAGGTTCCTATATGCCATGCTTCCTCGCCGGGGAGAGCGTGGCACGCAGTGCGGCGCATCTGCTGGATGTGCCGCTGTCTTTATGTTCGCACCAACAGGGTCACCTTGCCGCGGCAGCTTTGTCGGCAGACGCGCTGCATCTGCTGCGGGAACCGTTCCTGGCCTGGCATTTGTCCGGCGGTACGACCGAGCTGCTGCTCGTTCGGCCTGGCAACGATGGGTTGCCGGAAGCGACCTGTATCGGCGGTACGAGCGACCTCGCAGCGGGCCAGCTGATCGACAGGGCAGGACAGCTGCTCGGTCTGGCGTTTCCCGCCGGGGCGGCGCTGGACACACTGGCGCTGCAGGCCGAAACTCCGCTGAAACCCTTCACACCGAAAGTACGTGGTGGTATATTTTCCCTCTCAGGTGTCGAAAATAAGCTCATAGAGCTCAAAAACCGTTCTGTACCGAATGCTGAAATTGCGCGCTTTGCCATTGAGACGATTGCCCGTGCAGTAAGCCGCGCGACCGCACAGGCGCTTGCCGTCCATCGGTTGCCGCTGCTTTGCGCGGGTGGTGTTATGGCAAATACGCTGTTGCGCGCCGAAATGACAGCACATTTTGACGCAATGTTTGCCGCGCCGGAGCTGTCCGGAGACAATGCGGTCGGTGCGGCGGTATTGGCCGCCATAAGAAACGGAGGCGTTGTATGAGGGACGATCTTTATACAGTCACGCAACTGAACAATGAAATCAAAGCCATGCTGGAAGGGAATCCGTCCTTTCGAAATATTTTTGTGCAGGGTGAAATTTCGAACTATAAGGCGCACTCGTCCGGGCACCATTATATGACGCTTAAAGACGAGGGTGCGGTAATTAACGCGGTCATGTTTCGGTCAGACGCCGCCAGGCTGCGTTTTCGTCTGCAAAACGGCATGCACGTGATTGCGCGGGGCCGTATCAGTTCATTTCCCCGCACGGGGCAGGTGCAGATGTATGTTGCTGATCTCATGCCGGACGGCGCCGGTGCGCTGCATCTGGCGTTTGAACAACTGAAGGCCAAGCTGTATGCGGAAGGGCTGTTTTCGGAAAGCCGGAAACGGGAGTTGCCGTCCTTCCCGGAGACGGTTGCGCTCATCACCTCACCAACCGGTGCGGCTGTGCGGGACATGCTGCGCATTTTAGGGCGGCGGTGGCCGCTCGCCCGGGTACAGCTGTACCCGGCACTTGTGCAGGGCTCGGAGGCGCCGGTCGATCTGTGCCGTGCTCTGCGTGAGGTTAATACCGGAGCGGAAGCGGATCTCATCATCATCGGGCGCGGCGGAGGCTCCATCGAGGATCTTTGGGCGTTTAACGAAGAATGTGTTGCCCGTGCCATCGTGGCTTCTGAAATCCCGGTCGTCTCGGCTGTCGGACACGAGCCGGATGTCACCATTGCAGATTTTGTTGCGGATATGCGCGCGCCGACACCGTCGGCCGCTGCGGAGTTAACCGTGCCGGACTGTGCGGATGTTTCGGTTTACATACGACGGACAGATGCGGCGCTGCGCGCAGCTCTGCAGCTGGCGATTAAACAACGAAAGCAGTATCTGCTGCACTTGGAACAGCGGCTGTTCCTGCGTACGCCACGGCATAAAATCGCGGAGAGAAGGCTGCTGTTGGAGCACGTAACGGAGAGGCTGCTGCTGCGCACACCTCAAAATATTGTCGACGAGAAAAGGCTGCATCTGTCAAATTTAGATGAATATATGCAGGCGCAGATAAAGAATCGCCTTTCTGTAAAGCGAAACTACTTGACAAAGAATGTTACCGCTTTAGACGCGCTCAGCCCGATGAAGGTGCTGTCGCGCGGCTATGCAGCAGCGTTTGATGATCATGGCAAGCCGGTAATGGACAGCGCCAGACTTAAAATTGGTGATATACTGAATATCCGCTTTGCAAAGGGAGAAGCGCTATGCAGTGTTGTGGAAATGAGGGAAAAGCATGAAAAAAAAGCAGACCTTTGAAGAGGCAATGCAGCGTTTGGAGCAGATTGTCCGGGAACTGGAACGCGGTGAGGCTACACTGGAGGAAAGCATGAAGCTGTTTGAAGAAGGCGCCAGGCTTTCCGCAGATCTGAGCCGCCAGCTTGACCAGGCCGAGCAGAAAGTGACAATTATGCTGAAGGACGAAACGGGAGCGCCTGCAGAGCACGCTTTTTCAGCGGAGGGAAACGATAATGAAGTTTGATAAGCAGCTTGCGGAAGATGTTCAAATTACAGAGGATGCTCTCAAAAAGTATTTAAGCAGCGAAGACACTTGCGGACAAGAAAAAATATATGAGGCTGTAAAGTATTCAGCCTTTGCAGGAGGAAAACGTCTCCGTCCAGTGTTGACGATTGAATTTTGCCGGGCATGCGGCGGAAACCCACAAGCCGTCCTGCCCTTTGCGGCCGCGCTTGAAATGATCCACGCGTATTCGCTGATTCACGACGATCTGCCCTGTATGGATGACGACGAGTTGCGGCGAGGCCAGCCGACAAACCACAAGGTCTATGGCGAGGCCATGGCGGTGCTGGCAGGCGATGCGCTGCTGAACCGTGCATTTGAGACGGTGCTGGATCCGGCGCTGCTTACCACGTTGCCGGCAGAAACGATTGTGCGGGCATCCGGCGTTCTGGCGCGCGCCGCAGGGATGGACGGTATGATTGGCGGCCAGGTGCTGGATATGAAATCGGAAGGAAAGAAGCTGGAAATTGCCGACCTGCAAAACCTGCAGGCGCTGAAAACAGGGGCGTTGATTCGTGCAGCCGCCCAAATGGGCTGCATCGTCGCCGGAGCGGATCATGCGAAGGTACAGGCCGCAGATATCTACGCATCCCGGCTGGGCCTTGCATTCCAGATTCAGGACGATATACTCGACATTGAGGGTGATACCGAGACCTTTGGCAAACCGGTTGGAAGCGATGCGCAAAATGAAAAATGTACGTATCCGTCTCTGCTTGGAATAGAAAAGTCTCATGCGCTGGTGCGCAGCCTGACAGACGAGGCAATTGAGGCGCTATCTGTCTTTGACAATGCAGCTTTCTTGCGCGAGCTCGCCGAATATCTTGTGGTACGTGATCATTAGTTGCATCTTTGCAGATGCTTTTAAGATTATTCACAGATGGTTTACTTGCATTATCGCGCGCAGTATGATAATATTCTTACAAGTGGTGCAGTATCCTAGTCAGTGCATACGATTCCCAAGACGGGCCTAAAAATCCGTAGAAGGGCACATCGATGAAGTCTCTTGTGCTTGCTTCTTACGCCCAGTTTGGGGTGAGTGCTGGAGGTTAAGGCTTTAGGGCGCGCTTCAATGGCATGAAGTACCGACCCTGTTGCCGTGGAGACCTGTATTCGTGGGGCACCCACGCCTTTAAAGTGTGGCGGATGACCTACGGTACAGGGTGGAACCTGCAATGCGGTATGGCGCCTTTCCTCCCGGAGGGGCAAAGTGCTGTGTGCAGCGTAGCCTGCCTTGAGTGGTCATGGTGGATTCGATGCCACCCGGCGCGTCCCGGCCAGGACAAATCGGGTATTGATTGATGAAACCATGCCTGCAAAAGAGGCTAAGAATCGTGTTGGCTGCCGTGGAAATCACCTAGGCTGTCCGGAAGGGGCAGACGTGGGATTGCAGTACGGACTAAGTGGCAATTCGGTCCCGGTGATGGTAACATCCCGGCTCGGGCTTTAAAGGGAAACCGCCATGACGGCGACGCATGGCAGCCCCCGGGGAAATCCAACCGAACCTCAAGCCGTAAGATTTACCTCGTCTGCTACCACTCTACTTATGTTAGAGCATTTGCCTGAAATGCAAATTTCGGGCATTTTATTTATATTGATTAAGGAGCAAACCGCATTTGGACGGATCGGATAAACAGAAGAAAAAGGCAAGACAGGGCGTCTGGCGCCTGATCAATTTGCGTTGGGTTCTGACGATCACTGTGCTGAGCTTACTGATCTCCATGTCGCTTTCGTACGCTTCCAGCGAGGCGCTTGGCAATGTGGGGAATTTTGTTGCTTTCATAATCCTGTTTTTTTTCATAGCGCTCGGCATTTTATTTGACATTATTGGCATGGCCGCGACTTCGGCGACGGAAAAGGAGTTTCACTCCATGGCCGCCAGAAAGGTTAAGGGCGCGCGGGAAGCTGTCTGGCTGACACGGAATGCTGAAAAGGTTTCGAGCTTCTGCAATGATGTGGTGGGTGACATTTCCGGCATCATTTCTGGTGCCACCGGTGCAATCATTATCGCGCGTTTGACAAGCGGCATGGGCGCAGGCCTGACGACGCTGCTGTCACTTCTTTTGACGGGCTGCATCGCCGCAATGACCATTGGCGGAAAGGCGGCCGGTAAAGCGATTGGCATTGGCTATAACGGCGTAATTCTATTTGCTGTGGGCAAGATATTGTCCATATTACCCTTTTCCGTTGATAAAAAGAAATAGCGGCTATATTTTTGTGAAACTTGGGAGTCGGAATGAAACGATACGGCGTACTTGACAGAATAAATAAAGCTTCAGATCTGCGCGGCTTGCCATACAGCGTCCTGTATGAGCTTTGTGCAAGCCTGCGCGAATTTTTGCTTGACCATGTATCGCAAACCGGCGGACATCTGTCCTCTAACCTCGGTATTGTCGAGCTTGCGGTCGCGCTGGAGTGTGTGTTTGACTCCGGGCGCGACCGCATCATCTATGATGTGGGACACCAGTGCTATGTGCACAAAATTCTGACCGGGCGTAAGGCGGCGTTCGATACGCTGCGGCAGTACGGCGGACTGTCCGGCTTTCTCAAGCCGG
Organism: Intestinibacillus sp.; assembly: GCA_050255995.1. Classification (GTDB taxonomy): domain Bacteria; phylum Bacillota; class Clostridia; order Oscillospirales; family Butyricicoccaceae; genus Intestinibacillus. The sequence goes on from JBFWIM010000029.1 coordinate 15,170, forward strand.
ACGAGAGCGAAACTGACCCGTGTATCACCGGACATGCTTCCAGCTCGGTCTCGGTTGCGCTGGGTATGGCGCACGCGCGCACTTTAAAAAACCAGAAATACCATGTGGTTGCGGTCATTGGTGACGGCGCATTGACCGGCGGTATGGCATATGAGGCGCTCAACAACGCGGGATGCAGCAAGGAATCGCTCATTGTCGTTCTGAACGACAACAACATGTCAATCGCGCAGAACGTGGGCGCGATGAGCCGTCATCTGGCACATCTGCGGGTCAGCCCGCGTTACCAGCATGCGAAAGCGCGCGTTAAGCGTGCACTTTCCCATGTCCCCGGCGGAAAAACCGTGACCAACGCGATTACACGGGTCAAAAATGGCGTCAAAAGCGTGGTTCTGCCAACGACGCTGTTCGAACAGATGGGCTTTGCTTACCTGGGACCGGTGGATGGGCATGATCTGAAAGCTGTATGTGAAATTTTATCGCGTGCCAAAGCCATGAAACAGCCGGTGTTGCTGCACGTCATGACCCGAAAGGGCAAAGGATACCCGTTCGCAGAGGAGCAGCCCGGAAAATTTCACGGCGTTTCTCCGTTTGACCCGCTGACAGGAAAGGCGAAGAAGCCTTCTGCTGCGAATTTTTCCGCCTGCTTTGGGGAAGCGCTTACTGCGCTCGCGTCTCAGGATGAACGCATTTGCGCGATTACGGCAGCAATGTCGTCCGGCACCGGACTGACAGGCTTCGCCGCGCAGCATCGGACGCGTTTTTTCGATGTCGGCATTGCAGAGGAGCATGCGGTCGCCATGTCAGCGGGGATGGCCAAACAGGGTTTAAAGCCGGTTTGCGCGATCTATTCCACCTTTTTGCAGCGCGCTTTTGATCAGCTGATCCATGATGTTGCAATTGAAGGATTGGACGTCGTTTTCGCCATCGACCGTGCGGGCATTGTCGGCGAAGATGGCGCGACCCACAACGGCGTTTTTGATATCGGTTTTTTGAGGGAAATCCCGGGAATGACGATATTGTGCCCCTCTAATTTTGATGAGTTGCGCGGTATGCTTGCACAGGCGCTCTATAAGCGCACCGGACCGGTAGCGCTCCGTTATCCGCGTGGCGGAGAAGGCGTATTTACGGCAGATACGTCTGCCGAATGGGCGGCTTGTCTGACGGAAGCTGCCGAACAGACGCAGACCCGGCCGGACGTTTCCATTATTTCTTACGGCATTATGATCAATGAGGCAATTAAAACAGCAGACTTGCTGAAGAGCAAGGGCGTCAGCGTGCAAATCTGGAAGATCAATGAGATCAGCGAAAAGACGCGCTTTTTATCCGACTCCATGCTACGGTCTCTGGGCAGTCGGGTGATTGTGCTGGAGGATACGGTGCATAACGGCTGTTTTGGGCAGGCCATAACGGAAGCGCTGCAACACGCCGGACTTGCGCAGAATCTTGTCCGGCTATGCAATCTGGGCAACCGCTTTTTGCCGCATGGTACGGTCACGCAGATGTACCGGGATTGCGGGATTGACGCGGAAAGCCTTGCGAATCAAATAGAAGAATGGGTGCGCGGGGTG
>JBFWIM010000030.1:0-16556 GCA_050255995.1 Intestinibacillus sp.
TTTTAAACAGGCAAAGGAAAACCTGTGCCGGCCTGACGTTAAGTCATTGTCGGGGGACAGGGAAAAGAAGTCCAAAAATACCGGTGAATCGGGAGGTGTGTATATGAGGATCGGATATGCCTGTATTGCTCTGGGCGTTCCAGATTCCAGTATGAAAAAATGTCTGATGCAAAATGCGGATGAAGCAAGGCTGCGGGAGATTATCGCGCATAACCTGAACGCATTGGAACTTCTGCTCAGGTACAATATTAAGAACAGCATATTCCTGTTCCGCATCAGTTCCGATCTCATTCCGTTCGGCTCCGGTTCGGTCAACCGGCTTGCGTGGTGGGAGCTTTACGGGGAACGCTTTGAAAGAATCGGCGCAATGATCCGGGACAGCGGTATGCGGGTCTCCATGCATCCGGGGCAGTATACCGTGCTGAATTCGGAGTCCGATGCGGTCGCAGAACGTGCGGCCGCGGATTTGACCTATCACGCGCGTGTGCTGGATGCGCTCGGGCTTGATGCCGCGCATAAACTCATATTGCATATCGGCGGAATTTACGGAGACAAAAGCGCGGCAGCGGCGCGCTTTGCGCAGCGCTATGCGCAGCTTGCGCCCGCGATAAAAAAGCGGCTGGTGATTGAAAATGACGACCGCTGCTACACCATCGGAGACGTGCTGCGGCTGGGCCGGGAAAATCACATTCCCGTCGTGTTTGACAATCTGCACCACCGGCTCAACCCGCCGCCTGAAGGGGGGAGCGACGTACAGTGGGTGAATGCCTGCCGCGCCACCTGGGGTGCGGACGACGGGCCGCAGAAAATCCATTATTCCCAGCAGGCGCGCGGTCAGAGGCGGGGAAATCATTCCGCGACCATTTGCGTGCGGGAATTTGCGGCGTTTGCAGAAACACTGAACCGCCCTGATCTGGACATCATGCTGGAAGTGAAGGACAAAAATCTGTCGGCGATCAAATGCAGGAACTGCATGGGGGGAGAACCGCATGCTGAGGCGTTGGAACAGGAGTGGAGCCGCTATCAATACCTAGTTTTGGAGCATTCGCCGGAACTCTATCAGCAGATCGGGGGCTTTTTGAAAAGCGGAGACAGCTATGATCCGTTTGGGTTTTATCAGCTCCTGGAGGCTGCGCTGCAGACCCCGTTGACACCCGGAAGCTTCTTAAACGGCGTGCTGCATATCTGGGACTGTTTTAAAGAAATGGCAACGGAACAGGAGAAGGCCGCGTTCCGGCGCGCGGTGGAGGAACTGCAGTTCTCTGAAGCCGCGGTGAAAGCATTGAAAAACAGACTGTACAGGCTCGCTGTGAAATACCGCCGGGAAGACCTGCTGCAATCGTACTATTTTCTGTTCTGACGGTTGGAACGGGGCGATACAAAAGGCCGGGAGACGCGCATTGCGTTTCCCGGCCTTTTATATTGTGGCGCGCAGCGATGAAACATCCGGACGATGGCCGCAGCCATTGTGCCGAACCAGAGGCCTGCCTCCCTTGACATGCGGCGCGGTTTCCGTTATGATGCATGCAAGGGACAGGCGGACGCCCGTCCGAAACTGAAGTACAAGGGGAGGACAGGATATGCTGCGGTTTGAACGTACTTATATGCAGCCCGACCGGGATGAGCGAATCATCGACGGCGTGCTGGAGGAGTTCCTCGGCCTGTGTGACATGCCGCACGGCTCGGACAACGAACAGATGGCCTCCGACTACCTGATGGACCGGCTGCGCCGCATGGGCCTGTCACCCGTGCGGGATGAAAATCTGAACGTCATTGCCACCCTTCCGGCGACGCCCGGATGCGAGGACGCGCCGCTGCTGGCGATACAGGGTCACATGGACATGGTGTGCGCGGTGGACGCGCGCAGCGATTTCCATGCGGCGCACGATCCGATCATCGCCCTGGTGCGCGACGGCAGGCTGTGCACAAACGGCACTTCCTCGCTCGGCGCGGACTGTGACATCGGCAACGCCGCCGTGCTTTACCTGCTTGCGCACCCCAATACGGCGCACGGCCCTGTACGCCTGCTGTTTACGACGGGGGAGGAGGTCGGCCTCAAAGGCGCTCTCCACATGGACAGGCAGTATGTGCAGGACGTCAAGTACTTTATCAATACGGACGGCTTTCAGGAGGGCGACGTGGTGATTTCCTCCTCGGGCGGCCGCCGCGAGACCTATCAGCGCGCGTTCAAAACCACCGTCCCATCCGGCGACCGGGCGTGGCGGCTGCGGCTCAGCGGCTTCCACGGCGGTCATTCCGGCTACGAAATCAATATGGGGCGCGCCAACACGATCAAGGTGATGAGCGTCTTCCTCGCAGACCTCCGGCAGCAGATTCCGTTCGCCATCGCGGACTTTTGCGGCGGCACGGCGCACAACGCCATCCCGTTCGCGTGCGAGGCGGTGCTGGTTGCGCCGGCGCGCTGCGAAACCGAGCTGCAGCGGGCGATGCTGGATCTCCAGCGCCGGCTCGCGGACATGTTCTCGGTCACCGATCCGGCCGGGCGGGCGCGGCTCGAGCCGTGCGAGGTGCCGGAACGTGTGTGGACGGAGGAGTGCGCCCGTGCGACGCTCGACCTCTGCATCCTCATTTACAACGGCGTGTATTCCATGAACGACTATGTGCCCGACCGGGTCAGTTCCTCTTCGAATTTAGGGTGCGTGTTCGTCAATGCCGAGGGGCAGATTGAGATCCGCAGCATGGTGCGCTGCGCCGTGGGCGCGAACGAGGAAATCATCGCCATGCAGCACCGCCGCGCCGCGGCCATGACCGGCTTTTCCGTGACGGTGCGGGGCTATAAGGGCTGGCCGGGCACGACGGAGAACCCGCTCGCGCAGCTGATGGACCGGGTTTATTTCCGGCAGAACGGCCGCCACCTCAACCTTACGGCTACGCACGCGGGGCTGGAGACCTCGGCGTTCTATGAAAAGAATTCGGAGATGGAGCTGGTCAGCGTGGGCATGACCGTGCGCAGCCCGCACTCGCTGGACGAGAACGTGGAGATCGCCTCCATCCCGCCCTTTGTCAAGCTGCTGCACGGCACGCTGCGCGCCATTGGCCATGGCTGGCTGTTTGCTTCCGGCGCGGAGACCGAGGGCAGCCTGCTCGGCGTGGGCGCGGCGGACTGATTACGGCTGCCAGGGTTCTGATAAAAAGAGCTGCTCCAGATACCGCGTGCCGGTTTCGGTGCGAAAAACGCGCTCCCGGATGGCCTCGCACGCGGCGCGCGACAGGTTGCCTTCATAGGCGTTGACCAGAAAATCGGCCTCGACCAGAATGCGGAAATCCACGTCGTCGGACGCGCCGTAGGTGTGATGATGGGCAATCAGCCAGCAGACGCGCTCAACCTGTTCCGGCGCGGCGCCGCAGCGCTCCAGAATGGGGCGGGCGACTGCGGGGCCCTCCTGCTCCTGAAATTTTCCGCCGCAGGAACCGTGGCGCGTTTCGGCGTTATGAATGCCGATGTCGTGCAGCACCGCCGCCGCCTCAAGCACCTCTTGTATGTCGGCGGGCAGCCCTTCGGTCTGCCCAATGGCGCGGCAAAAGGCATACACCTTCAGCAGGTGGTGGACGCGGTGCGGGTCGCCCGTATCATAGGCGATGGCTTCGCTGATTATATTTTGCATTTGCATATTACATCCCTCCCGGATGTGGACTATTATAAGAGCGTCCGGTGCACAAGTCAAGCCGGACATAAGGAGTTTCAGATTATGGATTTATTGCGGGAGCGCCCGGCGAAGCTGTTCGGGCGCTATTTGCTGCCCTCGACCAGCGCAACACTGGTTACCTCGATTTATATCATTGCGGACACGGTCATGATCGGCCGGGGCGTGGGCGCCGAGGCGCTCGTCGCGCTTAACCTCATTTTGCCGCTGTTCGCGGTGCTGTTCGCGTTCGGCATGCTGTTCGGCGTGGGCGGCGGCGTGCAGTACTCGGTGGCGCAGGGCGCGGGAGACGAGAAGCGGGCGCGCGAGGCGTTTTCCTCCGCGCTGGTTTGCGTTGCGGCCGCCGCCGCTGTGCTGACCGTGCTCTGCACCCTGCTGCTGCGGCCGCTCTGCTTTGCGCTCGGCGCGGACGGGAACAATATTGAAATGGTGCTGGAATACGGCGCATGGATCGCGCATTTTGCGCCGGTGTTCCTGTTTTCAAGCTTTCTGCAGGCCTTTGTCCGCAATGACCGCGATCCCCGGCGCGCCATGGCGGCGGTGCTGAGCGGCGCGGTCGTGAACATCGTGCTCGACTACATTCTGATCTTTTGGTGTCATATGGGGCTCACAGGCGGCGCGGTCGCTACGGTGATCGGCAATGGGCTGACGGTGCTCATCCTGCTGACCCACTTTCTGTCGCGCGATAACCGCATCCGGTTTTCCCGGTCGGCGGTATCGCCGGGGATGGCCGCGCGGATCGCGTCCTGCGGCGCGCCCAGCTTTTTGATTGAAGCTGCGGCAGGCATTGTGACCTTTTCATTTAACCGTCAGCTGCTGCGCTATATCGGGCGGAGCGGCGTGGTCATTTACAGCGTTATTGCCAACTGCGCGCTTGTCTGCATGTCGCTCTTTAACGGCGTGTCGCAGGCCGCGCAGCCCATTCTGGCGGCAAACTACGGCGGCGGGCTGACGGCGCGTGTGCTCGAGGTGCGCCGCATGGGCATTGTCACGGTCCTGCTGTTCGGCGTGGCGCTGGCCTCGGCGGCCTACTGGATGCCGGAGACGCTGATCGCGCTCTTCGTCGAGCCGACGCCCGCACTGACAGCGCAGGGCGTGCCGGTGCTGCGCATCTACTTCCCGGCTTTTCTGCCGATGGGGCTCAACCTGTTTTTAAGCGCCTATTTCCAGTCCGTTGTGCGCCCCACGCCCTCGCTCGTCATCACGGTGCTGCGCGGCGTGGCGCTGCCCATTCTGCTGGTGGTCGTGCTGCCGCTGCTGTTCGGCGGGCAGGCGATCTGGACGGCTGTGCTGCTTGGCGAGCTGCTGACGCTGGCGGTGGCGCTGTTTTTGCTCCGCCGCCATTCGCTGACCGGGAAATAGAAAACGGCAGCCGGAAAACCGGCTGCCTGAGAGCGGCTAAAGCTGTGCGAAGATTTCGCCGATGCTGCCGTGCACGACCAGATCGGCGCGGCTGTCCGCGGGGGTGGGGGTGCGGTTCACCAGCACCAGCTTGTGCCCGCGATAGTAATTGATCAGCCCTGCCGCCGGATAAACGACCAGCGACGTCCCACCGATGATCAGCATATCGGCCTGAGAGATACAGCGGACGCTCTTCCGGATGGTTTCGTCGTCAAGGGGCTCCTCATAGAGCACAACATCGGGCTTGATGACGCCGCCGCAGGTGCACTTCGGCACGCCGGGCGCATCCTTCACAGCGCGCGCGTCGTAAAATTTGCGGCAGCGCAGGCAGTAATTACGGTGCACCGAGCCGTGCAGCTCCAGCACTTCCCCGGAGCCCGCCGCCTGATGCAGCCCGTCGATGTTCTGGGTCACGACGGCGCGCAGCTTGCCCGCGCGCTCCCACTCCGCGAGTTTTAGGTGCGCGGCGTTGGGCTTTGCGTCCAGTTCCAGCATCTTATCCTTGTAAAACCGGTAGAATTCCTCCGGGTTTTCCTCAAAAAAGCTGCGGCTGATGATGGTCTCGGGCGGATACCGGTACTTTTGGTTGTACAGACCGTCCACCGAGCGAAAATCCGGGATGCCGCTTTCGGTGGATACGCCCGCGCCGCCGAAAAAGACGATGTTATCCGAGCCGTCGACCCACTCGCGGAGTTTTTCTACCTGCGCGTCCATTTGCAAACACTTCTTTCTGAATATTCGAAGATTTATTCCACGATGGTGACAAGGCCCTCATGGCGCGGTTTGGCCGGGGTCTCCTTGGCGATATAGCCGACTGCGACCGAGCCGACTACGTCGTGTTCGTCCGGTACGCCATATTCCCGCAGCAGCGCGCGCACCTCCGGTACGTTACAGGTGACGCGTATCTGATTGATCCAGCAGGAGCCCACGCCGAGCGCGTGCGCTGTCAGCATGATGTTCTGGATCGCCGCGCCGCCGTCCAGATAGGCGTTGGAATTGTCGCGCGGGCAGGATACGAGGATGTGGGTCGGCGCGCCGTAGAAGTTGTAATCCGCGCCGCGGTTATCCGCCTTTGCAACCGCTCTGGCAAGGCCAAGCACTTTTTCGGCGTTGTGCAGTACGGTGAAATGCCAGGCCTGCGCGCCGTTGCCGCTGGGCGCCCAGGTTGCGGCCTCAATGATCTGCTCCAGCGTTTCAAACGGTACCTGGGAGGGCTTAAACGCACGGGTGGAGCGGCGTTCCCTGATGACCTTCAAAATTTCACACATTGTGATCGACCTCCTGTTTCGTGGTTTTCAGTTCTTTCGTTTTTAGTATAAGCCAAATCCGGGGGCGAGCGCAAGCGAAGCGAAGTACAAATGCACAAATTTCTCAAAACAAGGGTACAAAAGCGGGATAATATGATATAATGCAAGTCAGACATTAATTTATTGAAAAATATGTGGAGGCAATATGATTACCGTATCCAATCTCAGTCTGAATTTCAGCGGCGAGCCGCTGTTTTCCGACGTCAATCTCAAATTTACCGAGGGCAACTGCTATGGCGTCATCGGCGCGAACGGCGCGGGTAAATCCACCTTCCTTAAAATTCTCGCGGGCGACCTTGAATCCACGACGGGCGAGGTGTCCATCAAGCCCGGCATCCGCATGTCGGTGCTGCGGCAGGATCACTTTGCGTTTGACGACTTCTCCGTTCTTGATACCATCATTCAGGGCAATGCCCGCCTGTATGAGATCATGAAGGAAAAGGACGCGCTTTACGCCAAGGATCCCTTCACCGAGGAGGATGGCAACCGCGCGGCCGATCTGGAAGCCGAGTTTGCCGAAATGGACGGCTGGAACGCAGATACTGAGGCGGGCCGCCTGCTCGAGGGCCTCGGCCTGGATTCGAGCGAGGTGCTCTATCGTCCGATGCGCACGCTGGGCGACAGTGAGAAGGTCAAGGTATTGCTGGCGCAGGCGCTGTTCGGCAAGCCGGACGTCATCATGCTGGACGAGCCGACCAACCATCTGGACGTGCACGCCATCCACTGGCTGGAGGATTTCCTGTTCGATTTCATGGGCACGGTCATCGTTGTTTCCCATGACCGCCACTTCCTCAACAACGTCTGCACCCATATTGTCGACATCGACTTCGGCAGGGTACAGGCCTATGTCGGCAACTATGAGTTCTGGTATGAGGCCAGCCAGATGACCCAGCGCATGATCCGCGACCAGAACAAGAAGAACGAGGATAAAATCAAGGAACTGCAGAACTTTATCCAGCGCTTCTCCGCGAACAAGTCCAAGTCCCGTCAGGCGACCAGCCGCAAGAAGCTGATTGACAAGCTGACGGTGGATGAGCTGCCCGCATCCAGCCGCCGCTACCCCTGGGTCGGCTTTGCGATGGACCGCGAGGCGGGCAAGGATATCCTCGAAGTGAAGGGGATTTCCAAGACGATCGACGGTGAAAAGGTGCTGAACAACGTCTCGTTCATCGTGCGTAAGGGCGACAAGATCGGCTTCCTTGCGCAGAACGAGCTGGCGACGACCACGCTGTTTCAGATCCTGATGGGCGAGCTTACGCCGGATGAGGGCAGCTTCAAATGGGGCGTTTCCACCTCGCAGTCCTACTGCCCGAAGGACAATTCCGCGTATTTTAACGGCCACAAGGAAAATATGCTGGCCTGGCTCGCGCCTTACTCGAAGGATACGCTGGAGTCCACGCTGCGCGGCTTCCTTGGCCGCATGCTGTTCTCGGGCGACGATGTGTACAAATCCGTCGAGGTGCTCTCCGGCGGCGAAAAGGTTCGCCTTATGCTGTCCCGGATGATGCTGTTCGGCTCCAATGTGCTGGTGGTCGACCAGCCGACCAACCACCTCGACCTGGAATCCATCACCGCGGTCAATAACGGCATGATCGACTTCAAGGGCAACCTGCTCTTCGCCTCGCACGACCATGAGTTCATGCAGACCATTGCAAACCGCATCATTGAAATCCGTGAGGAAGGCGTGCTCGACAAGGACTGCACCTACGACGAGTTCCTGGAGTTCAGGGAAACCTACGGCAAGTAACCGCTCTGCAGAGGATACAAAGAAAGGCGCGCAGCAATTCAGATGCTGCGCGCTTTTGCCGTGTTTATATGGTTTTCTGAAACAGATAATCGTTCATGACGTAGCCGCCGCCGATATCGGCGTCCTGCGTGCCGATGTTTTGAAAACCGAGCTTTTCGTAGGAGCGGATCGAACCTTCGTTGCCGCGGTTGACGGTCAGCCAGACGCGGGAAAGCCCTGCGCCCCGCGCCCAGCCCTCCAGAAAGGCCATGGTGTCGCGGCCGATGCCCCGGCCGCGGAAGTCCCGGCGCACGTAGAGTTTGCTCAGAAACAGAGCGCCTTCCCGCACCTGTACGCCTAGGTATCCGGCGGTCGCTCCATTTAACTTCAAAAAGAAATAGCGGTAGCTTTCCTGCGCCATCTGGCGGCGCATCGGCGCTTCGCTCTGAAACTTGTCGAGCATATAGGCGATCTGCGCCTGACCCAGCAGGGGGGTGTAATATTCCGTCCAAATCTCGCACGCAAGAGCCGCGAGGGCGGACACCTGAGCCGCCTGTGTGACCTCACAAAATTCTGTCATTTTTTTCATTCCCTCTTGTCAGATTGGCCTGTGCAAATGATTGTACCGCGAAATTCCAGAAAAAACAAGAACAAAAGCATGGCATTGCACAAAAACTATGGTATAATAATTCTAATTGAGCCAAGGGGCTCATGGATGTCCGACCAGGGAGGAAACATGGCTATGCCGAAGCGCAAAACAGAAAGCATCACCTGCCCGCACTGCAAAAATGAGCGCGAGCGTGAAGTTGTGGAAAGCATCAATGTGGATCTGCATCCCGAGCTGCGGGAGAAGGTGCGCGACCTTTCCTGCTTTGCATGGGCCTGCCCCATTTGCGGCAAAACCTCTCTGGTAATTGATCCCTGTCTGTACCACGACATGGCGAACCAGTTCATGGTCTGGCTGTCGCCGGACGGCAGCCCGCCGGACGCTTCCGGCTTTGACCCGCTCGCGGGCTATACACTGCGCTGGGTGGAAAGTGCCAACGCGTTCCGCGAAAAAGCCTCAATTCTTGAGCAGGGGCTGGACGACCGCGCGGTGGAGATCATGAAGCTGGTGCTGGCGATGCAGCTCCAGCGCTCGATGGATATCGTGGATCTGGTGTTTCACGAATTTAACGAGCGCACCGGCGCGTTCCGTTTTGCCGTCGTCCTGTCGGACGGTACGGAACAGTATGTCTCGATGAGCGGCGACACCTACGCGCGGGTTGCACGCGACGTGGAAGAGCGCCTGTTTACGCCGGAAAGGGATTTTGTCAAGGTCGATATGGACTGGGCAACCTCCGCGCTTGAGCTGCTCCGGGATTCCGAGTGAAAAGCCTCCTGACGCTGGTGTTTACAGCTCCGGCAGCGCGAGCTGCAGGAGCGTGCCGCCGACGGCCGCAACCAGCCAGGTCGCCGCGATAATACGGAAAGCCCGGCGCCTCCCGGCGCGGTTTTGCAGCAGCAGCACATAGCCGAACCCCGCGCCCGTGGACAGGCCCGCAATGACCGCTCCGAAGCTGATTGTCCCGCTGAGGAACAGTCCGGTCAGCAGCACGGAGACCGCGCAGCCCGGGATAAGGCCGATCAGCGCGCAGAGCGCGGGCTGGAGCACGCTGCCCGAGAGCAGCAGGGAAGAAAGCGCGTCCCCGCCGATGCGGCAGACAGCCAGATTGATTGCCAGCATCGTAAGGAGCAGGAAGGCCGTCGTGCGCGCTGTGCGCCGCAGAACGGCGCGCACCGGAGACGCGCCGCAACAGCCGCTGTGCGTGCCGGTGACGACCGAAACGTGGCCGCGCCGCGCCTTGCAGCCGCGGAACAGCGTGAAATCGAGCAGATAGCCGCCGGCGACGGCGAGTGCGATCTTGCAGCCGAGGAGCAGGAGAATATAGCGTCCGGCGCCCGGATTTGCGAGCAGCAGCGGGATAGCCTCGTCCGAAGTGGAGACAAAAACGGCGACCAGCGTCGCAGGCGTTAAGTAGCCGCTGTTGTAGAGCGTCACGGCCGCGGACGAAAAGCCGCACTGCGGAATGGAGCCCGCCAGCGCGCCAAAACAGGGGCCCAGCCGCCGTGTTTTTTCAAGCAGCCGCGGCGTAGTGCGCATCCGTGTTTCCAAAAAATAGGTAAGCGCATATACGGCCAACAGAACCGGGACGGTTTTCAGGATGTCCAGACAGGAATCCGTAAGCACATCGAACATGAAATGTCACCTCATGCATATGGAAATGGTTTTTGATATCATAACGGCGCGCCCGAAACAGCAGGGGCGGTTTTGCTGTGCCCGTGCATGGGAAAAACTAAGGAGTAAATATGAGATTTGAAGAATTAAACATTAGCGAACCGATCCTTAAAGCGCTGACCGAGGTCGGCTATACCACACCCACACCGATTCAGGAACAGGCCATTCCGCCCGTTCTGGAAGGACGCGACGTGCTCGGCTGCGCGCAGACCGGCACCGGCAAGACCGCGGCCTTCGCAGTCCCGATTTTGCAGCGACTGGGCGCGCCGCGCGAAAAGCAGTTGCCGAAGCGCCCGGTCCGCGCGCTCATCCTGACGCCGACGCGCGAGCTTGCACTGCAGATTTATGAAAACTTCATCGCCTACGGCAAGTATACCGGGCACACGAGCGCGGTCATTTTCGGCGGCGTTTCACAGGTGCCGCAGGTGGACGCGCTCAAAAAGGGCGTGGACGTGCTGATTGCCACGCCGGGCCGCCTGTGGGATCTCATGGGCCAGAAGCAGATCTCGCTGTCCGGCATCGAGTGCTTTGTCCTCGACGAGGCCGACCGCATGCTCGACATGGGCTTTTTCCCGGACGTCAAGCGCATCATCCGCCTGCTGCCGAGCAAACGGCAGACCCTTCTGTTTTCCGCGACGATGCCGTCTGAAATCGCTGATCTGGCGGACAGCCTTCTGGCAGACCCCGTGCATATCGCAGTTACGCCGGCGGCCACGCCTGTCGAGGCCATCCGTCAATACGTCTATATGGTCGACCGCTGCAACAAGCGCGCGCTGCTTGCGCACGTCATCCGCGAAAAAGGCATGCAGCAGACGCTGGTTTTCACCCGCACCAAGCACGGCGCGGACCGCGTTGCGCGTGAACTCAAGCGCGGCGGCATCCAGGCGGACGCCATCCACGGCGACAAGTCGCAGGGGGCGCGCCAGCGTGCGCTGAACGACTTTAAGGACGGCAAGATCATCGTGCTCGTCGCGACCGATATCGCGGCGCGCGGCATCGATATCAGCGGTCTGCCGTATGTTATCAATTTTGATCTTCCCGAAATTCCGGAGACCTATGTCCACCGCATTGGCCGCACTGGCCGCGCGGGGATGGAGGGGACGGCGATCTCGTTCTGCGACGGCGCGCAGATGAGCTACCTCATCGACATCGAGGAGCTGACCGGCAAGCGCATTGAGGAGGTCGAGGATCACGCCTACCCCATGACTGGCGAGCAGCCGGCGGAGCCGGAGGAAAAGAAAAGCAGCGGGCGAGGCCGTCAGGGCGGAGAACGCCGCGCACAGCCGCAGAAGAAGCGGGGGTCCGCGCAGCCGGCCGGACGCAGCAAGCCGCAGCCGCGGACAGAGCCGGAGCAGCCGGCCGTCGCCGCGGCGGATACCGCAGCGCAGCCGCAGGAGGCTTCTGCACCCCAGCCCGCCGCAAAGCGCCGCCGCAGAAGAAGACGCCCCGCAAAGCCCGCGGAGCAGGGGAATCCGGAGACGCGGCAGGCGGTTTCGCCCAAGGCGGAGCCGGTTTCCGGCAGGCCGGTAAAGGTGGAGCCCAAACCTGCCGCTGTCAGGACTGAAAAGGCCAGACCGAACAGGCAGAAAGTGGAGCCGCAGATTGCCGCGCCGTCTGCGGAACAAAAGCCAGCCGCAAACGTCAATAAAAAGAAAGCGAATGCGGGTCGCGGCGGTCGCCGTCCGCAGGATCGCGGCGGCGCGCAGGTTGAGACAAAGCCGCTGCCCGCCAAGCCGCTGACTGAATCCCTCCGCGCGCGCGTTGCTGCAAAGGTCGCTGCCGTGCTGGCGGGACGCAAAAAAACCTGAGGCTGCCGGCCGGCGGCTTTCAGTAAGGCAGGGCAACTCTCCGGGAAAGGGTGGATTACGGCATGAGCCGCATCGCAAAAGCAGGCGTTGGCCTTTTGACTGCAATCATTTTCTTTGTGACGATTGCGTATCCTTTTTGCCTGTATACCGACAATGCGTTTGTCACCAAATGGCGTACGCTTTATATCGAGACCGCAATGTCTACTTTGAGTCACCAATGGCTGGCTACCGCGTTCATTCCGCAGGATATCATCGACAAGGCAATGGAGAGCCGTTACCAGTCGCAGGCCGATCAGGCCGACAAGGAGAGCCGGTGGGCAACGGACACGGAATCGGCGGAGGAGCGCGCCGCGGAGGCAAACGGGGAGGAGGAGAAGTTCTTCACCCTGTTTGACGAGCTGGACCGCGACAGTTTCCGGTCCTTTGTCACCAGGCATCCGGAAGCCGTCCGGGACGGATACGACCGGATCGACATCGATTACTGCGATGACGGCGACGGCAAGACCGGCATCGTTACGACCGAGGGCGACAGGGTGGTGGCCCTCAATGCACAGGAGGGTATCCTGATCGTGGAGGTCACGGGCGACAACTACAACGGGCGGCTCGCGTTTGTCAAGGACGCCGCCCGGGTTGGCGTCGGCACCTGCAAGGCGCTGTTCGGCCACGGCCAATTTGTACGGGACATTGCCGCGCGCTATGACGCGATCCTCGCGATCAACGCCTCGGGGTTTGAAGACCCGGACGGCAACGGCAACGGCGGCACGCCGTACGGCTTTGTCAAGTCTGACGGGCGGAAGCTGCGTAGCGCCGTCGGCGGTGATTTCAAGATCATCGGCTTTGACGAAGACGATCAACTGCGCGTCGGAAAGTTTAAAAATACTTCGATTTTCCGCGATGCGGTGGAGTTTACGCCTGCGCTGATCATCGATGGTGAACGCCTGATCAAGGACTCCGCGGGCTGGGGACTCCAGCCGCGCAGCGCGATCGGGCAGAAGGCCGACAAAACGGTGATGATGCTGGTCGTGGACGGGCGGCAGGCCGGTCACAGCCTGGGCTGCACCGTGAACGAGTGCGCCGACATCTTTGAGCGATACGGCGCAGTGCAGGCCACCAACCTGGACGGCGGCTCCTCCTCCGTCATGTACTATAACAGGAGGGAGATCACCAGGCCGACCACGGCAAGCCATAACCAGGAGGGACGGTATCTGCCGGATGCTTTCATTGTCCGCGCCGTTTCCGAGACGTAATACATAATAAAAAAACGGACGTACCGCAAACATATGCGGCGCGTCCGTTTTTCTTGCGCAATATGGCATTATTTTTTTTGCGGAATGATCTCAAGCCAGTAGCCGTCCGGGTCGCAGATGAAATAGATGCCCATAGCGGGGTTCTCAAAGCAGATGCAGCCCATCTCCTCGTGCTTTTTATGGGCTTCTTCAAAATCGTCCGCGGTGAAGGCGAGATGAAATTCGTTTTCTCCCAGTTGATAAGGCTGCGGATGGTCGCGCAGCCAGGTCAGCTCAAGCAGATGCGGCGTGCGGCCGTCGCCCAGAAATACAATGATGAAGCTGCCGTCCGGCGCGCTGATGCGCCGCGTTTCGGTCAGACCCAGCGCTTCCGTGTAAAAGGCGAGCGCACGTTCAAGGTCGGATACGTTCAAGTTGTTGTGTGCAAAGGTAAAAGCCACGGGAAATTCCTCCTTGACAGACATATTTGATCCTGCCATTACCCTATCATAACCGGACGCAAAACGCAAGGGAGATGTACGTATGAAAATAAATACGGCATAGCTTTTTGTTTACTTTACCCGGCGCTTTTGCTATACTATACCTGAATATTTATGTCTGCAAGGGAGGGGCGGGGCGAGTGAACAAACGGCTGCACAAATTTCTACAACCGAGGCTTGGCTTCCTGTTTGCCATATTCCTTCTGTATTCGCTGGCTTGCGCCTTGTTTTCAATACCGCTTGCGGTGGCGGGGGGCGTGCTGTGCGCGGCGTCCTATGCGCTGTATCAGATGCGGAACCAGGGCCGCAGGCGCCAGATGAGCGAATATCTGGAGGGACTTTCGGTCGGTGTGGATGCTTCCGGGAATGAGACGTTCGCAAGCTTTCCGATTCCCGCCGCCGTCGTACTTGCAACCACCGGCGAAATCCTCTGGTGCAATCCGCAGTTTGACGAACTGTCCGCGCAGAAGGACGGCGCGCTGGGCGCGCATATCCACGATCTGGTTTTTGGCTTTGACACGCGCTGGCTGATGGAGGGGAAAAAGCAATATCCAACCGAACTGCGGATGAACGGGCGGTATTTTACGGTATATGGCAACACGATCCGGGGAGAGGATCACGCGGGCATGCTGCTGTCGCTGTATTTTATAGACAGCACGGAGTTTGTCGACCTGCGCGTCCGGTATGGCACGACGCGTCCGGTGGTGTCCGTTATCTCCATCGACAATTACGAGGAGCTGACCAAAAACGCGGCCGATTCGGAAAAGTCGGCCATTCTGGCGGAGATCGATAAAAAGATCGGCGAATGGACTGAGGGCAGCCGCGCGCTGCTGCGGAAATTTGACCGCGACAAATACATCTTCGTATTGGAAGAAGGGGATTTGCAGAAGCTTGTGGATGGCAAATTCTCCGTTCTGGACGAGGTGCGCACCATCCAGAGCCGCGACGGCATTACCGCGACCCTGTCGATCGGCGTGGGCAAGGACGGCGAGACATTTGAGGAGAATTACCGCTTTGCCGGACTGGCGCTCGAGATGTCGCTCTCGCGCGGCGGCGATCAGGCGGTCATCAAAAATAAATATGCCTTTGAGTTTTTCGGCGGCCTGTCCAAGGAGGTAGAAAAACGCACCAAGGTCAAATCCCGTGTGGTGGCGAACGCGCTCAGTCAGCTCATCCGGGATTCCTCGCAGGTCATGGTCATGGGTCACGCCATGAGCGATACGGACGCGCTCGGCGCGGCAGTCGGCATGGTCTGCGCTGTGCGCAGCCGCTCGAAACCGGTGCACGTTGTCATCAACGGCGACCGCACGCTCGCGGGCGACCTGCTGCGCAAAATGGAAGCCCTGCCGCAGTATAAGGGCGTGTTTATCAGCCCGGAGGAAGCAATGGTGGCGTGCGATTTCAACACGCTGCTGATTGTCGTGGATACCAACCGGCCGGACTACGTCGAGTCGCCCCCGCTGCTCGAATCCATCAACAAGGTGGCGGTCATCGACCACCATCGCCGCGCGGCAAGCTATATTGAAAATTCCGCGCTCAATCTGCACGAACCGTACGCCTCCTCGACCTGCGAACTGGTCGCGGAGCTGCTGCAGTATATGGTGCCGAACCGTACCATCCTGCGGGAGGAGGCCGAATGCCTGCTCGCGGGCATTTATCTGGATACCAAGGGTTTTTCGGTCAAGGCCGGCGTGCGTACCTTCGAGGCTGCGGCTTATCTTAAGCGCGCGGGCGCGGATATGGTTGAGGTCAAAAAACTGTTCCAGAGTACGTTTGACGAATATATGGCGCGGCAGCGCATCATCGCCACGGCCCGTACCGGCGGCGACGGCATTGTCGTTGCAATGTCCGGCGTTGAAACCAGCCGCGCGATTGCCGCGCAGGCGGCCGACGAGCTGCTGGATATTATCGGTGTGCGCGCGAGCATTGTGGCGTTCCCCAGCGGACAGGATACGATCGTCTCCGCCCGCTCGCTCGGCAAGGTGAATGTGCAGATTATCATGGAGCGGCTGGGCGGCGGCGGGAACCTGTCGTCCGCCGGCGCGCAGATGACGGGCGTGCCGCTCGAAGAGGCGGAAAAACAGATCCTCGACGCGATACGGCAGTATGAGGAAGAATTCAAAAAATCCAGCTGAATATGGAGGATATAAAAACATGAAAGTTATTTTAAAGGCTGATGTGAAGGGCCAGGGCAAAAAGGGCGAGCTGATTGAGGTCAGCGAGGGATATGGCCGTAATTTCCTGCTGCCGCGTGGTCTGGCGGAGCTTGCCACACGGGATAATATCAATACGATGAAGCAGGCGGACGAAGCCAAGGCGCGCCGCACCGCGCTGGAGCAGCAAGCCGCGCGCGATACCGCGGAAAAGCTGATGGGACTCAAGGTTCTCGTACGCGCCAAAGCCGGCCAGGGCGGCCGTCTGTTCGGCGCGGTCACAGCCAAGGAAATTTCCGAGGAACTCCGCGCGCAGCACGGCATTGAAATTGACAAGCACAAGATTGTCCTGAGCGAGGCCATCAAGGCCTTTGGCACCTATGCAGTCAAGGCAAAGCTGTATCCGGAGATCACAGGGGACATTAACGTTCAGGTCATCGAGGCCTGAACGAACGCGGGACGGGTCTGCCGTCCCGTTTCTATCCACAGCGT
>JBFWIM010000031.1:0-16329 GCA_050255995.1 Intestinibacillus sp.
CTATATGTCTGGGACATGCTCCAATGTGCCTCAAAAACAGTCTTTACAACGAGAAATGTTTGGTGTATAGTTTAAAGGCATATGAGGCCGGCAATGGGCCGCGCCGATGAGCCAAATGGACAGGTGATTTTGTTTTGAAAATATTGGTGTTTGCCGACTCGCACAGGCGAACGCTCGGAATGTATGACGCAATTGAGCGGGAGTCCCCGGATACGGTAATCCACCTGGGGGATTGCGTCGAGGATGCGCGTGACCTGGTTCGCAGCTATCCGAACCTCGCGGTGCTGTATGTGCGCGGCAATAACGATTTTGAACAGGACGCATCTTTTAGTGCGGTTGTTTCACTGGGCGGCGTGCGGATCTATCTGACGCATGGGCACCAGGAACGGGTGAGCCGCTCTTCACGGGGAGTGCTGCCGCGCCGGGCACGCGAGGCCGGCTGCACAGTTGCAATGTTCGGACACACGCACCGCGTGTTCCATGCAGAGGAGGACGGCGTGCTGCTCCTGAATCCGGGAAGCATCAGCCTGCCGCGCGGCGGTCCGGCAAGCTATCTGCGCCTCGCAGCCGATAACGGCAGACTGCTGGAGGTCGACATGCTGGAAGAAAACGGACAGCCTCACCGGGGCAACGAAATAACGACAGGGTGGATATGAAAGATGCTTTTGGCAATCGATGTGGGTAACACTAATATGGTGTTCGGATTGTATGACGGAGAGGAACTGCGTGGCTCCTTCCGCATTTCGACAAACGGCGGCCGGACTTCGGATGAGCTGGGCATGCAGATTTTGCAATACTATCATTTTCAGGGCCTGGATCCCAAAAAGACCAGCGCGGTCATCATCGGTTCTGTCGTGCCCCCGGTCATGTACTCGCTGACGAACGCAATACGAAAATACATCGGTCTTCGCCCTCAAATTGTGGGGGAGGACGTGGATACCGGTATCGTGAATAAGTACCAGAACCCGCGGGAGGTCGGCGTCGACCGGCTGGTCAACGCGGTTTCGGCAGTGGAACGGTACGGAAAGCCGCTGATTATCGTCGATATCGGTACTGCTACGACCTTTGACGCGATTGATGAAGAAGGCGCTTATCTGGGCGGCGTGATCTTTCCCGGCATTAAGGTCGCAATGGAGGCGCTGTTCATGAAGGCGGCCAAGCTGCCGCGTGTCGAGATTGTCCGGCCTGAGAAGGCGATCGGGCGCAACACGGTGCAAAGCATGCAATCCGGTGCGGTGCGAGGCTATGTCGGCGCGCTGACCGGTATTATCAGCGACATGAAAGAGGAGATGCGCGGCGGGGTGCATGTTGTCGCAACCGGCGGGATGGGGCGCATGATGGCGGAATACTGCCCAATGATCGACGCGGTGGACAGTAACCTCACACTGGAGGGGCTGCTGCGCATTTACCAGCGCAATCTGCCTGCGTTTGTGGACTGCCAAATCGATGGAAAGAAGGAAGACGGAGATGTATAAGCAACAGTGTATCGGCGCCCGGGGGCCGCTTATGCCGATGGTCGCAATACTCTCCTGTGCGCTGATCCTGTACAGCACGGCATATACCCTTGTGCGCACACAGGGCTGGCCGGAATGGACCTTCATCTGGCTGGTCGTCGTAATACTGGCTGTTGCGGCGTTGACGTGGCGGTATACCCGCGTCGGTATGGAGTACATGTGGTTCAGCGGCGAGCTTGTGGTGCGCCGCAGCGACCGGGTGAAGGACTATCGTCTGGTGATTGCGCAGGACTGCATTGATGGGCTGCATGACCGCAACGCCACGGTTGGGTACTGCCCATGGGGCAGCCTGGCTGAAAATTGCTGCGCCACGCTGCGCGGCCGGTTTTGGGATTGCTGCACACTGTATTATCACGATGGATATGGGCGTGCGCTAAAGCTTCGTTTTCAGCCGACGGCCGAGCTGCGCCGGATACTGATACAGGTGATTGGGACAGAAACGGAAGCATCAGAAAAGGCGTGAAACATTTGTTTCACGCCTTTCTCATTTTAAAATTTATTTTGTACCGCCGATCGGAAAGGAAGCGCACACAGGCGCCAGACAGCAGGCCTGACAACGCGGGCTTCGGGCGGTGCAGACCTCGCGCCCGTGCAGCACCAGACGATGACAGAAATCGGAGGACTCCCTGGGATCCAGAAGCTTGCGCAGTTCCGTTTCAACCTTGACGGGATCCTTGAGGTTTTTGACCAGCCCCAGGCGGTTTGACAGGCGGATGCAATGGGTGTCGGTCACCACAGCGGGCTGCCCGTAAATGTCACCGAGAACCAGGTTGGCCGTCTTGCGGCCGACGCCCGGCAGGCGCAGCAGATCCGCCATGGTGTCCGGCACCTTTCCGCCAAATTCGAGTAACAGCATCTGCGCCGCGGCCTTAATATCCCGTGCCTTGGTATGGAACAGGCCGCAGGTTCGGATGCCTTCCTCAATGTCCTCGACGGGTGCATCCGCAAAGCTTTGCAGTGTTGGAAAATTAGCAAAAAGGTCTTTGGTGACGAGGTTTACACGTGCGTCGGTACATTGTGCCGACAGCCGCGTGGCAAACAGCAGTTCATAATCTTTTTGATATTCAAGGGCGCAGACCGCATCCGGGTACGCCTCTTTGAGCAGTGCGGTTACAGAAGCCGCACGTTCTTTTTTCGTCATATATAAAATCTCCTTATTTTGCGTGTTTTCGCGTTAATTATACCACACTTGAGTGAAAATGAAAATGACATTGTCACAATAACCAGAAGTCTACTTTGTTTCCGGTTTTTTTTCGTATGTATAACAGATTGCAAAAGGATTGTATAATTGGTTTAATATAAATAGCAAAAACTTTTAATAATTTTGACAAAATAACGGAGGCTGAAAACATGGTGTGCGAAGCGATGAATTATATTAAGCGGTTTGATCCGCAAATCGGCGAAGCCATCCAAGCGGAATATGACCGCCAGTGCCGCAACATTGAACTGATCGCTTCGGAGAATATTGTCTCCCCGGCGGTAATGGCCGCAATGGGCACGGTATTGACCAACAAATACGCTGAAGGCTATCCGGGAAAGCGCTACTACGGCGGCTGCGAGTGTGTGGATGTGGTGGAGCGCCTTGCGATTGAGCGCGTTTGCAAGCTCTTTGGCGCAGGTTTTGCCAACGTGCAGCCGCACTCCGGCGCGCAGGCGAACATGGCTGTGTATCAGGCGCTGTGCCAGCCGGGCGATACCGTGCTGGGTATGAGCCTGGACAATGGCGGCCACCTGACGCACGGCAGCCCGGTGAACCAGTCCGGCCTTCTGTACCGTATTGTTCCTTACGGCGTGGACGACAACGGTCATATCGACTATGACGCGCTGCGTGAGCTTGCCAAAAAGGAAAAGCCCAAGATGATCATCGCCGGCGCTTCCGCATACCCGCGTGCCATCCGTTTTGATATTTTTGCCGATATTGCGCACGAAGTCGGCGCATACTTTTTCGTAGATATGGCACATATTGCCGGTCTGATTGCCGCAGGTCTGCATATGAACCCGATGCCTTATGCCGACGTTGTCACTACTACCACCCATAAAACTCTGCGCGGCCCGCGCGGCGGCGTAATCCTTACGAACAATGAGGATCTGGCGAAGAAGATTGATAAGGCGATTTTCCCGGGCACCCAGGGTGGTCCGCTTATGCACGTAATCGCCTCCAAGGCGGTTTGCTTCCACGAGGCGCTTCAGCCGGAATTCAAGGCCTACCAGAAGCAGGTGGTCACCAACGCTGCGGTGCTTGCCGAAGCGCTGATGAAGCAGGGCTTTGATCTGGTTTCCGGCGGCACGGACAATCACCTCATGCTGGTCGATCTGCGCAAGGCAGGCGTTACCGGCAAAGAGCTGCAGCGCCGTCTGGATGAAGTGTATATCACCGCCAACAAAAACACGATTCCCAACGATCCGGAGAGCCCGTTCGTTACCAGCGGTATGCGTATTGGTACGCCTGCCGTCACAACGCGCGGTTTTAAGGAGCCGGAGATGCTCCGCATTGCGGAATTTGTATGGCAAACTGCGACGGATTTTGATGCAAAAGCGGATATTATCCGTGCAGGTGTACGCGAAATTTGTAAGAATTTCCCAATTTATTAACTATTATAGGACAATACAGCCAATTCTGACGAAGAGTTGGCTGTATTTTTTATGCAAAAGGTATGTGAAAGGCTTGAAAATACAGGTTATTATGGTATAATATAACCATGGCTTTGGGCTTGTATCAATAGAAGAGGTGGAAACAATGGCAATGGAGTTGAAACTGACAGGCATCCGTCCATTTATCAATACGGATGAGATCTGTAACATCAGTTTGATGATTAATATGTGCAACGAGTGGCTTAAAACCAAGACCGGTGCCGGGCATGACTATCTCGGGTGGGTGAATTTGCCGAACGACTATGACCGCGAGGAATTCGCGCGGATTAAGGGGACAGCAAAAAAAATTCAAGGCATGTGCGATGTGCTGATCGTCATAGGCATCGGCGGCTCGTATCTCGGTTCGCGTGCGGCGATCGAATTTGTCAAAGGACAGCATTATAATAACAGGCCGAAAAAGAATGTTCCGGACATTTACTTTGTCGGCAACAATGTCAGTTCCTCCTACCTGAATGATATTATTGAAATTGTAGGCGACCGTGATTTCTGCATCAATGTGATTTCCAAGTCCGGGCGTACGACGGAACCTGCCATTGCTTTCCGTATTTTTAAAGAGCTTATTGAGAAGAAATACGGCGAGGAGGGCGCGAAAGACCGCATCTTTGCCACGACCGACCGCGCGAAGGGCTCCCTCAAGGAGCTTTCCACCGCTA
This sequence comes from Intestinibacillus sp., assembly GCA_050255995.1. Lineage (GTDB taxonomy): Bacteria > Bacillota > Clostridia > Oscillospirales > Butyricicoccaceae > Intestinibacillus. Next base: position 4,820 of record JBFWIM010000031.1, read on the forward strand.
AGGGATATGAAACTTTTGTGGTGCCGGACGACATTGGCGGCCGTTTCTCTGTGCTGACGGCGGTTGGCCTGCTGCCTATGGCGGTGGCCGGTCTGGATATCGATGAGGTGATGCGCGGCGCGCAGGAAGCGCTGGTAAAGTATGAGACCAATGATATCAACCAGAATGACTGTCTTCAGTATGTCGCAATGCGCAACATCCTGTACCGCAAGGGCATCAATATTGAGGTGCTTGTCAACTACGAGCCCGCACTCATGATGCTTGGGGAGTGGTTTAAACAGCTGTTCGCGGAGAGTGAGGGCAAGGAGCACAAAGGCCTGTTCCCGGTTTCGGCTAATTTCTCCACCGATCTGCATTCCGTCGGCCAATTCATTCAGGACGGCACCCGCAGCCTGTTTGAGACTGTAATCTGGGTCAAGCAGCCGCGTACGGAATCCTATATTCAGGCGGAGCCGGAGGATATCGACGGACTGAACTACCTTGCGGGCAAGTCCATCCAATACGTGAACCGCAAAGCGTATGAAGGTACGCTGATGGCGCATGTGGACGGCGGCACGGCGAATATCGTGTTTGAGATAGACCGCGCCGACGAATATCATTTTGGCTATCTGGTTTATTTTTTTGAAAAGGCTTGCGGCCTGTCCGGATATCTGCTCGGCGTCAACCCCTTCAACCAGCCGGGCGTTGAGGACTATAAAAAGAATATGTTTGCCCTGCTTGGTAAGCCGGGGTATGAGGAACGCAAAAAAATGCTGGAAGAGCGGCTGGCAAAGCAATAAGTACATAAAAAGCGCAGGCAGACACATAGCTTAGCCTGCGCTTTTGTTCGAAGAAATCTTTTTATAGCAATAAAAAAGCTCTCCGCACGAGCGGAGAGCTTTTTAAAATCAAAATATGCACGCAAATATCATTAGATCGCGCGGGCAACCTTGCCGGAGCGGAGGCACCGAGTACATACGTTGACATGGCGGGGAGTACCATCCACCAGAGCCTTTACACGACGAACGTTGGGCTTCCAGGTTCTGTTGGAACGTCTATGGGAATGGGAGACCTTAATACCAAAGGTAACGCCCTTGCCGCAAATATCGCACTTTGCCATTTTCCTGCACCTCCTTATCTGTCGGCATTGAGTAACGCATATTATGATAGCACATCTGTTTCCGCTTTGCAAGCGAAACCGATAAAAAAATTGAAGCAAGGAAAAAAACGGGTCATGAAGGGAGTTTGGATTGATAAACGGGGCTTCTTGCGATATAATGAATGCATAACTTTGCGAAAGCCAGGAGGTAAAAATATGCAGCTTAAGGAATTTAGCGTGAGTCTTGGCGAGCTGATACAGGAATTCGGCTTTGAAGTGCTTTACGGGCCGGACGGCTTCGATAAAATAGAAATCACAAAGGACGATATCAACCGTCCGGGCCTGCAGCTTGCGGGCTTCTTTGATTACTTTGATCCCAACCGTATCCAGATCATGGGCAAGGTGGAGACGACTTTTGTCGAGCGGTTTACGCCTGAAAAGCGGTTTGCCTGCTTTGACAAGCTGTTTGCGACCCAAATTCCAGCGATGATTATTTCACGTAATATTGACGTGTTTCCGGAGTGCCTGGAAGCAGCGAAGCAGCATAATATCCCGCTTTTGCGTACAAACGAATTCACTTCGACGATTATGAACTCAATGGTGGCGTCTCTGAAGGTCAAATTGGCGCCGCGCATCACGCTGCACGGTGTTCTGGTTGAGATTTACGGCGAGGGTGTACTTCTGCTGGGCGACAGCGGCGTTGGCAAATCCGAAACCGCCATAGAGCTTGTCAAGCGCGGACACCGTTTGATTGCGGATGACGCCGTTGAGATTAAGCGCGTATCGGACAAAACGCTGGTTGGCACCGCGCCCGAGGTGATCCGTCACTTCATTGAGCTGCGCGGCATTGGCATCGTCGACGTGCGCCGCATTTTCGGTATGGGTGCGGTTAAGCTGACCGAAAAAGTTGAGCTGATCATCAATCTGGAGGCGTGGGAAGAGGGCAAACAATATGACCGCCTGGGTCTGGAATCTCAGACTACAAGCATTTTGGATATTTCCATTCCCTCGCTGACGATTCCGGTCAAGCCGGGTCGAAACCTCGCCGTCATCATCGAAGTTGCCGCAATGAATAACCGTCATAAAAAGATGGGCTACAATGCGGCGAAGGAGCTGCAGGACCGTATGCTCAAGGAGTTCGGCGGCTAAACAGAAAACGAAGAGAGCCGCGGCGAACCAGTCGCGGCCTTTTTGATCGAAGGAGGAACACAGGATGAAAATCGGCGTGGATCTTGGCGGCACCAATACGGTCGTTGGCCTGTGCACGGATACGGGCGAATTGCTTGGCAAGCGTAGCACGCCCACCAGAACCGGGGATGCGGACGGGCTGCTGGCCGACATGCACAGGTTGGCGCTGGCAGTTTGTGAGGATCAGGGCGTAAAGCCGGAAGCGGTGTGCCAGGTCGGCATCGGTGTGCCCGGCTCTTTTGATAAATCCACCTGCACGCTCACATTCGGCACCAATCTGAGAATGAATGAGGTCTCCTTCGGCCATGCATTCACACCGGAATTCACGTGTCCTGTTTATCTGGATAACGATGCGAACTGCGCGGCACTGGGGGAGTATATCGGCGGCGCAGGGCGGGGCGTGCGTAACATGGTCATGATTACGCTCGGAACCGGTCTGGGAGGCGGACTCATTCTGGATGGCAAGCTCTACATCGGCGAAAACGGTATTGCCGGGGAAATCGGCCATATGGTGGTGGAGTACAACGGTGCGCAGTGCAACTGCGGACGACGCGGCTGCTGGGAGACGTATGCCTCCGCAACCGGCATGATCCGGCTGGCAAAGGACGAATTGGCGCGCGGCGGGGAAAGTTTGCTCAACGCGATGGCGGCAGAAAACGGCGGACGGCTGATGGCCAAAATGGTGTGTGACGCGCGCGACGCAGGCGACATACTGGCCGATGCAGTGTTTCAAAAATACGTCGGCTACCTGGCCTGCGGTATTAACAACATGATCGCCATTTTGCAGCCCGAAAAGGTTGTGATCGGCGGCGGGCTCGCGGGCTACGGGGATAAACTGCTCGCACCTGTGCGCGCTTTGGTCAAACGTGACCTGATGCAGGCGGATTGCAGGCAAGCGGAGATTGTGCTGGGCGCGCTGGGGAACGATGCAGGCATCATCGGTGCGGCAATGCTTGCATGTTGAGGAAATTGAACGTTAATATTACAATTGTGTGAGGTTACGGTGACTTGCCTTGATTTTGCCAAATGGTAATGCTATAATACAAATAGTGTGTAGTATTTACCGTTTTTGACATAAAGGAAGTTTGAATTATGCGTATTTCACATAAATTTTGCATTTTATCCGTGACGGCAGCGCTGATGCTGAGCATAGGGGTGCAGGCCGCGGGGATTCCCGATCCGGAGGCTGGGGGAGTGACCGCCACGGCGACAACGTTCGCGGCGACCACGTCCTCGCCGCCGATACATAAGCTCTCCGTGACGGCGAACGCCATCAAACTGGATGGCAGCGCGGTCAATCCTGCAGGCTACAACATCAATGATGAAAACTATTTTAAACTGCGTGATATCGCCTATCTCATGAATGGGAAAGCAGCGCAGTTCAGCGTTGGGTGGGAGGCCGCCAGCAGCAGCATCACCCTGACGACTGAAAAAGCTTACCAGAAGGTTGGCGGGGAACTGTCCGGAGTTGCCTCGAAGCCCACAATCCGTGAATCCAACGCCAGGGTGATGGTTAACGGCACGGCAGTCGCCATGACCGCCTACAACATCGACGGAAACAACTATTTTCGCCTGCGCGATATTGGTGAAAAGCTGGGGTTTACTGTGGACTATGACGCAACAAACCGCGTTATTCTGATAGAAAGCCCGGAGCAGGCGCTGAGCCGTTACACCGTCACGTTCAATATGAACGGCCACGGCACCCAGATTTCCCCCAAGCAGGACGTTGAGGAAGGCAGCAACATCAGCGCGCCGACCGCGCCGACGGCAACCGGCTATGCGTTCAGCGGCTGGTACAAGGACAGCGCCTGCGAAACGGTTTGGAACTTTGCGAAAGATACGGTTACTGCTGATGTGACGCTGTATGCCAAGTGGGTTAAGACCTATACGGTCACGTTTGACATGAACGGCCACGGTTCGCAGGTCAGCACAAAGACCGGTGTGACCACGGGCTCAAAAATCTCCGCGCCGACCGCACCGACTGCCGACGGCTATGTCTTTGGCGGTTGGTACATAGAAAGCGGCTGCTACACGCCGTGGGTATTCAATACGGATACTGTAGCGCAGAATGTTACGCTTTACGCAATGTGGACAGCGAAAGGCGACGCAGATGACAGCGAAAATACAGGTTCCGGCGGTAGTTCCGGCAGCGCGGACGCACAGCGGATTGACGGCGTAATGACCGTGTTGCTGGACTCCGGGCACGGCGGCGCCGACCCTGGCGTGGTGGGGAATGGACTGCAGGAAAAGGCGGTTAATCTGTCCGTGACGCAGCGGCTGCGCGACCTGCTGGAAGCAGCCGGCGTTCATGTCGTGATGACGGTGAACGATCTGTCCACCACGCTCTCAGGAAACGACCGCATCTCCTTTGTCCGGGAAAAAATGGCCAAATATAACTTTGACCTATCCGTAAGCATCCACCACAACGGCGGAGGAGCCGTCGGCGCGGAGGTATATGTGCAAACCGACGCGCAGGATCCCACGGGCGCAAGCCGCGACCTGGGCAATCTGATCATTGCGGAATATTTGAAGCTGGGACAGAGCAGCCGCGGCGTCAAGACGCAGAATCTTTATATGGTTCGCGTCCCGTCTGAATTCGGCGTGCCGGGTATTCTGAGTGAGTTCAGTTTCCTGGATAACGCGTCGGACGCAGCCAAAATAGATTCCGCGGAGGAACAGCAGGCCGAAGCGCAGGCGCTCTACAATGCGATACTGGCGTATTTTGATACGCATAAATATTAACTAGAAAATTAGAGAAGAAGGTTCGCTCATGGAAAGCAGAGTACAACAGACGATTGACCGCCACAAAAAGGGTTACAACTGTGCGCAGGCGGTGGCTTGCACTTATTGCGACCTGTTTGGCGTGGACGAGCAGACGGCTTACAAAATGGCGGAGGGCTTTGGCCTGGGTATGGGACAGCAGAACGTATGCGGCGCGCTGACCGGTGCGCTTATGCTGGCAGGGCTTGAGAACAGCGGCGGAATTGAGGTTCCGGGTACGACAAAGGGCGCAACCTATAAGAAAGCACGCGACCTTGCCGCGCAGTTTGAGGATACGGCCGGCGCGTTGCTATGCAAGGACATTAAAGCGGAACCGATCAAGTGTTCCTGCGAGGGTTGCATTCGCCATGCAGCGCATCTTGTGGAAGAGAATTTGCTCACGCGCAATCAGTAATTATTTTGAAAGCAAAACCCGGACGTTTCTTGAAAGAAATGTCCGGGTTTTTTATTCGTTAAAAATACATGCGCAAAGAGGGCAAGGCAGCCGCAATTTCAGCAAATTCGGGGAAGTCACGCGTGAGGCGGGCGGCACAGCGGCGGCAAAACGCATGATAGGCGGCAGGGTCGTCCCGCATTTGCTGCTTATAACCCCATACATGGGTGTACGCTCGCTGTTCGGAGCCAAACAGCGCATCCAGACCGGCCAGATTTACAAGGCGCGCCCCGGCTTCCGAAGCGCACATGGCAAGCAGACGCTGCTCCGCAAAGACCATGTAGGTCAAGGGGTCGTCTGCATCCGGCGCGTGTTCCATAAAGGAGATTGCCCGGTCAGTGTAAAGCTGCTTGAAATCCCGGCTGCCGAAATAGGCGAGCGCGGTGTTGCAGGGCAGCACCGTCCAGTCCAGTGTGGAAAGGTCAAAACCGGGCGCCACATGAAAGTGCTCCGGACCCGGATATATATCGGGACAGAGCTCCTCGCGGTGGATGGTCGCAACGTCCGCGTCCGCGCACCGGGCGTCGATCGGCTTCCAGAGGATGAAGTCGGTGTCGATCATGACGCAGGGGACGGGCATTTGCTGCAGCGCATAGAGCTTACCGGCGGCCCAGAAGGCAAACGGCGAAACCGTATTCGGGATAAGGCCTTCTAAAACCGCGCGCACGCCGCCGTTCCATAGGGGTGACAGCCCAAGGGAGGCATAGTATGCTGCGCCTAGCGCATCGGTTGCCATTGCGATTTCACCGCCCATGGCTCGCCATTCCAAAGCGGAGAGCATGGTGGTCAGCAGCTCAAAGGGTTCCACGGCGTATGGCTTGTCCGGATTGCGTACGATGAATGGGCGTGTCCAGTTCACATGAAAGGCAAACATCTCAAATCAGCTCCAAACCGTATCCGCCGACGCTGAAAATGCCGGAGCCGGATGTCACCCGGGAGCCGGAACCGGAGGAGAAAATGTAGGACGTGCGATACGAGCCCAAATACGAGCCGGAACCTGAGCCGCCTATGTACACATACCGCTCCATGACCGGGTAAGCCGTCGTATCCTCTGTGCGGTACCAGCCGACGTGTACCGGTTCGGACAAATGAGGCGCCTGACTGGGAGAACAATCGGCTGTGGACGGCAGCGGCGCCGGGCAATGCTTGGCGTAGCTGTCCAGGTCGAGCACTACGCCGTCCAATTCGCGCAGCTTTCCAGGGTCAAGATCCAGAATGCTGGGCGGTTTCTTTTCATTTTCCATGTGGCGCACGCTCCTTTATAAATTACAGGTTTTGCTATCTCTATTATAGATGGGTTCCCGAAGAATCACAATAGTTATTTCCGCGAAAGGCTGTTTAATAAAAGCGGATGCTTTGCATTTTGGGTAAAGAAACAGTATAATAAAAGCATCTTTTATGCTTGGAGTGGGAATTTTGGATTGGGAATATATAGAGGAAGACGTATGGCAGCGGCTGCGCCGGGAGGCACGTCCGATTGCGCTTTACGGCATGGGGGACGGCGCGCAGAAGATCCTGCGGGTATTTGAACAGTATGGTATTCGGGCTTCCGCAGTATTTGCAAGCGATGAATTTGTCCGTGGACACAGTTTTATGGGGTTTCCGGTGGAACGGCTCTCCCAGGTGACTGCGCGGCTGGGACCGGATATCGCCATTGTCATCGCGTTCGCCAGTCAGCGGCCGGAGGTGCTGGAAAAGATGTACGAGCTTGACCGGCAATACGATGTGGCAGCGCCCGACGTCCCGGTTGCGGGGGAGGGGCTGTTTGATCGGGACTTTACCGTCCGGCATGCGGATGAACTGAGCCGCGCCTATGGAATGCTGTCAGACGAGACCTCGCGCCGGGTCTTTGCAGACACGGTGGCCTTCAAACTGACCGGAAGGCTGTCCTTTCTTCGCCGCTGCGAGACCGGAAAAGATGAAGCGTTCCGGGCGATTCTTTGCCCCGGCGCGCGTGAGCATTTTGTGGATTTGGGCGCGTACAATGGCGACACCATCCGCGAGCTGCTTGCCTATACGGGCGGGCAGTATGCATCGATAACGGCGCTTGAGCCTGACCGCAAGAACTGTAAAAAGCTGCAAAAGTACGTGGACGACGCGCTTGGCGGACGTGCAGCCGTCCTGCACGCGGGTGCATGGAACGAGGATACCGCCATGGCCTTCGCCGCGCGGGCGGGGCGCAACTCCGCGCTGGCTGCGGCGGGAATCAGAACGCCAATGCGCGCGGTAGACAGCGTATTGAGCGGCGCGCCCTGTACGCTGCTTAAAATGGATGTGGAAGGCGCGGAGCGGCACGCGCTCGAAGGGGCGCGGGAGACCATTCGGCGCTGCCGTCCAAAGCTGAACATCGCGGCTTACCACCGGAACGAGGATCTCTTTGACCTGCCGCTGCTTGTACACGAACTGTGCCCGGCATACCGGTTGTATCTGCGCCACCACCCCTATGTGCCCGCATGGGACACTAATTTATATGCAGCCGCCGATTGAAAAAGACTGGAATTTTTTTTGGCGGACGTGTATACTAAATATGCAGGCCTTTTGGCTGATTGAAGAAAGTATAGGAAATCAAAGGAGTGGATGTAAAAATGGCAACAGGCTGCTTTTACTGTGAAGCGCACCATGAGGGGCGCGAAAATCTGATGTTGGAGGTCGGCAAAATGAAGGCCGGCACGCTGTATCTGTTTAAGGATCAGGCGCACAAGGGCCGCTGCGCGCTGGCGCTCGGCACGCATAAAAAAGAGCTGTGCGAGTGCGGCGAGCAGGAGCGGAACGACTTCTGCGCCGATCTCGCCGCGGCATCCGGCGCGATTAAAAAGCTGTGGGGCTGCACCAAACTCAATCTGGGCTCCTACGGCGATACCAACCCGCATCTGCACTTCCACATTGTTCCGAAGTATGAGGGCGGCTTTGAGTTCGGCGGCAGCTTTGCCATCGGCAATGACAATCCGGTATTTCTGAAGGACGAAGAGTATCAGGAGATGATCGCGGTTTTGAAGGCGGAGCTTGGCATCTGAGTATGAACAGTGAGCGTGTTTTTCTTAGTGACACGGGATTTTCCGGCTGGGAATTGTTCGTTACAGTGCTCAACACGCTGATTGGACTTGCGCTGCTTGTTCTGCTCGTCGCCTTGATTGTGCTGGTCATTCAAAAAATTAAAAAGCAATAAAAAGCATGGGACGGATGAAAATCCGTCCCTTTTCATGTCTGAATTGTTAATTTCCTGGCGACACTTGTTTTTGAAGGCAAAAAACGGTATACTATAACCATATTTGGTTTACCGGAGGGCTTTACCTTGCTTTTTCGTCTTTTGTCCAGCGGCAGCCTGAGCAGCGCCGTAATCGGCCTGGTGCTTTCCCTGCCTGCCATTTTGCTGTGTTTGTCCGTGCATGAAGCAAGCCACGGTTTGGCAGCCTATGCAATGGGTGACCGCACCGCACGGGACGAGGGGCGGCTTTCACTGAATCCGACGGCGCACATCGACCCGATGGGTTTTCTGTGCATGCTGCTTTTCGGCTTTGGCTGGGCGCGCCCTGTGCCGGTGAATATTACGAATTTCCGCAACCGGCGCGCGGGCATGGCGCTTACGGCGCTTGCGGGCCCGCTTTCAAACTTCATTCTGGCGTTCCTCATGTTTGCATTGTATCTGCTTTTGGGACGCGTGCTGATTGGCGGGCAGATTTTTACCTTTGGAGCGTTCGGTCCGGTGTGGCTGCTCACGCTGCTGATATCCGGTCAGCTGGGGCTTGGCGGCATGGAGGTCTTTCTGCTGGTCGTGCTGACGTTTGTCGGCTACAGTGCAATCCTGTCGGTTGGTCTCGGTGTCTTTAATCTCATTCCGGTGTATCCGCTTGACGGCTCGCGTATTCTTGACGCGCTTCTGCCCTACAAATACGAAGTGCGCTTCAACAATTTTTGCCGGAAGTATCAAAGCATTATTATGCTGGCACTGATCGTCGTGCTGTGGTTTGGCGGCCTGGATCTGTTGATCAACTGGGCGGATACCGCTGTGTACTCGCTGGCGGCTATGCTGTTTGGGTAATTCGTGGGATGAAGGAGGGCGTTCTGCGTGGAAATGACCTTTCGGCTGGAGAACTTTGAGGGACCGCTTGACCTGCTGCTCCACCTGATCGGCAAAAACAAGGTCAGCATTTACGATATTCCGATTGCAGAGATACTGGACCAGTACATGGAGGTACTTGATCGGGCGCGCACGATGGATATGGATGTGGCGGGCGATTTTATTGCCATGGCGGCGCAGCTGGTTTACATCAAGTCTAAAATGCTGCTGCCGTCCTACGAGGATGACGCCGAGGAGGATCCACGCGCAGAGCTGGTCGAATTGTTGCTGGAATACCAGCGTATCAGGGAAATCACGCCGTATTTTCGCCGGCAGACCGATCTGGGCCGCGATATTTTCGTAAAAGGCCCGGAGCCGCGCGACCGTTCGCGGCCGGTCGAATACCGGCATAAGCCCGACGACCTGGCACGCGCGGCGCGGGCGATGCTGCAAAGGGCGCAGCGCCGGCTGCCTCCGCCGGTCAGTGCATTTTCCGGCATCGTCGGGCACGATCCGGTGCCGGTCAGCGGCAAAATTACGGTTATCCTGAAAAAATTTCTCACAAACGCCCGGCTTCGGTTTGCCCGTCTGTTCGACGATGCGGGCAGCCGATCGGAAATTGTGGCGACCTTTCTTGCCGTACTGGAGCTGTCCAAAACGCGGCGCGTGCGTATCGCGGGGGAGGGAGAGGAGACCGAACTGATTCTGGCGGAAGCGCCGCGGGAGGACGCATGAACGGGATCGAAACCACAGAAGCCATTATTGAGGCAATACTGTTTGCGGCGGGAGACGCCGTCGCACTGGAGCGGCTGGAGAACGTGCTGGAAACAGACAGAGACAGCGTGCTCCGCGCAGTGCAGGCGCTGGCCGACCGGTATGACTTTGAGCGGTGCGGCATCATGCTGGCGCGCATGGAAAACAAGGTGCAGCTTTGCAGCCGTCCCGACTATGCCGATTATGTCCGCCGTGCAACCGAAAGCCGGAGGCCGCCCTCACTCAGCCCGGCTTCTCTTGAGGTACTGTCTATTGTGGCGTATCGTCAGCCCGTGACCCGTGCGTTTATTGAACAGGTTCGCGGCGTGGACAGCTCGGGCACGGTCGCTTCTCTGGTGGAGAAGGGGCTCATTGAGGAGTACGGGCGGCTGGACGTACCCGGACGTCCTGTGCTGTTCCGCACAACACCGGCTTTCCTGCGCACAATTTCCATATCCAGCCTGGAGGAGTTGCCCTCACTGCCGGAACTGACCGGTACGGAAGGCGAGCAACTCCGGCTTGCATTTGAAGAGCCGACGGGAGGTGCTAAGCCTGAGGCGGGCGGGAAAACATGATCGTTTTGAAAATCATTGGTTTTGTTCTGTTGGCGCTGCTGGTTTTGCTGCTGCTGATCGGCTTATTCGTGTTACCGGCGCGCGCGCGGGTGGATTTCCGGGGAGAGAACGGCGCGGTCGAGCTGCGGGTTGGCTTGGGACCGCTGCGCCTTAAAATCTGGCCGCTGCCGGAAGCGCTTCGAAAGCGGAAGCCCCCGGTCAAAGAAGAAAGGCCGGAGGTGCAGGAACCTCGGCAAGGGGCGTTCTCCATGGAAAATGTGGATTTTGCCGATGTGCTCGATCTGCTTTTTGAGATTCTGGGTCATATGAGGGACAGGCTCTTCATTGAGACTGTCTGGGTTCAGGTTATAATCGGCACCGGAGACGCTGCGCGTACCGGATTGCTGCTTGGTTATTCTGCGGCGGCAACAGGTATGATTTTGCCATTTTTGGAGCAGAATTTTAATATGAAAACCTGCCATATTGCGGTAGACGGTGATTTTGAGTCCGCCGCTACACGCTGGAAAGTAAAGCTGGTGGTTGCCATGCGTCCGGGCGGCGTGCTTGCGGTTCTGTTTCACCACCGCAAGCGTCTGTATGGGCTATATCGGCAGATGGTAAAAAAAGATGGGGCGAAAACGTATGTGCGAACATCCAATTAATAAT